>JBBRZP010000011.1:0-41012 GCA_038236565.1 Burkholderiales bacterium | reverse complement strand
GCCTGCGCCAGCGCATCGAGCGGGATATCGAGGCGCCGGAAGACCTCGAGCAGATCGAGGTGAGCCTTGCCGCAGGTCACGATGCCGACGCGGGCCCGCGCCGACGCGACGACCTCGCGATCGATGCTGTTGATGCGCGCGAAGGCGCGCACCGCGTCGAGCTTGGCGTGCAGGCGCTCCTCGATCTTCAGCGACGGCAGGTCGGGCCAGCGGTAATGCAGGCCGTCGGCCGGCGCGACGAAGCCGGTCGCGGCCGTGACCTCGGCAGCGCTCTTCCACGCGGCGACGCGCATGTTGGTCTCGTCGAGGTCGACGGTCGAGCCGCTCTCGACCACTTCCGAGAGCGCCGTGAAGCCGACCCAGTTGCCCGAGAAGCGCGACAGCGCCCAGCCATACAGGCCGAACTCGAGGTACTCGGCGACGTTGGCTGGCGCGAGCACCGGCATGTGCCACGACTGCATCGTGTGATCGCTCTGGTGCGGCATCGACGACGAGACGCAGCCGTGGTCGTCACCCGCGACAACGAGCACGCCGCCGTGCGGCGACGAGCCGTAGGCGTTTCCGTGCTTCAGCGCATCGCCGGCGCGATCGACGCCCGGGCCCTTGCCGTACCACATCGCGAACACGCCCTCGGCCGTGCGCTCGGGGTCGGACTCGACGCGCTGCGTGCCGAGCACCGCCGTCGCGCCGAGCTCTTCGTTGATCGCCGGCAGAAATTTCACGCCCGCCGCGTCGAGCAGCTTCGCCGCCTTCCACGCCTGCTGGTCGACCATGCCGAGCGGCGAGCCGCGGTAACCGCTGATGAAGCCTTGCGAGGCGAGCCCGGCGGCCGAGTCGACCTGCCGCTGCATCAGCGCAAGCCGGATCAGCGCCTGCGTTCCGGTGAGGAACACGGTGCCGGCGTCGGCGCCGAGGTTGTCGGCGAGGGCGTAGTGCGGACGGGCGAGCGAGGCAGGCATGGGCGACCCTGTCGAAGCGGTGATTCGGTCGATGAATCTAACCGAGACAGCGGAGAACAGGCTGCTGTTTCAACCTCGATTGCGGTCGTTCATAGAATACCGTTCTTCGAATCATCCCAAAACGCGATGTACGTTCTCGACGACAAGGACCGGTCGCTGCTCCACGAGCTGCAGCGCGACTCGCGCCAGACCGTGCAGCAGCTCGCCGCCGCCGTCGGCCTCTCGGCGACGCCGTGCTGGAAGCGGATCAAGGACATGGAGGCCGCCGGCGTCATCAAGGGCTACGGCGCGAGCGTCGACCGAGAAAGCGTCGGCCTCGCGCTCTGCGTGCTCGCCGAGGTCAACCTGACGCAGCACACCGAGAACACCGTGCGCGAGTTCGAGCGCGCCGTCGCCGCGTGTCCGCAGATCGTGAGCTGCCACAGCACGACCGGCGCCGCCGACTACACGATCATGGTGCTGGTCGAGGACATCAAGACCTACGAGCAGTTCCTCCACGACACCGCGTTCAAGCTTCCGGGCGTGACCCACATCCGCTCGAGCGTCGTGCTGAAGGAAGTGAAGGCGGCCGCCGGCGTGCCGGTCGCCGCCGCGCAGCGCGCAGCGCCGCGCAAGGTCCGCGTCAGGGCTTCACGAACCTGAGCACGAACTCGTCCTTCGGCATCGGCGGATCGGGTTCCTCCCGATCGCGCGGGTCGGCCCGGTTGCGCAGGAACAGGCCCTCGTCGGCGAGCCTGAAGCCGGCGGCCTCGACCTCGCGGCGCAGGAACGCTTCCTCGATGCGGTGCAGCGTCGACGCTTCCGAGATGCCGGTGCCCAGCCGGCCCGAGTGGTCGGCGACGACGTAGACGCCGCCCGGCTTCAGGGCCCGGAACACGGCGGCATTCATGGCCGCGCGGTCGACCGGCAGGTAGGTCAGGTCGTGGTAGTTGAACATCAGCGTGACGACGTCGAGCCCGGCCATCGCGCGCCCGGCAGGCGCCGGGTTCTCGAACGGCTGCACGACCGCGACGATGTTCGCGGCCGCCGGCTTCTTCGCTCGCTCGGCGAGCGCCATCGCCGACGTTCGCCGCGGCGGCGCCGAGGACGCGACGGCGGCGGGGCTCGGCGGCGGCGGGCGGCTCTGCCCGTAGGCCGTGCCGAACGGCCCGACGGCGCGCGCCAGCAACTCGGTTGTGTAGCCGCCGCCCGCGCTCAGGTCGAGCGCGACCATGCCGGGACGGATGCCGATGAAGGCGAGCATCTCCGCGGGCTTGCGACGCTCGTCGTTGCGGCGATCGGCGTCGCTGCGGTCGGGGCTGGCGACGATCGCGTCGATCTCGGCGCGCGACAGCGACGACGGGCTGGTCGGCGCTCCCGGCGCGACGGTCGCGCTGCCGCCGGCGCACGCCGCGAGCACCGCGGCTGTCGCGACGAGGGCGGCGCGGCGAAGAAGCGGGCGGGCGGTCATCGCGCTAGCGTCCGAGCCGCGATTCGAGCGACGAGATGCGATCGAGCAGGTCGATCGCGAGCGCCACGCCCGAGGCGTTGAGCTCGAGGTCGCGCGCCAGTCGCGCCGCCAGGCGCACGCGCGCCATCGAGCCGCCGCTGAAGCGCCATTCCTGGCGCGACCGGCCGCTCGGCTCGAGCACGCCTTCGAGCACCCACAGCTCGATCTGCTCCTCGGACGCGTCGCAGGCCCGACCGAGCTCGACGAGCGTGAGCTCGACGTCCTCTTCGACGACGCTGCCGCGCAGGGTGGTGACGATCGTTCGTTCCATGACAGTCATCCTTGCAGATGAGCGCGCGGCCTGAAATCGGGAAAGGCCTTCGCCAGGGTCTCGTATGCGGCCTTGGCCGCGTCGCTGTCGGCCTTCGGCGGCACGATCTGGAGCACGGCGTAGAGGTCGCCCGGAGTCTTCCCCGGCAATCCGCGACCCTTCAGGCGGAGCTTGCGGCCCGCGGTCGAGCCGGCGGGCACGGTGAGCTGCAGCGTGCCCTCGGGCGTGGGCACGTCGACGCTCGCACCGAGCGCCGCTTCCCACGGGGCGAGCGGCAAGTCGACGTAGACATCGGCGCCGTCGACTCGGTAGATCGGGTGCGGCGCGAACTCGATCTCCAGGAACAGGTTGCCGGCCTTGGCGCCGCCGATGCCTGGCGCGCCCTGCCCGGCCAGGCGCAGGTGCTGGCCCGGGCGGATGCCCTTCGGGATGTGGACGTCGAGCGTGCGCTCCTGCAGCGCGACCCGTCCGTCGGCGCCCTCGACCGCGGCGCGCAGCGAGACGCTGCGCTCGGCGCCGCGGTAGCTGTCCTCGACGTCGATCAGCACCTTGGCGTGGTGGTCCTCGCCCTGCACGGTCGCCCGGCGGCGCGACCCGGCGGCGCCCGATTTGCGGCCGAACAGGCTCTCGAAGAAGTCGCTGGCATCGAAGCTTTCGCCGCTTGCGCCGAACGGATTGGCGCCGCCCTGACCGCCGCGAAACTCGAAGCCGGCGTCCCAGTTCGGCGGCGGCTTGAACTCCTGGCCCGCCTTCCAGTTGCTTCCCATCTGGTCGTAGGCGACGCGCTTCTCCGGATCCTTCAGGACCTCGTTGGCCTCGTTGAGCTCCTTGAAGCGAGCTTCGGCGTCGGCGAGCTTGCTGACGTCGGGGTGGTACTTGCGGGCGAGCTTGCGATAGGCCTGCTTGATCTCGTCCTGCGTCGCCGTGCGCGCGACGCCGAGGGTCTCGTAGTAGTCCTTGTATTTCATGGTCGACTCAGGGCGAGCTCGGGCGCCGCTCGCTCGACCGCGCCGGCGCACGGCGCCATCAGCGTCTCGGTCGCGGCCTGCAGCGTGACGTGGCCGATGGCGAAGCGCCGCTGCAGGCGCGCCGCGGCGTCGCGGAAGAAGGCGTCGTCGGGGTGGCCGGCGGGCATCACCAGGTGCGCAGTGAGCGCGACCTGCGTCGTGCCCGTGGCCCAGACGTGCAGGTCGTCGACGCAGCTCACGCCCGGCAGCGCCGAGAGCTCGGTGCGCACGGCATCGAGGTCGATCGAGGACGGCACGCCGTCGAACATGAGGTGCAGCGAGTCGCGGAACAAGCCCCAGGTGCCGATCAGGATGACGAGCGCGATCGCCAGCGTCACGGCCGGGTCGAGCCAGGTCCAGCCGAAGCGCAGCGTCAGTGCGGCCGCGATCACGACGCCGGCCGAGACCGCCGCGTCGGCGGCCATGTGGAGGAACGCGCCGCGCGCGTTGAGGTCGCCGTGGCGATCGCGCAGGAAGAGCAGCGCGGTGGCGCCGTTGACGGCGATGCCGATCGCGGCCACGACCATGACGATGCCGGCGTCGATCGGCTCCGGCGCGGCGAGCCGGCCGACGGCCGCCCAGGCGAGCGAGCCGATCGCGACCAGCAGCAGCAGCGAGTTGGCGAACGCCGCCAGGATCGAGGCGCGCTTCCACCCGTAGGTGTGGCGCTCGTCGGGCGCGAGCCGGCCGGCGAACGCCCCCGCCCAGGCGAGGACGAGCCCGAGCACATCGCCGAGGTTGTGGCCGGCGTCGGCGAGCAGCGCGAGCGAGTCGGCGCGCCAGCCGTAGAACGCCTCGACGACGACGAAGGCGAGGTTGATCGCGATGCCGATCGCGAAGGCGCGGTCGAGGTTCGGGGGGCCGTGGGCGTGGCCGTGCCCCTGCGACGCGCCATGCGCATGCCCGTCACCGTGGCCGTGCGCGGAGGAATCGGGGTCGGTCATGGCGAAGGCCGCCGGGTCGCGGTCAACCGGCGAGCTTCGCGCGCATGGCGTCGATCACCGCACGGTAGTCGGGCGCGCCGAACACGGCGCTGCCGGCGACGAAGGTGTCGGCGCCGGCGTCAGCGGCGGCGCGGATGTTGTCGACCTTGATGCCGCCGTCGACCTCGAGGCGGATGTCGCGCCCGCTCGCCTCGATCCGGCGCCGCGCCTCCTCGATCTTCTTCAGCGCCGACGGGATGAAGCTCTGCCCGCCGAAGCCCGGATTGACGCTCATGACCAGCACCAGATCGACCTTGTCGATCACCCAGTCGAGCACGTCGAGCGACGCGCCAGGATTGAAGACGAGCCCGGCCTGGCAGCCCGTCTCCTTGATGAGCTGCAGCGTCCGGTCGACGTGGCGGCTGGCGTCGGGATGGAAGCTCACGAGATCTGCGCCGGCGGCGCAGAACGCCTGCGCGAGGGTGTCGACCGGCTCGACCATCAGGTGGACGTCGATCGGCACCGGCGTGCCGTCCTCGCGGCGCGCGTGCTTCTTCAGCGCCGCGCAGACCATCGGCCCGATCGTCAGGTTGGGGACGTAGTGGTTGTCCATCACGTCGAAATGGATCCAGTCGGCGCCGGCGGCGATGACGTCGCGCACCTCCTCGCCGAGCCGCGCGAAGTCGGCGGAAAGAATGCTCGGGGCGATGCGAAAGCGCGGCATGGATCGACCCATTCTAGGTCGCGCGCCCGTCGCGCATCGCCTCCTAGAATGACCCATGGCCCACCCCGAGTTCACCACCAGCGTCGCCGTGCGCCACCTGCCGGAGCAGTCGGATCGCGACGCGGGCCGCTTCGCCTTCGCCTACACGGTGACGATCCGGAACAGCGGCGACGTCGCCGGCCAGCTGATCGCGCGCCACTGGATCATCAGCGACGCCAACGGCCACGTCGAGGAAGTGCGCGGACTCGCGGTCGTCGGCCACCAGCCGGTCCTGAAGCCCGGCGAGAGCTTCGAGTACACGAGCTGGACCCGTCTCGGCACGCCGCACGGCACCATGCGCGGCACCTTCTTCTGCATGACCGAGGACGCCCATCCGTTCGACGCCGACATCGGCGAGTTCGGCCTCTCGCTCGCGTCGTCATTGCACTGAGCGACGGTTGGGTGAAGAAGCGCGGCCCAGCGCCGTGGGACCTGACGGCGCTCCTCAACGCCGCCGACCCGAAGGCATCGACCGTCGAGCGCCACCTCTGGATCGTGCGCCTGATGGAGTGGCTGAGGCATGACGCCCCCGCGCTCCCTGCGGTCGCTGCCCCCCGAGGGGGCGCGGCCGGGCTTGGGGCGGCCCGGCGCCCGGCCGTCGCGTCGAGAGCATTCGAACAAGTACCCGCGCCGGCCCTGCGCCTGAAGCACCTGCTCGGCGTCATCGACCGCAACGCCGAGCACGGCGAGCGCGTCGGCGCGATGCTCGTCTCGTTCCTGCGCGAGGTCGACAGCGCCGCGCTGCTCGCCGACTTCGGCTTCGCGCCGCGCGCGGGCCTGTGGGCAGAGTTCGGCCGGCGCGTGCGCGCCCGCATCCTGCCGCTGACGCCGGCGACGAGCGACCTCGGCGAGCTCTTCGGCCTGCTCTTTCCGCCCGGCACCGACGCCGACTGGCTGATCCGCCTCGACGACGAGACGCTGGCGCGGCTGGCGCGGACGCTCGCGCCGCTCGCCGACGACGGCAGCGACTGGCGCGGGCCCTTCCTGGAAGCGATCATGTTTCTCGCCAGCGCGGTCCGCTCGGCGGGCTTCTCGCCGCTGCTGCGCCAGCGCATGAGCCCCGAGCTGCTCGTCGACCAGCCGTTTCGCCAGCTCGCGCGCGTCGCCGAGGAGATCCGCGAGCACGCCGAGTCGAGTGAACCCGAAGCGCACGCGCGGCTGCTGCAGGAAGCCCAGTACCTGCGCGCGCTCCTCGACGTCTGCCGGCGCTGCGCGGCGAGCGTCCACGAGCATCTCGAAGCGCACGGCGTCTCGGTCGACGTCGTCTTCGAGGTCGACCAGCTGCTCGAGCGCACGCACCGCATCGACCAGCTGCTCGGCTGCGTGCTGAGCGAGGACCCGGGGCGCGACCTGCCGCGCTTCGTCGCCGAGCTGGTCCACACCGCAGAGGAGCGGCGCTCGATCCGCACCCTCTTCTCGCGCCATTACTCGCTGCTGGCGCGCAAGGTCGCCGAGCGCAGCGCCGCGACCGGCGAGCACTACATCACCCGCGACGCGGCCGCGTACCGCGCGATGCTGCGCGCGGCGATGGGCGGCGGCGCCGTCGTCGGCGTGACGACGCTCCTCAAGTTCGCGATCGCCGCGATCGGCCTCGGCACCTTCTGGGCCGGCCTCGGCGCCGGACTCAACTACGCGACGTCGTTCGTCGTCATCCAGCTCCTGCACTTCACGCTCGCGACCAAGCAGCCGGCGATGACGGCGCCGGCGCTGGCCGACAAGCTCGGCGACGTCGACAACGCGGACGGCCTCGAGCGCTTCGTCGACGAGGTCGTGCACCTGATCCGCTCGCAGGCCGCGGGCATCTTCGGCAACCTGATGGCCGTGATCCCGGTCGTGCTCGCCGCGCAGTGGCTGGCCAAGGCCGCGTTCGGCACGCCGCTCATCGGCACGGCACAGGCCGGCCAGGTGCTGGACACGCTTACCCTGCTCGGGCCGACGCCTCTCTTCGCCGCCTTCACCGGCGTGCTCCTCTTCGCCAGCTCGCTGATCGCCGGCTGGGTCGAGAACTGGTTCGTCTGGCACCGGCTCGACAGCGCCATCGCCTGGAACCCCCGCATCCTCGCCCGCCTCGGCGCGGCGCGCGCACGCCGCTGGTCGGCGTTCTGGCGCGCCAACATCTCGGGCCTCGCCTCGAACGCCTCGCTCGGCCTGCTGCTCGGCCTCGTGCCGGCGATCGCGTCGTTCTTCAGCCTGCCGGTCGACGTCCGCCACGTCACGCTCGCGACCGGCCAGCTCTTCAGCGCCGTCGGCGATCTCGGCCTGTCGATCATCGCGACGCCGATCTTCTGGTGGTGCGTCGCCGGCATCGTGATCACCGGCGCGCTCAACCTCGGCGTCAGTTTCTTCCTCGCCTTTCGCGTCGCCTTGCGCTCGCGCGGCATCCGCCTCGCCGACCGCAGCCGGATCCATCGCGCGATCCGGGCCCGCCTCCGGCACGCTCCGCTCTCGTTCCTCCTGCCGCCGCGTGCCGCCGCGCCGTCCACCTCGTGATCTTCACGGCGCTCCTGCCTGTCGCTCGTGCCGGAACGCGGCCGGTCGCCGTCAGCGGCGCTCGTCGTCGCTGCGCTCGCCCTTGCGGCGGCCGGAGAACATCGTCCACCAGACGATGAAGACAAGCAGCACCAGTGCACCGAACGCTTCCAGCAGAATGACCCACATGACCCGCGCCTTCAGTTTCGCCAGCCGGATGGCGGCGGCGCCGATTCTAGAAAGGGTCGCGGCGGCGCTGGCCGTCGCGGCAGCGATCGCCGCCTGCTCGAGCACGCCGATCGCGACCGAGCCTGCGACAACCGCAGTGCCGCCGCCGGCACGCGTCGCGTCGTCCGCGTCCGCGGTGCCACGCGACGACCTGGCCACCTCGACCCTCGACCGCCCGCGCGGTCGCTGGGTCGCGGCGAGTTGGAGCGACCTGCCCGACTGGACCGGCGACCGGCTGCCCGAGTTCTGGCCTGCGTTCCTGCGCAGCTGCGAGCGGCCCGCGCCGGCCTGGCTCGGCGCGTGCGCCAAGGCGCGGCTCAGCGGGCTCGGCCCGACGGCCGACGACAGCGCCGTGCGCGCCTGGCTGCAGCGCGAGCTGCGGCCGTACCGCGTCGAGTCGGGAGAGCGCGATCCCGCCGGCCTCGCGACCGGCTATTTCGAGCCGCTGGTCGATGCATCGCGCGTTGCCCGAACCGGCTTTCGCGTCCCGCTCTACGCGCCGCCGCCCGACCTCCCAAGCCGCAAGCCCTACTGGACGCGGCACCAGATCGAGACCCTTGCGGCGGCGCAGCGGAGCCTGCGCGGCCAAGAGATCGCCTGGCTGCGCGACCCGCTCGACGCGCTCATGCTGCAGATCCAGGGCTCGGGCCGGCTCGCGTTCGCGAGCGAGCGCGGCAGCGCCACGCGCACGGTCCGCGTCGCCTACGCTGGCCACAACGACCAGCCCTATCTCTCGATCGGCCGCTGGCTCATCGACCAGGGTGAACTGCGCGCCGGCGAGGCGTCGTGGCCGGCGATCCGAGCCTGGGCGCGGTCGCACCCGGCGCGGGTCGACGAGATGATCCGCAGCAATCCGCGCGTCGTCTTCTTCCGCGAGGAGGTCTTGCCCGATCCGTCGATCGGCCCGAAAGGAGCGCAAGGCGTGCCGCTCACGCCCGGCCGCTCGATCGCCGTCGATCCGCTGAGCGTGCCCTACGGCACGCCAGTCTGGCTCGACACCACCGAGCCGCTCTCGACCCGGCCGCTGCGCCGCCTCGCGGTGGCGCAGGACACCGGCTCGGCGATCGTCGGCGCCGTGCGCGCCGACTACTTCTGGGGCTGGGGCGACGTCGCCGAGGCGCAGGCCGGACGCATGAAGCAGGCGCTCCGGATGTGGGTGCTCTGGCCGGCGCAGGACGCCGGACCGCGCGTCGGCTCGCGATGATCGACGGCGGCCGCCCGATCGACTGGAGCCGGACCTCGGCCGACTACGCCGAGCACCGGCCCGGGCCGCCGGCGCGTCTCTTCGACATGCTCGCCGTGCTCGGCATCGGTGCGCCAGGTCAGCGTGTCCTCGACCTCGGGACCGGCACCGGCCTGGTCGCGCGCGAGCTCGCGCGGCGCGGCGCGGTGGCGAGCGGCATCGACGTCGCCGCCGGGCAGATCGAGGCGGCGCGCCGCAGCGCCTCCGACGAAGGACTCGCCGTCGACTTCGGTGTCGCGCCGGCCGAGGCCTGCCCATTTGCCGACGCGAGCTTCGACGCCGTCACCGCCAGCCAGTGCTGGATGTACTTCGACGTCGAGCGCACGCTCGCCGAGGTGCGCCGCGTGCTGAAGCCCGGCGGCGTCCTCGTCACGACCCACTTCAGCTGGCTGCCGCGCGCCGACGCGATTGCGCGCGCCAGCGAATCCCTGGTGCTGGCGGCGAACCCGGCTTGGCAAGGCGGCGATTGGGACGGCTGCATCCCCACGGCGCCGAAGGGCACGGCCGGCCAGGCGAGCGTGCAGGCGATGTTCTGGTTCGACGCCGACGAGCCGTTCACGCGCGCGAGCTGGCGCGGCCGGATGCGCGCCTGCCGCGGCGTCGGCGCGACGCTGGGCGACGCGCAGGTCGAAGCCTTCGATGCCGCGCTGGCCGCGTGGCTCGACGCCCACGCGCCGCCGGCGTTCACGGTCCGCCACCGGATCGACGCCCACGTCTTGCACCCGTGGCCCGAGCCCGCATCTGTGCCTCCAGCCGCGTGATCGGCGCGTAGAAAGGTTTTTCGACCTGCGCCGACTGATCACGGACCTTTCGAGGAGACTTCCTGCCATGACCCGCCGCCCCTTTCTCGCCCTGCTCTCCGCCGTCGGCCTTGCGCCGCGCATTGCCACATCGCAGACGCCTGCGCCCGGCACGCCGAAGATCGAGCCCGTCGTGCTCTCGGATGCCGAGTGGAAGCAGCGCCTGACGCCGGCCGCCTACGACGTGCTGCGCCACGAAGGCACCGAGCGCCCGGGCACCAGCCCGCTCAACAAGGAGCACCGCAAGGGCAGGTTTCTCTGCGCCGGCTGCGACCTCGCGCTCTTCACCTCCGAGACCAAGTTCGAGAGCGGCACCGGCTGGCCGAGCTTCTATGCCCCGATCCCCGGCGCGGTCGCGACCAGGACCGACGTGAAGATGATCATTCCGCGCACCGAGTACCACTGCGTGAAGTGCGGCGGCCACCAGGGCCACGTCTTCGACGACGGCCCGGCGCCGACGGGCAAGCGCTACTGCAACAACGGCGTCGCGCTGAAGTTCGTTCCGGCCTAGCCTTTCGGGGGACGGCTGGCTGCGCCGTCGGGGCGAGCCTGAGCCTGCGCGTCAAGCGCGCCGGCTTCGTGCGCGTTCTCGCCAGCCCGCGCCAGCAGATTTGCCGCGCGGAAGCGAAGCCGCCGGCGGTCGCGGACAGAATCGGGGATGCCGACGTCGAACCCCAGGAAGACCGCCCAGGGCGACAACGGCTCGAGCTTCACGAGTCGCCTTGGTCCCGGGATCATCACCGGCGCCGCCGACGACGACCCGAGCGGCATTGCCACGTACTCGCAGGCCGGCGCGCAGTTTCGCTTCGCCCTGGTCTGGACGCTCTTCCTGACGACGCCTCTGATGATCGGCATCCAGATGCTGTCGGCGCGGATCGGCTTCGTCACCCATGACGGCCTGGCGACCAACATCGGCCGGATGTGCCCGCGCTGGCTGACGGTGTCGCTGATCGGCCTGCTGGTGGTCGCCAACACCATCAACATCGCGGCTGACATCGGCGCGATGGCCGAGGCCGTCAAGCTTCTCGCCGGCGGGCCGCAGCCGGTGTACGTCGTGTTCTTCGGCGCCCTGTGCATTGCGACCCAGATCTACTTCTCATACGAGCGCTCGGTGCGGGTGCTGAAGTGGCTGACGCTCGCCCTCTTCGCCTACGTCGCGGTGATCCTCAGCGTCTCGGTGCCGTGGAAGCAGGCGATCCACGAGTCGTGGCAGCCGTGGAACTTCTTTCCGCCCGGCGTCTCTCCGAAGGACTACGCCGCGATGGTCGTCGCCGTGCTCGGCACGACGATCAGCCCGTACCTCTTCTTCTGGCAGGCCTCGCAGGAAGTCGAGGACAACCACCGCCGGCCGGACGCGGTGGCGCTGCGCGAGCACCCGGAATACGTCACCGAGCACCTCTCGCGGATCAAGCAGGACACCATCGTCGGCATGGTGTTCTCGAACGTCATCGCCCTGTGCATCGTCGTCGCGACCGCGGTGACGCTGAACCAGCACGGCATCACCAACATCCAGACCTCGGCGCAGGCCGCCGAGGCGCTGCGCCCGGTCGCCGGCGAGTTCGCCTTCGCGGTGTTCGCGATGGGCATCATCGGCACCGGCCTGCTCGCCGTGCCCGTGCTCGCCGGCTCGGCGGCGTACGCGGTGAGCGAGCTCTTCGGCTGGCGCCGCGGCCTCTCGCACGGCTTTCGCGAGGCACGCGGCTTCTACTTCATCATCATCGCCGCCACCGGCATCGGCACGGCGATGGGCGCGTTCGAGGTCGACCCGATCAAGGCGCTGGTCTGGAGCGCGATCGTCAACGGCGTGATCTCGGTGCCGATCATGGTCGTGCTGATGCTGATCGGCCAGTCGAAGGCGCTGATGGGCCGCTACACGATCACGCGGCGCCATCGCTTCTTCGGCTGGGCCGCGACTCTGGTGATGGGCGTCGCTGTCGCGGTGATGTTCTGGACCAGCGTCTAGCGAGCGCTTCTCGGGCGAGGGGCGAGCTGCAGTGAGCAGCGGACTCGGGCGTCTTGACTCGCCTCGGGGCGACCGGCGGCCGGTCGCGCATCCATGGTGACGCTCGCGCGCTGCCGGCTCGTCCTGCAAACGAAGGATCGCGGCGCGTCATTCGGCCTATGCCTTTCGATCACTGTCGCCGCGAGGCGGCGCTGGTCGATACTGCCGCCGTACCGCATACGGCGGCATCGGCGAGACGGCGACCCTCATTGCGCACGACGCGATTTCCCGTTCGAATGACGTCCCGATCGGGAGGACTGCGTTGGCCCTGGCCCTGTCTGCGTCTCGCGTGATGCGCTCTGCTGCGATCGCCCTGCTGGGCGTGATGGCCGCTGCCGCCGCTGAGGCGGCCGACGACGGCATCGTCGAACTGACGCACGCCGAGCGCGTCGTCGACGGCCGCCGCGAGGAGGTACGCTTGCCCGACTGGGTATCGCTGCCGGACGGCGCCACCGGCCCGGCGCGCGCCACCTACCGGATGTCTGTCGACCTGCCGCCGCAGACGGGTCGCGTCGCCCTCTGCGTCCCGGGGTTGCGGGCGCATGCCCGGATTGCCTTCAACGGCCACGTGGTGGACGACCGGATCGACCGGCCGAACGATCCGCTCCCGCGCAGCCTGGCGAGCATCAGGCTGATCGAGATCCCCCGCGAATTCGTCCGCCCCGGCGCGAACGTGATCGAGATCGAGGCCGCGGGGCGAACCTCTTTCAGCATCTCCACGCTGCGGATCGGGCCGGTACGCGCACTCGGCATGCGCTTCGACCGGCTGGTCTTCGCATCGGTCATCGGGCCGGCGATCGTCGCCGTGGTCGTCGCGAGCCTGGGCCTGTGCGTGCTGCTGCTCTGGGCACGCAGCGGCGATCCGCTCTACGGCTACTTCGCCGTCGGCACGCTCGCCTGGGCGGTGCACGACGGCTGGTCGGTGCTCAGCGTGCCGCTCATGAGCGTCGAGAATCGGATCGTCTGGTGGACGTCGCTGTACTCGTTCTTCATCGCCCTGCTGGTGATCTTCTGCGTCCGCTTCGCGGGCTGGCGCTGGCCGCGCTTCGAGAAGACGCTCTGGATCCTCTCACTGGCAGCACCGGCGGTGCTGTACGCGGCGCAGTCGCTCGGGTTCGAGGCGATGCAGCAATGGTGGCTTCTCCTCTGGATCGGCATTGTCGGCGTGGGTCTTGTCGCGGTCGGGCGCTACGCGTGGCAACACCGGCGCACGAGCGGCGCCCTGCTCTTCGCCACCGGCGCGGTCTCGATGGCCTTCGCCACCCGCGACTGGCTGCTGCGGTACGACGAGAGCACCAACAACCCGGTCTACCTCGTTCCCTACGCCGGGCTCCTCTTCGTCGTCCTCATCGTCTGGATGCTGATCGACCGCTTCGTCGTGACGAGCCGCGAGCTCGCCAGCGTCAACCGCGCGCTCGAAGAGCGGGTGGCCGCCAGCGGCGTCCAGCTCGTCCGCGCGCTCGAGCAGATGCGCCACTCGAAAGAGCAGGCCGAGTCGGCGAACCGCGCCAAGAGCAGCTTCCTTGCCGCCGCGAGCCACGACCTGCGCCAGCCGATCCATGCGCTCGGCCTGTATGTCGCCGCACTCGCCGACGAGCATCCCGCCGGCTCGGAGAGCGAGGTCGTCGATCGAATGAAGACGTCGCTGGCGACGATCGGCTCGATGTTCGACGCGCTCCTCGACGTCTCGCGCATGGACGCCGGCGCGATCGTCAAGCACCCGCGTCCGTTCGCGATCGCGCCGCTGCTGCACCAGCTGGCCGCGGCCTGCGCGTCTCGCGCGGCAGACAAGGGCCTGCGCTTCTCGGTGCGGATCGCGTCGGCGCTGCCCGGCCTGCACGCGATCAGCGATCCGCTGCTCGTCGAGCGCATCGTCTTCAACCTGCTCGACAACGCCATCAAGTACACACGCACGGGGGGCGTGCTGCTGAGCTGCCGGCTGCGCGGCGGTGCGTCCGGCCACTGGCGCATCGAGGTCTGGGACACCGGGCCCGGGATCGGCCCGGGCGACCGGGAGCGCGTGTTCGAGGAGTTCTACCAGGTGGGCAATCCGGAACGGGACCGGCGCGAGGGCCTTGGCCTGGGGCTCTCGATCGTGCACCGGCTGACCGAGCTGCTCGGCCATCCTGTGCGCCTCGACACGACGGTCGGTCGAGGCTCGCGCTTCGGCATCGATGTGCCGACGACCACCGAGTCGATCACTGCCGGCCCGCTCGCCGGCGCGTTCGACGAGCGCGTCGCCGCCCTGCACGTCGCCGTGATCGACGACGACCCCGACGTGCTCGAGAGCACGCGCTATCTGCTCGAGCGCTGGGGCTGCCGGGTCCATCCCGGGGCCGACGCCAACGACGTCCTGGCGCATGCGGCCGGCGTGCCGGGCGCGACCCTGCAGGCGATCGTCGCCGACTACCGGCTGCGCGGCGAGCTCACCGGCATCGAGGCCGTGCGCGCACTGCGCGCCGCCTTCGGGACCGCGGTGCCGGCGCTGATCGTCTCGGGCGAGTCGAGCCCCGAGCGGCTGGCGCAGATTCGCGCCAGCGGCTTCGAGTGCATCGGCAAGCCCGTGTCCGCGGCGCAGCTGCGCCGCTGGCTCGCCCTGGCGGCGCGACGAGGAGCGTCGGAGCGGGCGCCCGCGAACGACGTCGCGAGCGACGCCGCCATCGAGACCTCGCCATGAAGGTCCTGGTCGCCGACGACCACCCGCTCGTGCGCGATGCGCTCGTGCGCACGGTCCGGCGCGCCGACGCCGATGCCGACGTCCACGAGGCGCACGACTTCGCGAGCGCACGCGCCGTCTGCGCGGCGGTCGAGCCCGACTTCGCGCTCGTCGACCTCAACATGCCCGGGATGAGCGCGCTCGACGGCGTGCGCACCCTCCATGCGCTGCATCCGGCGATGGCGCTCGTCGTCGCTTCGGGCCAGGACGATCCGCCGACGATCCGCGCGGTGCTGGCCGCCGGCGCGCGTGGCTTCTTCCCCAAGTCCTCGCCCTCGGAGCTGCTGCTCCAGGCGATCCGCCTCGTCCAGGCAGGGGGCGTGTACGTCCCGCCACGGGTGCTCGAGGACGTGCGTGACGGCGGAGACGTGGCCGCGTCCTCGCGCAGCGAGCTCACGCCGCGCCAGCTCGCGGTGCTGCAACGCCTGCTGCGCGGCGCGCCGAACAAGACCATCGCGCGCGAGCTCGCGCTCACCGAAGGCACGGTGAAGATCCACATCGCCGCGATCCTGCGGGCGCTGCATGCCAGGAACCGGACCGAGGCGGTGTTTCGCGCGCGCGCTCTCGGGCTCGACGAGGGCGCGACCTGATCGCGCCGGCATCGACGGTGCCCACGCTGTCGTCGCGGGGCGCGTCGCCCGGTGCCGCATGGCCTATGCCTTCTGCCGCGCCGCACTCATCTCTATGAGGGACGCCGCGGCGAAGCGCCTGACCTAAGGTGTGCCGACCTCGAACCACGACGAGGGTCTGGAGCACACGACATGGATCTGCAACGACTGAGCGAAGCCTGCTTCGCGTCGCCCATCGACCTCTTCCACCCGTACGGCGACGAGCTCGTGCGCGACCTGCAGCAGCGCTGCCTCGCCGCGGTCGCCGACGCGACGGGGCTGCCCGCGGAGCGATGGCAGCCGGGTGCCGTCGACTTCCATCGCTCGAGCAACGCCGCCGTCGCCGACGTCGCCGCCGGCACGACGGGCTGGGTCGAGCGCATCTCCGACGATGGAAGCTTCGTCTTTCGCGTCACCGCCGCGTCGCCGACGGGCGTCGAGCGCATCGACGCGTCGATCGCGTTCGACGTCGCGGGCAGAGCCGCCTGGTGCGATTGCGTCGCCGCGTCGGCGACAGCGGCGACGGCTGCCGGCGCGATCGCTCCAGCGCGGCCGCGGACGCCTGCACGCCGCCGGATGTCCGCGGGGCAGGTGACCGGCGTGCGGGTCGTCGCGGCAGCCCACTGAGCCGTGCTCGCCTGCACCATGCGCCACGACACATCGCCGCCGGACCGCGCAGGGCTTGGAGGCCAGGCCCCGGTGCTCGTCGTCGGCGCCGTCGTCGCCGCGGCAATGGCCGGGGCCCTGGCCATGGTCTTACCGCCGCGAAGCCTGAATGCGCCGGCGACGGCCGCGGCGAAGCCGTCGCCGGCGTGGCCAACCGTCTTCCACGACGAGGACGGCCTGAGCGGGGTTGTCGAGCCGCGCCTGCGCACGATCGAGGGCGACCACGTCGAGCGCCGGATCGGCCGGCGGTTCGTCGCCGGCCAGCCTCTGCGCTTCGAGACGCGCTGAGAAGGCGCGTCGGCGCCGGGACTTCCAGCGGGTCCTACACTCCGGGCGGGAACGCCGGTCATGAGCTGGCGGGCCCCGGCAGCGAGCCGCTTCCCACCTGGAGTGACGACGATGAACGCCCCCCTTCCCGACTCCGTGCGCAAGGCGCTCGAGAGCGTCACGCTGGACGACAAGTACGCCCTCGAAACGGGCCGCGCCTTCATGAGCGGCGTGCAGGCTCTTGTGCGCCTGCCGATGCTGCAGCGAAAGCGCGACGCGATGTTCGGCCTCAACACCGCCGGCTTCATCAGCGGCTACCGCGGCTCTCCGCTCGGCGGCTACGACCAGGCCCTCTGGCAGGCGCAGAAGCACCTCGCGGCGCAGAACATCGTCTTCCAGCCCGGCGTCAACGAGGAACTGGCCGCAACTGCGGTCTGGGGCTCGCAGCAGCTCGATCTCTATCCGCAGACCAACAAGTTCGACGGCGTGTTCGGCATCTGGTACGGCAAGGGCCCGGGCGTCGATCGCTGCTCCGACGTCTTCAAGCACGCCAACATGGCGGGCACCTCGAAGCACGGCGGGGTGATCGCGATCGCCGGCGACGACCACATCGCCAAGAGCTCGACCGCGGCGCACCAGAGCGACCACATCTTCAAGGCCTGCGGCCTGCCGGTCTTCTTCCCGTCGAGCGTGCAGGACATCCTCGACATGGGCCTGCACGCGTTCGCGATGAGCCGCTTCGCGGGCGTGTGGTCGTCGATGAAGACGATCCAGGAGATCGTCGAGTCGTCGTCGAGCGTCTCGGTCGATCCCGACCGCGTCGACATCATCCTGCCCGAGGACTTCCAGATGCCGCCCGGCGGCCTGCACATCCGCTGGCCCGACGCGCCGCTCGAGCAGGAGTCGCGGCTGATGGACTACAAGTGGTATGCCGCGCTCGCCTACGTGCGCGCGAACCGCCTCAACTACAACGTCATCGAGGGCCCGAACGACCGCTTCGGCATCATCGCCAGCGGCAAGGCCTACAACGACACGCGCCAGGCGCTGCACGACCTCGGCCTCGACGACGACACCTGCCGCCGCATCGGATTGCGGCTGCACAAGGTCAACGTCGTCTGGCCGCTCGAGGCGACGATCACGCGCGACTTCGCCGAAGGGCTGCAGGAGATCCTCGTCGTCGAGGAGAAGCGCCAGGTCATCGAGTACCAGCTGAAGGAAGAGCTCTACGGCTGGCGCCCCGACGTGCGGCCGAACGTGCTCGGCAAGTTCGACGATGGCGAAGGCGACGGGGATCGAAACGATCCCTTCGGTAATCGCGGCGGCGAATGGAGTCAGGCCAATCCGGCGCAGCACTGGCTGCTGCGCGCGCAGGCCGACCTCACGCCGGCGATCATCGCCCGCGCCATTGCCAAGCGGCTCGCCAAGCTCGGCGTCGACAGCGACATCGGCGCCGGCATGGCGATGCGCATCGCCCTGATCGATGCGAAGGAGCGAAGCCTCGCCGAGGTGCCGCAGATCGGCGCCGGCTCGACCGGCGACCGCGCCCCGTGGTTCTGCAGCGGCTGCCCGCACAACACCTCGACCAAGGTGCCCGAAGGCTCGCGCGCCGTCGCCGGCATCGGCTGCCACTACATGGCGGTCTGGATGGACCGCTCGACCGTCACCTTCAGCCAGATGGGAGGCGAAGGCGTGTCGTGGGTCGGCCAGGCGCCGTTCACCACCGAGAACCACATCTTCGCCAACCTCGGTGACGGCACGTACTACCACTCGGGCCTGCTGGCGGTGCGCCAGTCGATCGCGGCCAAGGTCAACATCACCTACAAGATCCTCTTCAACGACGCCGTCGCGATGACCGGCGGCCAGCCGGTCGACGGGACGATGAAGGTGCCGGAGATGACGCGCGAGCTCGATGCCGAGGGCGCCGTCAAGGTCGTCGTCGTCACCGACGAGCCTGAAAAGTACGAGGAGCACGACATCGCGGCGCGGCTGGCGCCGGGCGTCACCGTGCATCACCGCGACGACCTCGACGACATCCAGAAGCAGCTGCGAGAGATTCCCGGCTGCACCGTCATCGTCTACGACCAGACCTGCGCCACCGAGAAGCGCCGCCGTCGCAAGCGCGGCACGATGGAGGACCCGGCCAAGCGCGTGATCATCAACGAGCTGGTGTGCGAGGGCTGCGGCGACTGCTCGGTGCAGTCGAACTGCCTCTCGGTCGAGCCGGTCGAGACCGAGTTCGGGCGCAAGCGCCGCATCAACCAGAACACCTGCAACAAGGACTACTCGTGCCTGAAGGGCTTCTGCCCGAGCTTCGTCACGGTCGAGGGCGGGCAGCTGAAGAGCGGCAAGAAAGCGGCGCCTTCGCGGCCGAAGCTCTCGAGCGTCGCGACGCCGCCCGAGCCCGCCCTGCCGCTGGCCGAAAAGCCGTGGGGCATCGTCGTCGCGGGCGTCGGCGGCACCGGCGTGATCACGATCGGCCAGCTTCTCGGCATGGCGGCACACCTCGAAGGCAAGGGCATCGTCACGCAGGACGCGGCGGGCCTGGCGCAGAAGGGCGGCGCGACCTGGAGCCACATCCAGATCGCCAATCGTCCGGACGCGATCTTCTCGACCAAGGTCGGCACCGCCGAGGCCGATCTCGTCATCGGCTGCGATCCGATCGTCGCTGCCAACAAGACGACGCTCGCGGTGATGCGCGAAGGCCGCACCTACGTGGCCCTGAACACGCACGCGACGCCGACGGCGGCCTTCGTCACCAACCCCGACTGGCAGTTTCCGGGCGGCAACTGCGAGGCGCAGATCGCCGCCGCAGCCGGACCCGACCACGTCGGCGGCGTCGATGCCGACGCGCTCGCGGTACAGCTGATCGGCGACTCGATCTACACCAATCCGCTGATGCTCGGCTACGCCTGGCAGCGGGGCCGCGTGCCGCTCAGCCACGCGGCGCTGATGCGCGCGATCGAGCTCAACGGCGTGCAGGTCGACAACAACAAGTCGGCGTTCGAGTGGGGCCGCCGCGCCGCGAGCGATCCGCAGGCCGTCAAGGCGCTGGTCAAGACCGGCCAGGTGATCGAGCTCGTCAAGCGCTCGACCAACCTCGACGACATGATCAGGAAGCGCGTCGAGTTCCTCACCGACTACCAGAACGCGGCCTACGCGGCGACGTACAAGGTGTTCGTCGACAAGGTGCGCGCGGCCGAGGCCGAGGTCGTGTTGTCGCGCACCGCGACGCGGCCCGACGCCGCCAAGCCGGGCACCAGGCTCACCGAGGCGGTCGCACGCTACCTCTTCAAGCTCATGGCCTACAAGGACGAGTCCGAGGTCGCGCGCCTCCAGTCGGATCCGAAGTTCCTGGCCAGGATCGGCGCGCAGTTCGAGGGCAAGCTCGGCGAGGACTACCAGCTCGCCTATCACCTCGCGCCGCCGGCGATCGCCAGGAAGAACGCCAAGGGCGAGCTGCAGAAGCAGCGCTTCGGGCCGTGGATGCTGAAGGCGTTCGGCGTCCTCGCGAAGATGAAGGGCCTGCGCGGCACGCCGTTCGATCCCTTCGGCCGCACCGAGGAGCGGCAGGTCGAGCGCGCGCTGATCGACGAGTACCGCGCCTCGATGGAGGAGGTGCTGCGCTCGCTCGGAACGGCGAACGTCGCGCTCGCCGTCGAGATCGCGCGCGTGCCGGAGATGATCCGCGGCTACGGCCACGTCAAGGCACGACACCTGGAGACGGCGCGGCCCAAGTGGGATGCGCTCATGGCCGACTGGCGCGCCGGGCCGCTGCGGATCGTCGCCGCGCCGCTCGCCGACACCCAGCCCTCGCCCGACACCGGCGAAGGCGACACGCTCGACACCGTGCCGTTCTCGCAGGCGATCGACTCGCGCCTGCCGCGCTGACGTCGGCGCGGCCTCCCGGCCGCGCTGGCCCTACCAGCCGAACAACGTCATCCCGGCGCCGAACGAGGTCTGGCGAAAGTTGTAGTCGCTCAAGGTCTCGCCGTAGCCGGTGAAGACCTGCGCGTACCAGCGCAGGCCCTTCGGATCCTTGCGCCGCACCGGCACCGTGAAGTCGAGCTGGAGCGAGCCGTGGCTGTCGAAGTTCGTCTTCACCAGCGCGCTCACGGTGTAGAAGCCCGGGCTCCAGAGCGCGAGCAGCTCGGTCCGGCCGCGGTACTTGGTGAAGTCGGGGTTGTCGTCCTGGCCGTCGCTTTCGTGGATGCGCCAGTTGTGGCGCGCGGTGAGGGCCAGGTCGCCGTTCTCGAGGCCGCCGAGCGCATAGAACCGGTTCCAGCTGCGCGAGAACGGCAGCGCCTGACCGTTCGACTGGTGCGCGAGGCCGAGACCGGCCATCTTGGTATTGAAGCCGAGCGGCAGGTCGAGCCGCGTCGGCACGATGTAGATCAGTTCGGGCTCGTGGTCGGTCGCACGAAACGGCCGAGAGATGCTGCCGCTGTAGATCTGCCAGAGCGACTGCTGCGTGTACGCGAACCAGAGGTCGGCGTTCGGCAGCAGCAGGCCTTCGGCGAGCTTGGTGCGCACCGAGATCTGCAGCTTCGCCTCGATCTTGTCGTAGTCAGGCAGCGTGCCGGCGTGACCGGCCGCCGGCGCGTTCGGCGTGCGGTTCAGGCGGCTGGTGACGTGCACTGGAAAGAAGTAGTTGGGCCGGTAGCCGGTGAAGTTGAAGGTGCCGCGCTTGCGCTCGGGCGTGAGCTCCCAGAACGCGTCGAAGTACGAGCCTTCGGCGCTCGCGATCGGCTTGGGCAAGGCCGCGTTGGCTTCGGCAGCGGTCACCGGCGCGCTGGCCGATGCCACGGGCGCCTCGGCCGCGCTCCGAACCTGCGGCGCGACGATCTTGTCGTAGCAGGCCAGCCGCTCGGCGTCGTTGCGCGTCTGGGCGCAGGCTTCGAGCGCGGCGGGCAGGCGCGGAGCGCTCGTCGCATCGGCCACCGGCTCGGCGGCGTGGCAGAGCAGGGAGGCGCTGGCAGCGACGCCGACGAGAACTTTCCAAGAGCTGGGACACGACGGCATGCGGGTTTCGACTCCTCCGCGGCGAGTGTGCCCGACCCCTCTGCGCGCCGCCTCCGGTCGGCCCGGCGTGCAGCCTGTCGGCCCCGCCCGCCGGTCTGTCACACGGGCGTTGGCCGGTGCCGAGTGCCCCCGTACAGTCGCCGCAAACGGTCCCCACCAGCATCCTCATGCCTGCTTCCAACACCCCCGCCGCCGCCCTCCCGCCGAGCGCGTGGCACCGCTTCTCGAGCGGCGCCGTGCGCATGTTCCACGCCTACGGCAACTGGCTCGTCTCGATTTCGTGGAAGCTGTTCCTGCTGCTGGCGCTGCTGCTCATCATCTGCGCCGGCGTGCTGTCGCACCTGCCGCCCTTCAACATTCCGATCGGCCAGGAATGGTCGACGTCCAACACCACGGTGCCGGTGCCTCCCGTGCCGCCGGTCCGCTCGAGCCGAAGCGATCGCGATCCGACCGTTCGAATCGACAAGAAGGATTCGCAAGGTCGCGACATCACGATCTCGATCGACAAGGATGGCGTGCGCATCGCACCGTCGCGCCGCACGCCGAGCCTGGAAGAAGCCGCTGCGGCAGCGGGTGCGAGCGCCGCCGCCGCCACCGGCGCGAGCGCAGCGGCAGCCGGGGAAGCCGCGGCCAGCGCCGCCGCCGCCGACGGTCGCGCTGCGGACAATGTCGGCGTCGAGATCAAGCTACCGGCGAACGCCGACAGCGACGACGTGCGCAAAGCGGTGAAGGAGGCCAGGGAGGCCGTCGTCGAGGCGATCCGCGAGTCGCGCCAGGCCGCCCGCGAAGGGGCCGCCGAGGCCCAGGAAGCGGCCGCCGAGATTTCGGGGTCGCGCGACCGGGCGGTGCGCCGCGTGCGCGCCACGCGGCTCGGCGATTCGTTCACCGAAGTCGCCTTCCTCTTCATCGTCGCCTCGGCGATCCTGAAATTCACCTACAAGGGCACCATCCAGGCCGAGGTCAAGGCCGCGGTCGCGACCGAGACGGCCGAGTCCGAGCAGCTCAAGCGCCAGGTCGTCGAGGCGCGGATGGCGGCGATGCAGGCCCAGGTCGAGCCGCACTTCCTCTTCAACACGCTGGCCTCGATCGATCACCTGATCGAGACCGACCCGCCGCGCGCGAGCACGATGCAGAAGAACCTGATCGCGCTGCTGCGCGCCTCGATGCCGTCGATGCGCGAGCAGAACCCGAATGCGCAGACCCTCGGCCGCGAGATGGCGGTGATCCGGCCGTACCTCGAGATCCTCAAGGTGCGCATGGAAGACAGGCTGCAGGCGAGCGTCCGCGTGCCCGACGGACTGGCCTCGGCCGAGTTCCCGCCGATGATGATCCAGTCGCTGGTCGAGAACGCGATCAAGCACGGCCTGGAGCCCAAGGCCGAGGGTGGCGCGCTCGACGTGTCGGCCGAGATCGTCCATGGTCGCCTCGCCGTCACCGTCGCCGACACGGGCCTGGGCTTCGGGAAGGCCGACACCGCCGGAACCGGGATCGGCCTGGCCAACATCCGCGAGCGGCTCAAGCTGCTCTACGGCGACAGGGCCTCGATGGTCGTCGCCGACAATCAGCCCACCGGGACGATCGTGACGCTGACCGTGCCCTACCAAGCGCAGCCGCGCGAAGGAGCGAACGCATGAGCCGATCCTTGAGACGCGCCATCGGGATCCTGCTGCTGGTCCTCACCCTCGTCGTCGCCCTGCTGATGGTGACCGCGTGGACGATGCTGCCGCTCGACCGCACCTCGATCTCGATCGACGGCGACACCTTCTCGCTCGCCGACATCACCGGGACGCACACCCTCGTCTTCTTCGTGATCGCGGTCGCTGCCGTCGTCTTCGCGCTCGTCGTGGCGCTCGCGTGCGGCGCCCTCGGACTCGGGCTCGGCGCGATCGGCCTCGCGTTCGGCATCGTCGTCACGCTCGGCACGCTCGCGCTCGTCGCGGCGCCGTTCGCGTTCGCGGTCTGGCTCGTGTGGCGGCTGGTGCGTCCGGCATCGGCTCCACTGCCGGCGCGCTCATGACGACCGCCCTCATCGCCGACGACGAGCGGCTGCTGCGCGAGCAGCTGCGCGCGCGCCTGGCCGAGGTCTGGCCCGAGCTCGAGATCGTCGCCGAGGCCAAGAACGGCGCCGAGGCGGTCGCGATGACGGAAGCGCATCACCCCGACATCGTCTTCCTCGACATCCGCATGCCGGGCATGACCGGCATCGAGGCCGCGCGCGCGATCGCCCAGTTGCCGACAGCCGACGACGACGACGCGCCGGCCGAAGGCGAGAAGGCGTGGCGCGGCTGCGAGATCGTCTTCATCACCGCCTACGACCAGTACGCGATCGAGGCGTTCGAGCAGGGCGTCGTCGACTATGTGCTCAAGCCCGCCGAGCGGGCACGGCTGCAGCTCACCGTCGACCGGATCCGGAAACGTCTGGCCGACCGCGCCGCCGACGAATCGCCCGACGCGACCGGCATGCAGCAGCTGTTGCAGCGGCTGGCGACCAAGATGAACCCGGGCGCCGCGCCGAAGCTGAAGTGGATCCAGGCGACCGTCGGCGCGGCGATCCAGATGATCCCCATCGAGGACGTGCTGTTCTTCATCTCCGACGAGAAGTACACGCGCGTGCAGACGGCGACGATCGAGGCGCTGATCCGAAAGCCGATCAAGGAGCTCGTCGACGAGCTCGATGCCGACGCCTTCTGGCAGATCCACCGCTCGACGCTGGTCAACACGCGGATGATCGCCGGCGTCACGCGCGACCTGCGCGGCCGCCAGCTGGTCGCGGTGCGCGGCCACCCCGAGAAGCTCGAGGTCAGCCGCAGCTACGCGGGGCTCTTCAAGGGCATGTGACCGCCCGCGCCGGCCTTCGGGTCGGCGGCGCTCGCGGCCTGCGCCCGACCGGCCGCGGCGGCGCGCAAGGCCTTCAGCTTCGCGCGCGGATCCTCGACCGTCTTCGCCTCGTGCAGCTTCATCTCGGCGATGAAGCGGCTCGGCAGCGCGGCCTGGATCTGGCGGCCGCGCTTCCTGCGGCGCAGCACGCTGACGGCAAGCGTCGCGCGCGCCCTGGTGATGCCGACGTACATCAGCCGGCGCTCTTCCTCGAGCCGCGCCGCCGCGCCCTCCTCGTCGTCGTTCGCGAACGGCAGCAGGCCTTCGTTGACGCTGGCCAGCACGACGTGCGGCCACTCGAGCCCCTTGGCGGCGTGCAGCGTCGAGAGCGTGACGACGTCCTGGTCGTCGCCGCGCTCGGCCAGGCTGATGATCACCGAGATCGTCTGCGCCACCGCGAGCACGCTGGTCGCCGGCTCCTCGTCACCGGTCGCCGCCGACCCCTGGCCGCCGCAGCGCCGCGCCATCCAGTCGATGAACTCGAGCACGTTGTTCCAGCGTGCGGCGGCGAGCGGCGGCGAATCCTCGCCGTCGTGGAGATGCTGCTCGTAGCCGATGTCCTTCAGCCAGCCGAGGAGCAGCGCCTTCGCGTCCTGCTCGCCGGTGGTCGCGCCGGCGCGCTCCTGCAGGTCGTTGACGCAGCGGCCGAACTCGTGGAGGCCGGCGACGGCGCGGCTCGACAGCGCCCCGACCAGCGACTCGGCGAAGAGCGCCTCGAACAGGCTCGCCTTCCAGCGCGACGCGAAGGTGCCGAGCGAGGCCAGCGTCTGGTGGCCGATGCCGCGCTTCGGGCTCGTCACCGCGCGCAGGAACGCCGGGTCGTCGTCGGTGTTGACGATCAGGCGCAGCCACGCGCAGAGGTCGCGGATCTCGGCGCGGTCGAAGAAGCTCTGGCCGCCCGAGACCTTGTACGGGATCGCGGCCTTGCGCAGCGCCTGCTCGAAGACGCGCGCCTGGTGATTGGCGCGATAGAGCACGGCGAAGTCCTTGAACGCGGCACCGGTCGCCCGCAGCGACTCGATCCGCGCGACCGCGCGATCGGCCTCGTGGACCTCGTCGTCGCACTCGACGACCGTGACCGGATCGCCGGCGCCGAAGTCGCTCCAGAGCTTCTTCTCGAACAGCTTCGGGTTGTGGCCGATGACCGCATTGGCGGCGGCGAGGATGCTGCCCGTCGAGCGGTAGTTCTGCTCGAGCGCGATCACCTTCAGCTTCGGATAGTCGTCCGGCAGGCGGCGCAGGTTGAGGGTGGTCGCGCCGCGCCAGCCGTAGATGCTCTGGTCGTCGTCGCCGACGGCGGTGAACGCGCCGCGCTCGCCGGCGAGGAGCTTCAGCATCTCGTACTGGACGCCGTTGGTGTCCTGGTATTCGTCGACGAGGACGTAGCGCAGGCGGTCGCGCCACGCGTCGCGCACCTCGGCGTCGCGCTCGAGCAGCTTCATCGGCAGGACGACGAGATCGTCGAAGTCGCTCGCCTGGTAGGCGGCGAGACGCTCCTCGTATCGCTTCATCACGCGCGCGGCGACGAGCGCGTCCTCGCGTGGGCGGCCCTTTTCGAGTCCATCGCCGTCGCCCGACAGCGCGTCGGCCTCGGCGCCGTCCGACGTCAGGCCGCGGTTCTTCCACGCGCTGATCGCCCACTGCCAGCGGCGCGCGAGCGCGTTGTCGGTCGTGCCGCCGGCGTCCTTCAGGATGCCGAGGACGTCGTCGCTGTCGAGGATGCTGAAATTGGCCTTCAGGCCGACGCGCTCGCCGTGCTCGCGCAGCATGCGCACGCCGAGCGAGTGGAAGGTGCTGATCGCGAGCTTGCCCGCCGCCTTGCCGCCGACCAGCGCGCGCGCCCGCTCGCGCATCTCGGCCGCCGCCTTGTTGGTGAAGGTGATCGCCGCGATCTGCGCCGGCGCGTGGCCGGCCTCGAGCAGGCGCGCGATCTTGTGGACGATGACCCGCGTCTTGCCGGAGCCGGCGCCGGCCAGGACGAGGCAGGGGCCGGCGAGGTGGTGCACCGCTTCGAGCTGGGCGGGATTGAGGGAGGCGGGAGCGGTGGACACGAAAGCGGGAAAGGGCCACCGTGCGGCGGGAGGACCGCCTGGACGCGACGACGGGACACGCCGATTTTAAGGCGGCAGCGCCGCCGTCCCTGTCGCGACGGCGGCCAGCGCGGCGTCGAAGCGATCACGCGCGAGCGCCTGCACCCGGCGCACGGCCTCGCTCGCGTCGAACGCCGCGTCGGCCGTGGCCGCCAGCGCGGCGTCGAAGAACTGTCGCACCGGCGGCCGCAGGCGCATTCCCGTGCCGCTCCACGCGAACACGTGGCCGAGCCGCGCCTCGGCATCGAAGCGACGATGGATCTCGCTCTTTGCGGTGAAGTAGGCGTCGACCTGCGCGTCCGTGAGGTCCGCGCTCCAGCGGCCGACCAGCGATCCCGGATCGACGAGCCGCCCCGCGAGGTAGATCGTGCCCGAGCGCATGCCGAGCCATTCGCGCGCGATGGCCAGCGATGGGTGCCGGCGCACCGGCGTCGCCTCGATGGCCGGCGCTCCCGCCTCTGCCAGGGCGAGCGCGATCAGCTCGGTGCAGTACAGCGCCTGGGCATCGTCAGTGTCGAAGTAGGGATCGAACGGCGTCCCGCGCCGATGCTGCTCGCGCGCGAAGGCCAGGAATCGCTCGCGATCGGCCCCGGGCGGCAGCGCGAGCAGGCCGACGATGCGCTTTCCGCGCACGAAGTCAGAGGCCGGGACGCGGCGCACGACACCGCGGATCGTCGCCGTCGGTGCCACGCCGGGCACGGGGAAGAAGTCTCCGTTGGCCTCGTAGACGAATGGCTCCCCGCCCTCGATCGCGACGATGCCGGCGTGCACCCAGGGCGCGTAGTCGCGCGCGAACAGGCTGAAGAAGAGGCTCATCGCCCCGCCCGATTCGCTGACGACGATCTGCCCGTCGGCGAACGGCAGCCGGCGGGCGTCGATCTCGCCGCGCTTCCACTCGAACAGCCCCGGCGCGCTTGCCGACGGGTCGCGCGCCGCGAACGGCGCCGGCTCGCCCTCCGCCGCATCGCGCAGATCACGCGCGACGATGTCGGGGAAGGTGACGCAGCCGGCCAGGGCCGCGAGCGCGAGCGCTGCGGCGAGCGCGGCGACGAAGCGCATCGCGGGCCGCTCGCTCAGCCGCCCCCGGTCGTCGGTGGCGTGCCTCCGGTCGGAGGCGGCGTGTAGGTCGAGCCGGGTGCCGGATCGTCCTTCCGGCACGGCCAGTGCTCCGTGGCGCACGAAATGCCGAGGACGGCGGCGCCGGTGAGCAGATAGACCAGCGGGTTGTCCCAGTTGAGGCTTTCCAGGCCGGCGGGGCCGCCGTCGCTGCTCTCCTTCAAGCGAAAGGTCGGGACGCCGTTGAGCAGCAGCGTCGCCTGGCGCGGCCCCGCGCGCAGGTCGAGCAGCGGCAGGCGGTCGACCATCGAGTAGCGGATCGGGGCGCTGTCGAGGCGCAAGCCGTAGCTCGCGCTGCGCAGCTTCTTCGCGCCGTCCAGGGGCATCTGCCAGTACACGCTCAGGCGCGGACCGTCCGCGTGGCGCATGGACGCCATGTCGTGGAGGGCGTACGCAGAGCTCGTCTGGGCCAGGGCCGGGAACGAGAGCAGCGCGCCGCAGGCGAGCGCGGCCAGGGGTCGCATCGGGTGGCTGGTCATGTCGTCTTCTCCTCGAGTGACAGGTCGTTTGCGCGGACCCGGAAGGCTCCGCTCGAGGCCCATCCTGGGTCGATCGACGCCGATTGGCTTGACCGATGTCTGAGTTATTTCTGATATCTTTCTCGGCCTCCCACTCTCGAACACTGACCCCATGCAAGGCAGCCGGCGCTGGCGGATCGGGCCGTTCGAAGTCGATTCGCGGGAGCACCGGCTGATGCAGGGCGATCGCGCGGTGCCGGTGACGCGAAAGGCCTTCGCGCTCCTCGTCACGCTCCTCGGCCGACCCGGGCAGCTGTTCACCAAGGCGGAGCTCTTCGACACCGTCTGGGCCGGCAGCGTCGTCACCGACGCCGCGCTGTCCCGGGCGATCCGCGAGTTGCGCCTGGTGCTCGGCGACGACGCCTCGGCGCCGCGCTACATCGCGACCGCGCACGGGGTCGGTTTCCGCTTCGTCGCCCCGGTCTCGCTCGAATCGGAACCGCCCGCCCCGACCCAGGCCGAAGCCCGCAGCGCCGCGCCGCTGGCGGGACGCGAACGCGAGCTCGCCCGGCTCGACGCCGCGCTCGCGCAGGCCAGCGCCGGCCGGCGCCAGACCCTGTTCGTGACCGGAGAGGCCGGCATCGGCAAGACCGCGCTCGTCGAGACCTTCATCGCCGCGCGCCCCGCCGAGGTCTGGGCGGTGCAGGGACGCTGCATCGACCAGTACGGCACCGGCGAGGCCTACCTGCCGATCCTCGAGGCGCTCGAGCAGCTGGCCCGGCGCGTCGGCGCAGCGACGATCGCGCCGGTGCTCCTGCGCTTCGCGCCGATGTGGCTGGCGCAGCTGCCCTGGCTGGCGCACGACGTCGATCCGGCGGCGCTCCGGCGCGCCGTCGCCGACGCCACGGCGCAGCGCATGCTGCGCGAGATCGCCCATGCGCTCGAGGTGCTTGCCGCCGACCGCACGATCGTCCTGTGGCTTGAGGATCTGCACTGGAGCGATCCGTCGAGCCTGGACTTCGTCTCGTTCCTGGCCGGGCGCCGAGATCCGGCGCGGCTGCTGCTGATCGGCAGCCTGCGGCCCTTCGAAGCCAAGAACGAGGCCTCGACCCTCCACGCGCTGGTGCACCGGCTGCGCCAGGGCGGCCAGGCCGACGAGCTCGCCCTCGGCTCGCTCGACGCAGCGCACGTGCGCCAGTACCTGGACATCCGCTTCGAGCGGCCCATCGGCGTGCCGGTTCACGAGCTGAGCGCGTTCCTCCATCGACGGTCTGACGGCAACGCCCTGTTCACGGTCGCGATGGTCGACGACCTCGTGCGGCGCCGGGCGCTGACGCGCGACGCCGGCGCCTGGGTCCTGAACGGCAGCGTCTCCGCCCTCGGCGTCGCTTTGCCCGACAGCCTGCGCCACCTCGTCCACGACCAGATCGAGCGCCTGCCGAAGGACGAGCGGCGCCTGATCGAGGCTGCCGCCGTCACGGGCGCGGACTTCGCGGCGGCCGCCGTGGCAGCCGCTCTCGAGGACGACCTCGCAGAGGTCGAGGAGGGCTGCATGCGGCTCGCGCAGCAGGGCCGGTTCCTGCGCGCGCACGGCACCGCGACGTGGCCGGATGGAACGACCTCGGCCACCTTCGGCTTCCTGCACGCGCTCTATGGACAGGTCATCGGCGAGGGCGTGCCGCAGAGCCGGCGCGCCGAGTGGCAGCAGCGCATCGGCCTGCGCCAGGAGCTGGCGCACGGCGACCAGTGCGGGCCGATCGCCGCCGAGCTGGCGATGCGCTTCGAAGCGGCCCGCGATCCCGAGCGGACCTTTCGCTACCTGCTGATGGCCGGTGCGGGTGCGCTCGCGCAGTGCGCGTACCAGGAGTGCATCGACCATCTGCGCGGCGCGCTCGCACGCGTGTCCGGGCTGCCCGTCGGGCTTCGGCCGCGACTCGAGCTCGATGCGCTGTTGCCGCTAGGCGCGGCGCTGATGATGGTCCAGGGCTACGCCTCGAGCGAGGTCGAGACGACCTACCAGCGCGCTCTCGAACTGTGCCGGCTGTGCGGCCAGCCGGGGGACCTGGAACGGGTGCAGCGCGGCCTGTGGAACGTCCGCTTCTCACGCGCCGACCTGGAAGGAGCGCGCGCTGCCGCCGAGGAGCTCCTGAGCCACGTCAGCGAGCGCGGCGACGCCGGCCCGGTGTTCGACGCCCTCGCCAAGCTCGGTCACACCTGTCTTCACAGCGGCGACTTCGCCGACGCGCGCGAGCATCTCGAGCGTGCGCTCGCGCTGCCCGATGTCGCGAGCACCGCCGTCTACCAGCGCGAGCTGCCGCGCCTGCTCGCCTACCTGTCGTGGGTGCTCTGGTACCTCGGCCTCGCCGACCAGGCCGTCGACTGCTCGGTGCGATCGCTCGCGGCAGCGGGCCCCGACGTCAGCGTCCACACCCGGGCGCTGGTGCTCGGGCACGCGTGCTGGGTGCGCTGGCTGCGCGGCGAAACCGAGGAGGCGGCGCGGCTGGGCGAGCAGCAGCGCGCGCTCAGCATCGAGCATGGCCTCGTGTACTGGCGCGTCTGGGGCGAGTTCATGCTGGGGCTGACTGCGGCGACGCAGGGCCGCGTCGATGCCGGCGTGGCAGCGATGAGCACTGCCAGCGAGACGATGCGCAGTCTGGGGACGGTCGTGGGCACGACCAGCTGGATGTACCTTCGGGCCGAAATCGAGCTCGCGGCGGGCCGGCCCGGCCGTGCCCGCGCTGCCCTGGTCGGCTCGAGCGACCTGCTGGAATGCGGCAGCCACGCCCGCAACGCCGCCGAGACGGCACGGGTCGAGGCCGAGCTGGCGCTGTCCGAGGATGCCGGTCCCGCAGGTCGGGCCCGCGCCGAGGAGTGCTTCTTGGCCGCGATCCGGATCGCGCGATCGCAGCGGGCACCCGGCCTCGAATTGCGCGCGGCCATGGGTCTGGCGCGCCTGTGGGCGAGCGACGACCAGGCCGTGCGGGCCATCGAGCTCCTGACCGATGTCTACAGCGCCTTCGGCGAAGGCCTGCAGACCGCCGATCTGCTCAGCGCCAAGGCGTTGCTCGACGCCTTGCGTCGCTCGGCGATCGCAGCGGCCTCGTGACGGTCAGGGTGCGCCGCAGAGGCAGTGCACGACGGCGGCGAAGGGCCGTTGCCGGTCGGCGATCGCGGCGACCCAGCCGAGCTCGCGGCCGGCGTCCCTCGCGAGCGACGGCGCCACCCCGAAGGCCGCGCCGACGCGCGCATCGATCTGCGCGCCGATCAGCGCCGAGACCTCGTTGTTGAGCATGGCGACGATCTGCGCGAACCTGCCCGGCTCGCGCTCGATGTAGATCAGGCGCGGCTTGTCGCCGAGCCTGGCGCGCGTCGCCGCCGAGCGCACCGCGTCGCCGAAGAGGCCGACGGTGTCGACCAGGCCGCGCTCCTTGGCCTGCGTCCCGGTCCAGACACGGCCCTGGGCGATCGCGTCGATCTTCGCCGCGGTCGTCTTGCGCGCCGCCGCGACCTTGGTGGTGAAGTCGACGTACGTGTGGTCGACCGACCTCTGCACGAGATCGGCGAGGCGCGGATCGAGCGGCAGGCGCGGATCGTCGGCGTTGCGCAGCCACGTCGTGCCGACGCCCGCCGGATGCACGCCGACCTTGGCGAGCGTCTGGTCGGCCCTCGGCAGCAGGGCGAACACGCCGATCGAGCCGGTGACCGTCGCCGCGTCGGCGACGATCTCGTCGGACGCGGTCGAGATCCAGTAGCCGCCCGACGCGGCGACGTTGCCCATCGAGACCACCACCGGCTTGCCGGCGGCGCGCGTGAGCTCGAGCTCGCGCCGCACGAGTTCGGAGCCGAAGACGCTGCCGCCGGGCGAGTCGACGCGCAGCACCAGCGCCTTCACGTCCTTGTTGTCGCGCGCGCGCCGGATCAGGTCGGCCGTCGACAGGCCGCCGACGGTGCCGGCCGGCGCCTGGCCGTCGACGATCTCGCCTTCGGCGACGACGACGCCGATCGCGTCGCCGGTCAGCGACGGCTTGACGCGGCCGAGGTAGTCGTCGAACGAGATCTGGCGGAAGGTCTGCTCGTCGTCGTCCTTGGCGCCGCGCTCGATCATCAGCTGGCGCAGCTCGTCGCGCGTCTTGAGTCCGTCGACGAGCTTGGCGTCGAGCGCGAGCTTGGCCGCGTCGCCGCCCGCCGCCGCCATCCGCGCCGGCGCCTCGTCGATGTCGCGCGCGATCGCGCCGGGCGCGAGCTTCCTCTCCTTCTCGACCGCGTCGGTGTAGGTCTTCCAGAGGTCGCCGTAAAGGAAGCGATCGGCCTCGAGCGCCGGCGCCGACGGCGCGTTGGCGATGAACGGCTCGACCGCGCTCTTGAAGGTGCCGACGCGCATCACGTTGACGGTGACGCCGAGCTTGTCGAGCGCATCCTTGTAGTAGTTGCGAAGGCTCCCGAAGCCCGAGAGATACGTCATGCCGAGCGGGTGCATGTAGACCTCGTTCGCATGCGCGGCAACGTAGTACTGGCGCTGGTCGTACGACGAGCCCCAGGCGACGACCTTCTTGCCGCTCGCCTTGAAGCGGTCGATCGCCGCCGCGATCTCGCGCAGCGTCGAAAAGCCGGTCGGCCGCATCTCGTCGAGGACGACGACCAGGCTCGTGATCTTCGGATCGGCGGCGGCCGCGTCGAGCACGGCGACGATGTCGCGCAGCTGGATCTTCTGCACCGCCTCGCCGCGCACCTGGTCGAGCGCGGTCGAGCGCAGGTTGCCGCTCTTCTGCTCGCCGATCGTGCCGTCGAGGCGCAGGACGAGCGCGGTCTTGTCGGCGATCGCCGGCGCGCCGCTGCGGACCAGACCGAAGACGATGAAGACGACGATCGCCAGGAAGATCAGGTTCAGGACGACACGCCGGCTGGTGTCGAGCACGCGCCACAGGCCGCGAAAGACCCGGCGCACCGGGCCGGGATGGGACGCTGACATGAACCCTCTCTCCTCGAAGTTGCGCCTAGCTTAAGCGACCGGAGCGCGGCAACCGGGCGGTGCGGTCTTGCGCCGTCGATGGCGCGATCGCGCCTTGCCATACTCGCCCGATGCAGGCCGTCTTCGCCGTCACCGTGCCGTTCTTCGCGCTGGTGCTGCTCGGCTGGCTCGCGGCGCGCTGGCGCATGCTGCCCGAGAGCGCGATCCCCGGGCTCAACATCTACGTCCTCTTCTTCGCGCTGCCGTGCATGCTCTTTCGCTTCGGCTCGAGCCTGCCGCTGGCGCGGCTGGCGGACCCGGCGCTGCTCGGCATCTACCTCGTGTCGGCGCTCGTCGTCGTCGGTGCAAGCGTGGCCTTGACCTGGCGCGGTCCCGGTCAGGGCAAGGGCGTCGACCTGCGCGATGCCGCGTTCGGTGCCCTCGTCGCGGCCTTCCCGAACGCCGGCTTCATGGGCGTTCCGCTCCTCGTCGCCCTCCTCGGCGACGCTGCAGCCGGACCGGTGATCGGGGCCATCGTCGTCGACCTCGTCGTCACCAGCACGCTTTGCCTCGCGCTCGCACAAGCCGAATCCGGCCGTGGCGCCGGCGCGAACGAGCGTTCCGCCGCCCGTGGCGCCCTCGTCGCGCTGCGCGGCGCGCTCACCAACCCGCTGCCGTGGGCGATCGTGATCGGCGCCTGCTTCGCCCTCGCCAACCGCGAGTTGCCCGGGCCGATTGCGCAGATCGTGCGCATGCTCGGCGACTCGGCGACGCCGGTGGCGCTGTTCACGATCGGCGCCGTGCTCTGGCGCGCCGGCCAGCACGCGCACACGCGAACGCCGGTCGGGCGCTACCTGCCGCTGGCACTGATCAAGCTCGTCGCGCATCCGGCGCTGGTCTTCGCGATCGGCCTGGCGGCGCGCGCGCTCGGCGCGCCGGTGTCGGCATCGGGCCTGATGGTGCTGACCTTGACGGCCGCTCTGCCGAGCGCGAGCAACGCGTCGCTGCTCGCCGAGCGCTACGGCGCCGACAACGGCCGCATCGCCCGGATCATCCTGGCCTCGACGGTGCTGGCGTTCGCGACGTTCTCTGCCTGCGCGTGGCTGTTCGGCGTCGGCGCCTAGCCAAGCACGCACCGCGCTGGTATTCTGTATACAGAGTCCAGTCCGCTCCCGACCATGACGGCCCATCTCGTCAAGCTGCAATCCGCCCCCGACCTCGTCGACCAGGTCTACCGAGCCCTGCTCGACGCCATCAGCGACGGCTCGATCGCGCCCGGCGCGCGGCTGACGCAGGAAGCCATCGCCGCCGACCTCGCGGTCTCGCGCCAACCGGTGCTGCAGGCGCTGCGCCTGCTGAAGAAGGACGGCCTCGTCCTCGACGCGCCCGGCCGCGGCGTGCTGGTCGCGCCGCTCGAGCCGCGCTGGATCGCGCAGGTCTACGAAGTGCGCGGCGCGCTCGATGCGCTGGCGGCGCGGCTCGCCGCGGCACGCCATGCGGTGCTCGACCCGAAGCTCGTCGAGCGCGGTCGCCGCGCGGCGCGCGGTCGCGACATCCAGGCCATGATCGAAGCGGACATCGCCTTTCACCAGGCCGTCTACGCGGCCTCGGGCAATCCGCTCATTGCCAGGAGCGCGGAGACGCACTGGGTGCACCTGCGCCGCGTCATGGGCGCCGTGCTGCAGCAGTCGCCGCAGCGCGAGGCGCTCTGGGACGAGCACGAGGCGATCGCCCGCGCCATCGCCAAGGGCGACGCCGAGCGCGCCGCCCACCTCATCGATCACCACGGCCGCCGGGCCAGCGCCAACCTCCAGGCGCGGCTGGCCGACGTCCTCACCGCCCTCTCATCGCCCGTTCAGAAAGGACACGCATGAAACTCACCGCAGCGCAGCGCGAGCAGTTCGACCGCGACGGCTACCTCTTCTTCCCAGGCCTCTTCACGCCCGACGAGACACGCACGCTGAACGAGGCCGTGCCCGCGCTCTACAGCCGGCGCGAGGCCTTCAACGTGCGCGAGAAGGGCAAGGACGCGGTCCGCACCAACTTCGCCGCGCATCTCTACAGCGAGCCGTTCGCCAAGCTCGCGCGGCATCCGCGCATGGTCGGGCCGGTGCAGGAGCTGATCGGCGAAGAGCTCTACATGCACCAGTTCAAGATCAACGGCAAGCAGGCCTTCGATGGCGACGTCTGGCAATGGCACCAGGACTACGGCACCTGGAAGAACGACGACCTGATGCCGGCCGAGCGGGCGATGAACGTCGCCATCTTCCTCGACGACGTCAACGAGTTCAACGGGCCACTGATGTTCATCCCGGGCAGCCACAAGCGCGGCGTCGTCGAGGCGAAGCACGACCTGACGACGACGAGCTATCCGCTCTGGACCATCGACAACGCGCTGATCGCGCAGCTGGTCGAGCGCGCCGGCGGCAAGGAGGGCGGCATCGTCTCGCCGCGCGGTCCGGCCGGCTCGATGATCCTGTTCCATGGCTGCCTGGTGCACGCCTCGGGCTCGAACCTCTCGCCCTGGAACCGGGTCAGCGTCTATCTCAGCCTGTGCGCAGTCAGCAACCACATCCGCCGCTTCAAGCGGCCGGAGTACATCGCCCACCGCGACTTCGCGCCGATCGATTGCCTGCCCGACGACTGCCTCGTCAGGAACTATCCCGTCGACCTGCCGTGGCGGCAGGGCATGCCGGCGAGCGCGCTCGAGACGAGCGATGCGACTCTCGTCGAGCGCGCCGACACCGCGACTGCCTGACGGCGGCACGCGATGCTGCTAGCGCGAGGCGACGACCGCGTAGTGGTCGAGCATGCCGCCCCAGCCGTTCGCCGATCCGAGCACCTCGTGCATCTGTGCCGATTGCTCGCCGAACGACTCGAGTCCGCGGTGCTCGAGCTCGACGCGCGTGGTTCCCGCGTCGACCGCGACGAAGCGCACCTCGATCTCGTTGCCGAAGGCCGGATCGAACTGCCACTGCGCATTCAGGCGCCAGGCCAGCAGCACACGCTCGGGCGGCTGCCACGCCAGCACCTCGCCCCACGGGCACTCGACGCCGTCGACGCCGCGCTCGAACCAGCGCCCACCGGCGAGCGGCTCGACGACGACATCGGCACAGTCGGACTTGCCGATGTGGTGGCTCGCCATCGGCCACCAGCTGCCCATGCGCGAGGTGAAGACCTCGAAGGCAACGGCTCGCGGCGCCTTCACGATGACGGACTTTCGCACCGTCAGGTCGGGTTCGGATCGGGCGTTCATCGTCTCTCCTTGCTGCGACGGGGTGAAGGGACGGCGCGCTCGCGCGCCAGGGCCTCGGCTTCGACCTGGAAGCGCGCGAGTCCGACGTCCCAGAGCGAATCGATGAAGCTGCGCATCGACGCGACCGCGTCGGTGTCGGGCCGGTAGATGTTGCGCGTGCCGATCGACTCGCAGCCGACCAGCCCAGCGTCGGCGAGGACGCGCAGGTGCTGCGACACCGCCGGCCGGCTCACCGGCAATTCGCCGGCGATCTCGGCCACCGAGAGCGGCCGGCGCGTGACGAGCCGGAACACCTGCAGGCGCGTCGGATCGCCGAGGGCGGCAAAGGCGCGGGCGCGGGCGCGGGCGGCGAGGTCGGGCGCTTTCATGTCGGGCGAATCACTTCGTAAGCAATGTCTTACGGAAAGCATACGCTTACCTTCTACCCATTGCAACCCCTTCCGGAGACTTCGATGAGCCTGCACCAGCAACTGCTCCAGCGCGAGGCCGAGCGACGGCCGATCCGCATCGGCCTGATCGGCGCCGGCAAGTTCGGCTCGATGTACCTCGCGCAGATCCCGCGCACACCGGGCGTCCATCTCGTCGGCATCGCCGACCTGTCGCCCGACGGAGCACGGCGCAACCTCGCCCGCGTCGGCTGGGCCGACGAGCGCACGCGTGCCGCGAGCCTCGACGCCGCTGTCGCGAGCGGCGCGACGCACATCGGCGAAGACTGGCGCGCGCTCGTCTCGCATCCGGCGATCGACATCGTCGTGGAGTGCACCGGCCATCCGATCGCTGCCGTCGAGCACTGCCTCGCGGCCTATGCGCACGGCAAGCACGTCGTCAACGTCACGGTCGAGGCCGATGCCTTCTGCGGGCCGCTGCTTGCGCGCAAGGCTGCCGAGTCGGGCGTCATCTATTCGCTCGCCTTCGGCGACCAGCCGGCGCTGATCTGCGACCTGGTCGACTGGGCGCGCACCTGCGGCTTCCCGGTGACGGCGGCTGGCCGCGGCCACAAGTGGCTGCCGCACTTCAGCGAGTCGACGCCCGAGACGGTCTGGGGCAACTACGGCCTCACGCCCGAGCAGGCCGAGCGCGGCGGCCTCAACCCGAAGATGTTCAACAGCTTCCTCGACGGCTCGAAGCCCTCGATCGAGTCGACCGCCGTCGCCAACGCGACCGGCCTCACCGTGCCGAGCAACGGGCTCCTGTATCCGCCGGCAAGCGTCGAGGACATCCCCTTCGTCACCCGGCCGATCAGCGAAGGCGGCGTCCTCGAACGCAAGGGGATGGTCGAGGTGATCTCGTCGCTCGAGGCGAACGGACGCAAGATCCCGTACGACATCCGCATGGGCGTGTGGGTCACGGTCGAAGGCGAGACCGAGTACATCCGCAACTGCTTCGAGGAATACAACGCCCACACCGATCCGAGCGGGCGCTACTTCACGCTCTACAAGCGCTGGCACCTGATCGGGCTCGAGGTCGGCATGTCGGTGGCGAGCGTGGCACTGCGCGGCGAGGCGACGGGCGTCGCGACATGCTGGAACGCGGATGTCGTCGCGACCGCCAAGCGCGACCTGAAGCCGGGCGAGATGCTCGACGGCGAAGGCGGTTACACGGTGTGGGGCAAGCTCCTGCCGAGCGAGACCTCGATGCGGCAAGGCGGCCTGCCGCTCGGCCTGGCCCACGACGTCAAGGTCGTGCGCGCGGTGAAGAAGGGGCAAAGCCTGAGCTGGTCGGACGTCGCGATGGACACCTCGACCCCGGCTTACAAGACGCGGCGCGAGATGGAGTCGCTCTTCGCCGCGCCGATGCTGAAGACGGCGTGATCGGCATCGCATGATCGACCTCGTCTTTCGCGACGCGCTCGTCGTCGACGGCACGGGCTCGCAGCCGGTGCGCGGCGACGTCGCCGTCGACGCCGGCCGCATCGTCGGCGTCGGCGCACATCTCGAGGTCGCGGCTGCGCGCACGATCGACGCCGGCGGCCTCGCGCTGATGCCCGGCATCATCGACAGCCACACGCACTTCGATGCGCAGATCACGTGGGATCCCACCGTGCGGCCCTCGCCCGCGCTCGGCGTGACGACGGCGGTGATCGGCAACTGCGGGTTCACGATCGCCCCCTGCCGTCCCGCTGACCGCGAGCTGACGATGAGGAATCTCACGCAGGTCGAGGGCATGTCGATCGACGCCCTGCGCGCCGGCATCGACTGGGGCTTCGAGACCTTTCCCGAGTACATGGCCCAGCTGCGCACGCGAGGCAGCGCGGTCAACGTCGCAGCGTACGTCGGCCATTCGTCGGTGCGCACGTACGTGATGGGCGTCGATGCGGCCAGGCGCGCCGCGACCGCCGACGAGATCGCGCAGATGCAGGCGATCGTGCGCGACGCGATGGCGCACGGCGCCGTCGGCTTCGCGAGCAGCACGAGCCCGGCCCACAACGGCGAAGGCGGGCTGCCGATGCCGTCGCGGCTCGCGTCCGACGAGGAGATGACGGCGCTCGTCGGCGCGATGGGCGAAGGCGGACGCGGCGTCTACATGCTGACCAAGGGCGGGCACACGTCGGTGCTCTTCCTCGAATCGCTCGCCGCGGCGACCGGCCGGCCGGTGATGGTCGCGGCACTGCTGCACAGCAGCGTCAATCCCGGCGCGGTGTTCGCCGACCTCGACGCGATCGCCGCGGCCAACGCGCGCGGTCATCGCCTGCTCGGCCAGGTCTCGTGCTGCCCGCTGACGATGGACTTCACGCTCGCGTCGCCGTATCCGGTCGAGGGACTCGCGAGCTGGAAGCCGGCGCTCGGTCTCGCCGGCGAGGCACTGAAACAGGTGCTCCGCGCTCCGGCGTTCCGCGACGCCGTCCGGGCCGAGCTGCGCACCCCGACGACGTTTCGTCTCTTCAACAGCGAATGGGACAAGGTCCACGTCGTCGAAGTCGCGAAGGCCGGCAACTCGCGCCACGAGCAGAAGAGCATCGCGCAGATCGCGGCCGTCGACGGCCGCGACCCGCTCGACGCGATGCTCGATCTCGCGCTCGACGAGGACCTGCGCACGGTCTTCACCGCGCAGCTCCTCAACAGCGACGAAGCCGCCGTCGGCCGCATGCTCAACCATCCGCACAGCATCGTCAGCCTGAGCGACGCGGGCGCGCATCTCACGTTCTTCAACGACGCCGGGTTCGGCCTGCACCTGCTCGGCCACTGGTCGCGCGAGCTGGGCGCGATGAGCCTCGCCGAAGCCGTGCGCCGGCTCACGTCGCATCCGGCCGGCGTGCTCGGCCTCGTCGGTCGCGGCGAGATTGCAGAGGGCCGGGCCGCAGACCTGCTGCTCTTCGATCCGGCCACCGTCGGCCGCGGCCCGAAGCGGCGCGTGCACGACCTGCCGGCGGGAGCGACTCGTCTCACCACCGACGCGGTCGGCGTGCACGGCGTCTGGGTCAACGGGTGCCAGGTCGCCGACGCCGACGGGCTGCTCGCACCCACCCCGCTCGCCGGCGAGCTGCTGACCCGGTTCACGGGCTAGCCCGCGGCCGCGCCGGGCCGCACAATCGACTCTCTTCAAGGAGCGCACATGACACTCGCCCCCGCCTGTTTCGTCGTCGCCACGGCCTTGGCGGCCTCGTCGCTCGCCCATGCCGGCGATCCTGTCCCGCTGACCAAGGAGGAGACGCAAAAGGCGCTCGCGGGCAAGTCGATCACCTACGGGGCCCGCGGCGGTGGCGCCGCTGGAGGGTCGATCGTGATCTTCTTCGCCCGCGAAGGTCGGATGACCCTAAAGATGACGAACAGCCCCCGGAGTTCTTCCGGAACCTGGAGCGTCGACGACGAGGGGCGCTACTGCATCAAGGTCACCAGCGGCACCGCGAGCGATGGCTGCCGCCACCTGCTCAAGACAGACACCGGCTACGCGCTGAGGACAGGGGGCGGCGAGATCGTTCCGGTCGACAAGATGGAATAGGCGCGCCCGCCCGCGATCCTCACCGCATGACGAATCTCTCGGTTGCACGCCACATCGGCGCCCTGCTCTCCGATGGCACCGCCGACGTCGACCCGGGCGAGACCGCCGAGTGGTGCGAGGCGCTCGACGCGCTGATCGCAGCGCATGGCGAGTCGCGCGCCCGCTTTCTCTTCGACGCCCTCCTCGCGCACGCGCGGCGGCGCGGCGTGCGCTGGCTGCCGTCGATGGTCACGCCTTACGTCAACTCGATTCCGCTCGAGGCGCAGACGCCCTTCCCCGGCGACCTCGCGATGGAGCAGCGCCTCGCCGCGCTGATGCGCTGGAACGCCCTGGCGATGGTGATGCGCGCGAACCGCGTCGAGAGCGGCGGCTCGGCCGAGCTCGGCGGCCACATCGCGAGCTACGCGTCGGCGGCCGATCTGTTCGAGGTCGGTTTCAATCATTTCTTTCGCGCCCGCAGCGACGACGACAGCGCGCTCGGCGACCTGGTCTTCTTCCAGCCGCATTCGGCTCCGGGCGTCTACGCGCGCGCCTTCCTCGAAGGCCGCCTCGCCGCCGAAGACCTCGCCCACTACCGCCAGGAGCTCGTCGCCCCCGCCGCCGGCGCGCGCGGCCTCACGTCGTATCCGCATCCGCAGCTGATGCCCGACTTCTGGCAGTTCCCGACCGGCTCCATGGGCATCGGCCCGATCAACGCGATCTACCAGGCGCGCTTCATGCGCTACCTCGAGCACCGCAGCCTGCTGCCGGCGGCATCCGGCCAGACGCAACGACGCGTCTGGGGCTTCTTCGGCGACGGCGAGATGGACGAGCCCGAGTCGATCGCCGCGCTCTCGCTCGCCGCCCGCGAGCAGCTCGACAACTGCACCTTCGTCATCAACTGCAACCTGCAGCGTCT
>JBBRZP010000010.1:0-42341 GCA_038236565.1 Burkholderiales bacterium | reverse complement strand
GGTGCTGCGCAACGGCGACGAGATCTTCCCGCCCATGCTGGCTGCGATCCGGCAGGCGCAGCGCAGCGTCAACTTCGAGTCCTACATCTACTGGTCGGGGGCGATCGGCAAGGAGTTCGCGGACGCCCTCTCGGAGCGGGCCCAGGCGGGTGTGAAGGTGCATGTCCTGCTCGACGCCGTCGGCGCGGCGAAGATCGATGCCGCCTGGATCGCCCAGATGGAGCGCGCCGGCGCGCAGGTCCGCAAGTACCACCCGGTGAGCTGGTACTCGCTCGGGCGGCTCAACAACCGCACCCACCGCAAGCTCCTCGTCACCGACGGCCGCATCGGCTTCACCGGCGGCGTCGGCATCGCACCGGAGTGGACCGGCCACGCCCAGGATCCGGACCACTGGCGCGACACCCATTTCCGGGTCGAAGGTCCGGTCGTCGGCCAGATGCAGGCGGTGTTCCTCGACAACTGGATCAAGGTGAGCGGCGAGGTGCTGCACGGCGACGACTACTTTCCCGCGCTCTCCCCTGCCGGCGACCAGAGCGCGCAGATGTTCAGCAGCTCGCCGACCGGCGGCAGCGAGAGCATGGCGCTCATGTACCAGCTCGCGATCACGTCGGCGAGCCGGACGATCGACCTGTCGTCGGCGTACTTCGTCCCCGACGAGCTGACCCGAGGCGCCCTCATCGCGGCGATGCAGCGGGGCGTGCGGGTGCGCATCATCGTGCCGGGCGAGCACATCGACTCGGAGACATCGCGCTCGGCGTCGCGCGCGCTCTGGGAAGAGTTGCTCGCGGCCGGCGCGTTCATCGCCGAGTACGGCCCGACGATGTTCCACTGCAAGGTGCTGATCGTCGACGGCCTGATGACCTCGGTCGGCTCGACCAACTTCGACAACCGGTCGTTCCGCCTCAACGACGAGGCCTCGCTCAACGTCGTCGACGCTGCCTTCGCCGCCGAGCAGACCGCGATCTTCGAAGCCGACCTGCTGAAGTCGAAGCCGGTCAGCCTCGCCGACTGGCGCCAGCGGCCGTGGCGCGAGAAGCTCGGCGATCGCCTCGCGTCGCTGATCGGATCGCAGCTCTGAGCCAGCGCGGCGACGCTTCGTTCGCGGTCTCGACAAATCCTGCGTTCCGCCGTAAGGTCCCCGGGACGTCCGGCCGCGTCGCGCCGAGTTATTTCATCCCGGGAGAACCATGAAACACCTCGTTGCCATCGCCGCTTCGTCGCTCGCCCTGCTCGTGAACTCGACGCCGGCGGCAGCCGTGACCATCGTCTACAACGTGTCGCTCTCCGGGGCGCAGTCGGTCCCGGTCAACGTGACGACGGCCTTCGGCTCCGCCACGGTCACCGTTGACGACGTCGCCAACACGGTCGCGGTCGCGATGTCGTTCACCGGGCTGATCGGCGGCAATGCGACCGCCGCGCACATCCATTGCTGCGTGGCAACCAGCGCCAACGGGCCGGTCGTCATTCCGTTCGCGGGCTTTCCGAACACGGTCAGCGGAACGTACACCGGCATGTTCACGGGCGTGAGCGTCGCCAACATCGCCGGCATCGAGGCCGGGCTGGCCTACATCAACATCCACAACGCGACGTTCCCCGGCGGCGAGATCCGCGGCGACATCCTGCCGGCGAACGCGGTGTCTGCCGTGCCCGAGCCCGAGTCGGCTGCGCTGATCCTGGCGGGCCTGGCGGCGCTCGGCGTGTACCGGCGCCGACGCGCTCGCTAGCCGACGACCAGCCCCCCGAGCGCGATCAGTCCGAGTCCCAGGGCCGCCAGCGCATCGCCGGCGATGAGGCCGCCGCCGAAGAGCGACGTGCCGGTCATGTCCGACGGCAGTTCGCCGTCGTCGCCGGGCGCGTGGCGCTTCTTCGCGCGCGCCGCGCGTACATCGATCAGGCTGGCGAAGACCCCGCCGGCGCCGAGCCAGAGCGAGGTCGCGAGGTTGACGAAGCCGCCGAACGACAACGCATAGGGCGACGACAGGATTGTCGAGTCGAGCACGAAGTCGACGGCGCCGCCGGTGCGGGTCTTCTTGTAGGCCAGCCAGCGCTCGCTCGTGAACGCGACCTTGCGCACGAGCTCGATCAACAGGCCCGTGCCGACGCCGATCCAGATCGCGGTGCGCTGGTACGGCTTGTCCTCCGTCAGGCTTCTCAGGATGCCGACGAACTTGAAGGTCATCGCCGCGTTCCACTGAGACGGCGCCTGGCCTTCGCTCATCGTCGTCTGGTCGAGCAGCAGCACCGGGTACGCGGCCATGAAGAGGCGCGCGAACGCGACGGCGAGCAGCGCGCCGACGAAGATGCCCGCCGCCTGGTAGCGGAACTGCAGGACGCGGTCGGTGCCGAGTCGGGCGCCGGTCGAGCGGTCCTGCTGCATGTCGCAGGCGACGCTGGTCGAGACCAGGAGCACCGTGCCGGCCATCAGGCCGACGGCCGGATCCTTCAGGCCGATCGCGGCGAGGATGACGATCGAGACGACGAAGGCGGACGAGATCGGATTCGAGTCGCTGATGCCGAGCGAGATGCCGTTGACGAGCGCGAACACGCACACGAGCGCCAGAGCGACGACGAGATAGAGCACCGGCTGGTGCAGCACGAGGTGGCCGACGGCGACGACGGCCGCGCCCCAGCAGATCGACCAGATCACGAGCCGCACCGTGTGGACGCGGCGCCAGCCCTGAACCGCCACGTCCTCGTGCGTCGCGCCCGGCACCGCCGATGTCTCGCGCCAGCGCTTCACCGCGCGGCCGAGGATCAGCGTCATGTCGACGATCGCCGCGCCCATGATCCAGCCGAGCGCGATCAGGAACATGATCTTGCGCGGCGGATCGCCGGCCTGCAGCCAGCCGATCGAGACGAAATACGGCTTCAGCAGGAGACCGAGGACGCCGCCGGTGACCGCCGCGAGGCCGATGCGCGCGCCGACCACCATGCCGGCGCCGAAGGTCGAGGTCGAGAGTTCGATCGTGCCGAGCAGCGCAATCTTGGCCGACGCGATGCCGCCCACCAGGCCGCTGGCGACGCCGCCGCCGAGGAGCGAGATCGAGCGCCGCAGCAGCACGGGATCGGTGAGCGCGCGCAGGATGTTGGCGACCGCCAGGCCCGACGGAAAGACGAGCTTCATGCGGTCGACGAGGATCGGCGTGTAGAGCATGCCGATACCGGCGCCGAACATCCCGATCGTCAGCATGTAGAGCACGAGCTGCCACATCGGCGGCTGCGGCAGGCCGAGCCAGACCATCGCCTGGATCAGCACGCCCATTGCGCTCATGCTGGCGACCGATGCAGCCGCCGTCTGGATGTAGTTAGCGCCGTGCTTGCCCTCGACGCCGTAGCCGTAGGTGACGGTCGAGCCGAGCAGGCCGGCGAGCACCTGGCCGCCGACGAAGAAGCCGAGCGAGAAGTTCATGTACGACGCCGTCAGCCCGCCGAGCGGGCCGAGGACGAAGATGCCGAGCGAGAGCAGCAAGGCGTGGTACTTCCACGTGCCGGTGGCCGGCAGCCAGCGCCAGCGCGGCGCGACGCTGGCGGCGTCCGCTTCGGTCGGGAACGGGATCGCGCTCATGGCGAGGTCGCCATGCGAGGCGAAGTGGCGGTCGCCGGGGTGCGGCGCAGGTTGATGAGATTGGCGGCGAGGATATGGCCGGCGCCGAGCACGGTGTAGAGGTCGAGCGCTTCGGCGTAGACCAGCCAGCCGGCCGCGGCCGTGAGCGGCACGCGCAGGAAGTCCATCGGCACGATCACCGTCGCCGGCGCGTTGCCGAGCGCCTGCGCCATGCAGTAGTGCGAGTAGGTGCCGCAGACCGCGATGACGACGATCCACGGCCACACGGACGCGCCCGGCGTGCGCCACGCGAGCAGCGCCGGCACGAGCCCGATCGCCGATTGCACGACGAGCATCCAGAAGATGATCGCGACCGGTCGCTCGGTCGCGGTCAGCGACTTGACGAGGACGAAGGCGATCGAGAAGCCGACCGCTGCCGCGAGGGCGATGAGCTGTCCCGGATCGACGTGGTCGAGACCGGGTCGCACGATCACGATCACGCCGACGAGGCCGAGCGCGACGGCGAGCGCGCGCAGCGCGCCGACGCGTTCGCCGAGGAAGGCGACGGCGAGGATCGCGGTCCACACCGGCATCGTGAACTCGATCGCGACGACCTGGCCGATCGGGATCAGCGTCAGCGCCAAGAACCAGCCGTACTGGGCCGCATAGTGGACGACGTTGCGGGCGAGGTGAGTGCGCGGACGGCGCGTGCGCATCGCGGCGAGGCCGCCGGCGGCGTGCACGAGCGGCGCCAGCAGCACGAGGCCGAGCACCGAGCGCATCTCCATGATCTGGAACACCGAGAGCGTGCGCGCCGCTTCGCGTCCCGCGACTGCGATGACGACCATGGCCGCGAGCCAGCCCGTCATCCAGGCGGCGGCCTTGCGCAGCGAAGGGATCGCGACCGGCATGGCGGCGATTCTGACGCACCGCTCCGTCCCCGCGCTCGGCGCGCAAGACGGCGCGCCGGGCAAAGACGATGATGCGTCGCGCGCCACCCGGCGGCACAGGAGATCCCATGACGACGACTTCGTACGACGCGATCGTGATCGGCAGCGGTCAGGCGGGCCCGTCTCTGGCCGTGCGGCTCGCCAAGGCCGGCATGACCACCGTGTTCATCGAGCGCGAGCACCTCGGCGGCACGTGCGTGAACGACGGCTGCATCCCGACCAAGACGCTGGTCGCCAGCGCACGCGTCGCCCATGTGGCGCGCCGCGCCGGCGAGTACGGCGTGCGTCTCGGTGGCGAAGTGAGCGTCGACATGCAGGCGGTGAAGGCGAGGAAGGACCGCGTCGTCGCGCAATCGGTCGACGGACTCTCGACATGGATCGCCGGGACCGCGAACCTGACGCTCGTGTGGGGCCATGCACGATTCGTCGGGCCGCACGCCGTCGAGGTGAACGGCGCGACGCTCCGCGCCGACAAGATCTTCATCAATGTCGGCGGCCGCGCGGTGCTGCCCGCGTGGGACGGCATCGCCACGGTGCCGGTGCTGACCAACACCTCGATGATGGCCATCGACACGCTGCCCGAGCATCTCGTCGTCGCCGGCGGCAGCTACATCGGCCTCGAGTTCGCGCAGATGTACCGGCGCTTCGGATCGCGGGTGACGGTGCTCGAGTACGGCGACCGCCTGATCGCGCGCGAGGACCGAGAGGTCTCGGCGGCGGTGCAGAAGATCCTCGAGGACGAGGGCGTCGCGTTCCGCTTCTCGGTGAAGAACGCGACGGTGGCGCCGGGCGGCGGTGGCCTCGGCGTGCACCTGCGGCTCGAGGGCGGCGACGGCGTGCCGCTCGACGGCAGCCACCTGCTCGCCGCCGTCGGTCGCCGGCCGAACACCGACGATCTCGGCCTCGACAAGGCCGGCATCGCCGTCGACGCGCGCGGCTTCATCGCCGTCGACGAGGAACTGCGCACGACCGTGCCCGGCGTGTGGGCGGTCGGCGACGTCAACGGCCGCGGCGCGTTCACTCACACGGCCTACAACGACTACCAGATCGTCGCCGACAACCTCCTCGCGGGTGCGTCGCGCCGCGTCTCAGACCGGATCCCGGCCTATGCCCTCTTCATCGATCCGCCGCTCGGCCGCGTTGGCATGACCGAGGCCGAGGTGCGTGCGCGCGGCAGGCCGGCTCTGGTCGCGACCATGCCGATGACGCGCGTCGGCAGGGCACGCGAGCGCGGCGAGACGCAGGGCTTCATGAAGGTGCTCGTCGACGCCGCGAGCGAGCGCATCCTCGGCGCGTCGCTGCTCTGCATCGAGGGCGACGAGATCGTCCACGCGCTGCTCGACGTGATGGCCGCCGACGCGTCGTACAAGGTGATCCGGAACGCCGTCCACATCCACCCGACCGTGAGCGAGCTGATCCCGACGCTGCTCGAGAGCCTGCATCCGCTCGACACGACGCCCTGAGCGCCGGGGGCAGTCCCTCGCGCAGTGGCGCATGCAGACCGCGGCGCGGATGCTGCTCGAGACGCGCGCGTCGGTCGCGGTCTTCGCGCGTGCCTTCAGCGCCTCGTCGGCAAGCCGCCGGCGGCCTGGCGCCGCGAGCGCGCCGGCGGCTCGGGCTGAGTCGCGAGGGCATCGTCTCGGCATGCGCGCCGCAGCGCGGCCCAACCGTCGGCGCCCAGGCGCTCCATCGTCGCGATGTTGGTCGTGTAGATCGACTCCGGGTCCGCGAACGACGCCAGCGCACGCTCGATGCTCGCCTCGCGCAGCAGGTGCAGCGTCGGATGGGGCGAGCGGTTGGTGGCGTTGGCGATATCGCCGGGTCCGCTGCCGGCGAAGCGGTAGTCGGGGTGGAAGCTCGCGACCTGGATCACACCCTCGAGGTCGAGCGCGACGAGCGCTTCATCGGCGCGCGACAGGAACTCGTTGTAGTCGTCGAAGTTGCCCAGCACGTGCGGGTGAACCAGCAGCGACGTCTCGATGCGATCGGGCGGCTCGGCGACGAGACGCTCGAGCTCCTCGGCGAGATCGACGAGAAGCGCGTCGGGATCTCGCGCCGCGCTCAGCGCATAGCGCACCTGTCCCTTGACCTGCGGCGCCTTGGCAAACGGGCAGAGCTGCAATCCGATCACGGCGCGCTCGACCCAGGCGCGGGTTTCGACAAGTGCGAGCTCGGTCATCGGTGCCACTGTCGCACATGTGATCGAAACGTGAGACTGCGTTGAAGGCTGCGCGAGCCGGACGCTCGACAATGGAGTCTGCTGCAAGGAAGATCTCGCCATGTCCACCGCCCCCCGCCGCCGCACGACACGCGCCAGATCGACACCGGCGACGACGTCCAAGCTGCCCGGACAGGTCGTGCTTGTGCTCCAGGGCGGCGGAGCGCTCGGCGCCTACCAGGTCGGCGTGTACCAGGCGCTGCACGAGGCCGGCATCGAGCCCGACTGGGTCATCGGCACGTCGATCGGCGCAATCAACGCCGCCCTGATCTGCGGCAACGCGCCGGCGCATCGTCTCGATCGATTGAACGCGTTCTGGAGCAAGGTCGAGCAGCGCGGCGTCGCGGCGGGCGCCTTCGATCCGTTCGGCATGGCCGGCCTGTTCGGCACGATGAGCACCATGCTGCACGGCATCCCGTCGTTCTTCACGCCCAACGTCGCGGCGTGGCGTGGGGCGGACGGCGAGAGCAGCGTCGAGCAGGCGTCGTACTACAGCACGGCGCCGCTGCGCGCGACGCTCGGCGAGCTGATCGACTGGGCCTACCTGTGCGATTGCAGGACGCGCCTCACGGTGGGCGCGGTCAACGTCTGCACCGGCCAGATGCGCTATTTCGACACGCGCGAGGAAGATGTTGGCGTCGACCACGTGATGGCCTCGGGCGCGCTGCCGCCGGCGTTCGGCGCGGTGCGCATCGACGGCCAGCCGTACTGGGACGGCGGCATCTACTCGAACACGCCGATCGAGGCTGTGCTCGACGACAAGCCGCGGCGCGACGCGCTGATCTTCGCGGTCAACGTCTGGCATCAGGACGGACCGGAACCGGGCTCGATCCGGGAGGTGATGGCGCGCGCCAAGGACATCCAGTTCGCGAGCCGCGCCGACAGCCACATCGCGCGCCAGAAGCAGATCCACCATCTGCGTCACGTGATCCGCGAGCTGACGAAACAGGTGCCTGCCACCAGGCGCGGCGGCGCCGTCGTCAAGGAGCTCGCGTCCTGGGGCTGCGGCACGCAGATGCACGTCGCCCACCTCCTCGCGCCGAGGATCGAGCGCGAGGACCACACCAAGGACATCGACTTCACGGCCGGCGGCATCCGCGCCCGCCGCGACGCCGGCCACGCCGACGCGAATCGGATGATCGAGCGCGCACCCTGGCACGCACCGGTCGACCCGATCGAGGGCGTGATAGAGCACCACTGAAAGGCGCGGTGGCGCACCGAGCGGCCGCATGACGATCGTCGTCGCCAGCATCGCCTTCGTCGTCGCCGTCCTGTGTGCCGGCGTGATGGGCTACGCCATCCAGCGCGGCGCGACCTGCACGGTCGCCGCCATCGACGAGATCGTCACCGAGCGAAGCGGCCGGCGCCTGCTGAGCCTGTTCGAGGCGGCGCTCTGGGTCGGCGGCGGGCTGGTCGTCGCGCAGTCGCTGCGGCTCTTGCCGGAGATGCCGCCGGGCTACGCAGCGGGCGCATGGACGGTGATCGGCGGCGCGCTGCTCGGCCTCGGCGCGTTCGTCAACGGCGCCTGCGTCTTCGGCGCGATCGCGCGTCTCGGCTCGGGCGAGTGGGTCTACGTCTTCACGCCGATCGGCTTCTTCGTCGGCTGCCTCAGCGTGACGCCGCTGTTCGGCGCGCCCGCGCCGCAGGCGCTGTCGGAGGGCTCGCCGGTGCTGCGCGCGCCGTCGTGGATCGCCGCGTTGTTCGTCGCCTTCGCCCTCTGGCGCGTCGCTCGCCCATGGCTGCATCGCGACCACGACGCGGATGGGCCCTGGCACCGGCACCTCGCCGCTCACGTCTGGTCGCCGCACGCAGCAACCACCGTCATCGGCCTGACCTTCGTCGTGATGCTGGTGATGGTCGGCGGCTGGGCCTACACCGACGTGCTCGCCGAGCTCGCCCACGGAATGTCGGCGAGCGTCGGCGCGAGAGTCCTTCTGCTGGTCGCACTGCTGCTCGGCGCAGTGCTCGGCGGCTGGACGGCGGGCCTGCTGCGCCACACGCGGCTGTCACCGTCGCGGGTCGCGGGCTGCGTCGGCGGCGGCATGCTCATGGGCTGGGGCAGCCTGTTGCTGCCCGGCGGCAACGATGGCCTGATCCTCGTCGGCATGCCGCTGGCGTGGCCGTACGCATGGCTCGCGTTCGCGACGATGTGCGTCACGATCGCCGGCGCACAACTTGCGCAGCGACGCCGGCGCCGGCGCCGGCGCTGATCGGCATCAGTTCGTCGCCACGGCAGGCGACGCGGCGTCGCTCCATCCACCGCCGAGGGCGCGGTAGATGCTGACCAGCGCCGTCGCCTGGCCGACCTGCGCCTGCACCAGAGCGTCGCGCGCCGCGAGCGACTGTCGCTCGGCGTCGAGGACGATCAGGAAGTCGACGACGCCGGCGTCGAAGCGCAGGCGCGCGAGGCGGGTCGCGTTCTCGGCATTCGCCGCTGCGCTGGCGAGTTTCTCGGCCTGTCGCGCCGAGTTGGTGAACACCGTCAACGCGCCCTCGGTCTCCTCGAGCGCGGTCGCGACCGTCTGCTCGTAGCCGGCGAGCGCCTGCAGGGCGCGCGCCTCGCTCGCGGCGATGCGCGAGCGCACGCGGCCGAAGTCGAGCAGCGGCCAGGTGAGGCCGGCGCCGAGCGAGTACTCCTGCGTGCCGCTCTGGCCGAGCGAGGGCAGGCGCGTGCCGGCGAAGCCGATCAGGCCGGTCAGGCTGATGCGCGGGAAGAGATCGGCGGTGGCGACGCCGATGTTCGCGGTCGCGGCGGCGAGCTGCCGCTCCGACTGCACGAGATCGGGACGGCGCTGGAGCAGCTGCTCGGGCGTGCCGAGCGGCAGCGCCGACAGGTCGGTGACGGGCAAGGTCGGCAGCACCTTGGGCGTCGCCAAGCGCGCGACGACCGTCCTGATCGGCTCGGTGACGAGCGTCGCGATGCGGTAGCTGCTGCGATCGACCGCGGCCTGCAGCACCGGCAAGGTCGCCTCGGTGCTGTCGAGCAGGTTCTTCGCGCGGGCGACGTCGAGTCGCGTGCCGCGGCCGACGTCGAGACGCGCGGTCGTGATGCGCAGCGCGTCGCGCTGGTTGACGATCGAGTCGCGTGCGACCGCGAGCCGCTGCTGCAGGCCGCGCAGCTCGAGGTAGTTGCGCGCCACTTCGGCAGCGACCGCCGTCTGCGCCGCGTGCACGCCCGCTTCCGACGCGCTCACGAGCGCCGCCGCCGATTCGCTCGCGCGCCGGTTGCGGCCGAAGAAGTCGAGCTCCCAGCTCGCGGTGAAGGCGGCGTCGAAGACGTTGCTGGTGCGCTGGCTGCGCGAGAGGCCGGGCAGCTGATATTGCGGCGTGAGGGCGCGGCCGGCATCGGCCGCGACGCCGATCTCCGGCAGCAGCTCCGCGCGCGCGCCCTGCAAGGTCGCGCGCGATTCCTGCAGGCGTGCGCCGGCGATGCGCACGTGGCCGTTGGCAGCGAGCGCACGCTCGACCAGCGCGCTGAGGTCGGGGTCGCCGAAGCCGCGCCAGAAGGTCGCGATATCCATGCTGGCGCTGGCCGGCGCGGCCGACGGCGCGTTGACGAAGCCAGCATCGTGCGGCACCGTGGGCTGACGGTAGTTCGGGCCCACGGCACAGCCGGCGAGCGCCACGACAACGGACGTCGCCAGCACCGCGCGACGCAACGCCGAGCGATTTGCCGCCGATCCGAACGTTCGCTCACTCATCGCCGCCTCCGGTCGGTTGCGGACGCAGCGCCACGGCCGCCTGCGGCGGCGGCTTGCCGCCGGCGGCGATCCGCTTGCTCCGGCGCGTGCGCAGCAGCACGTAGAACACCGGCGTCAGGAAGATGCCGAAGAGCGTCACGCCGAGCATCCCCGAGAACACCGCGATGCCCATCGCACGGCGCATCTCGCTGCCGGCGCCGCTGCCGAAGATCAGCGGCAGCACGCCGGCGATGAAGGCGATCGAGGTCATCAGGATCGGGCGCAGCCGCATCCTGCACGCGTGCAGGATCGCGTCGAGCAGTTCCTCGCCCTGCTCCTCGAGGTCCTTGGCGAACTCGACGATCAGGATGGCGTTCTTGCACGCCAGGCCGACGAGCACGACCAGCGCCACCTGCGTGAAGATGTTCAGGTCTCCGGGCTGCGCAAACGGCGGGAAGTGCGAGATCCACACGCCGAAGAGCGCGGCGAGCACGCACATCGGCACGATCGCGACGATTGCCATCGGCAGGCTCCAGCTCTCGTACTGCGCGGCGAGCACGAGGACCACGAGCAGCACCGCGATCATCATCACCGCGCCGAGCACCGGCACCTTGCCGACGGCGGGCAGCGCGATGTCGCGCGTGAGCCGGTCCTGATACGTGAGCTCGGTCCACTCGTAGGCCATGCCGCGCGGCAGCGTCTTCCTGAGCAGGGCCTCGATCTCGGCCTCGGCCTGACCCGACGAGAAGCCGGGGTTGGCAGCGCCGTTGAGGTCGGCCGACGGATAGCCGTTGTAGCGCGTGACGCGGGTCGGGCCGAAGGTCGGCTCGACCGTCATCAGGGCGCTGAGCGGCACCATCTCGCCGGCGGCGTTGCGCGTCTTCAGCAGGCCGATCGCCTGCGCGTCGGCGCGGAACGGCGCGTCGGCCTGGACAATCACCTGGTAGGTCTTGCCGAACTTGGTGAAGTCGTTGACGTAGAGCGAGCCGAGGTTGACCTGCATCGTGTCGTAGATGTCGCCGAGCCTGATGCCCATCTGCTTGGCGCGGGTGCGGTCGACGTTGGCGAAGAGCTGCGGCACGTTGATGTCGTAGGTCGAGTACGGCGTGCCGATGCTCGACTTCGGATTGCCGTAGACCTGCCCGAGCGTGCCCCACACGGCGCCGAAGAGCGCCTGCTCGCCGAGGCCGCCGCGGTCCTGCACCTGCAGCTTGAATCCGCCGGCGTTGCCCAGGCCGTCGACCGCGGGCGGCGGAACGACGAACATGCGCGCGCCCTGGATCTGCTGGATCGCGCCGTTGACCTTGCCGAGGATCGCGAACTTCGAGAGATCGGGCGAAGTGCGTTCCTCGAACGGCGACAGGCCGAAGAAGACGATGCCTTCGTTCGGCGCGGCAGAGAAGCCGGCGATCGACAGGCCGGGGAAGGCGACCGAGTCGACGATGCCGGGCACCTGCAGCGCGATCTCGCTCATGCGCCGGATGACGGCATCGGTGCGGTCGAGCGAGGCGCCTGCGGGCAGCTGGGCGATGCCGATCAGGTACTGCTTGTCGGGCGCGGGCACGAAGCCCGACGGGATGCGTGTGAAGAGGAACGCCGTGAGCGCGAGCAGGATGGCGTAGACCACCATCGCGACCGACTTGCGCTTGAGGATGCCGCTGACGCCGCGGCCGTAGCTCTCGCTGCGCCGGCCGAACCAGCCGTTGAACCAGCGAAAGAACCCGCCGAAGATGCCGTCGATGATGCGCGTCACGCCGTCCTTCGGCGCGTGGGGCGGGCGCAGCAGAAGCGCGCTCAGCGCCGGCGAAAGCGTCAGCGAGTTGAACGCCGAGATCACCGTGCTGATCGCGATCGTCACCGCGAACTGCTTGTAGAAGAGGCCGGTCAAGCCCGGCACGAAGGCGAGCGGGATGAACACCGCGCAGAGCACGAGCGCGATCGCGATGATCGGCCCGGAGACCTCGCGCATCGCCTTGACGGTCGCATCGTGGGGGCTCAGACCCGCCTCGATGTTGCGCTCGGCGTTCTCGACGACGACGATCGCGTCGTCGACGACGATGCCGATCGCCAGCACGAGGCCGAAGAGCGTCAGCGTGTTGATCGAGTAGCCGAGCAGCAGCAGGAAGGCGAAGGTGCCGACGATCGAGATCGGCACGGCGAGCAGCGGGATGATCGAGGCGCGCCAGGTCTGCAGGAAGAGGATCACGACCAGCACCACCAGCAGCACCGCGATGACCAGCGTCTCGACCACCTTCTCGATCGACGTCTGCACGAACCGCGTCGGGTCGTAGACGATGCTGTAGCTCATGCCCTGGGGAAAGCCGGGCTTGAGCTCCTCCATCTTGGCGCGCACGTTGTTCGAGAGCGCGAGCGCGTTCGAGCCGGGCGCCTGGAAGATCGCGATCGCCGCGGCTTCCTTGTTGTTGAGCAGGCTGCGCAGCGAATACGAGCCCGACGAAAGCTCGACGCGGCCGACGTCGCGCACGCGGATCAGGCCGCCGGTCGCGGTGTCGCTGCGGATGATGATGTCGGCGAACTCCTCCTCGGTGGCCAGGCGTCCCTGCGTGTTGACGGCGAGCTGGAACTCGGTGCCCTTGGGCGCGGGCGAGGCACCGACGGTGCCGGCGGCGACCTGCGCGTTCTGCTCGCGGATCGCGGCGATGACCTCGCCCGTCGTCAGGCTGCGCGCCGCGAGCTTGCCGGGGTCGAGCCAGATGCGCATCGCGTAGTCGCCGGCGCCGAACATCAGCACCGAGCCCATGCCCGGGATGCGCAGCAGCTCGTCGCGCACGTTGAGCTGGCCATAGTTGCGCAGGTAGAGCGCGTCGCGGCTGTTGTCGGGGCTGACGAGGTGGACGACCATCGTCAGGTTCGGGCTCGACTTCTCGGTCGTGACGCCGATCTGGCGGACGATGTCGGGCACGCGCGGCAGGGCGCGGTTGATGCGGTTCTGCACCGCCGTCTCGGCGACCTCTGGGTTGGTGCCGATCTTGAACGTCACCGTGAGCGTGAGGCTGCCGTCGGCGCTCGCCTGCGAGTCGAAATAGAGCAGGTTCTCGACGCCGTTGATCTGCTCCTCGAGCGGCGTCGCCACCGTCTCGGAGATGACGCGCGGATTGGCGCCCGGGAACTGCGCCCGCACCACGATCTGCGGCGGTGCCACCTCGGGGTACTCCGAGACCGGCAGGCGGAAGATCGACAGCAGGCCGACGAGGAAGATGAAGATCGAGATCACGGCCGCGAAGCGCGGCCGGTCGATGAAGAAGCGGGAGATGTCCATCGCGCCTCCGCTCAACCCTTGCCGGCAGGCGGCGGGCCGGGCGGGCCGGGCGGTGGCGGGAAGATCGGCATGCCGCTGTCGTCGACCTTGAGCACCTGCGGCTGCACCGGCACGCCCGGGATCACGCGCTGCAAGCCGTCGACGACGACGTTCTCGCCGGGCTTCACGGCGCCGCGCACGACGCGCATGCCGCCCTGGAGCGTGCCGAGCTTGACGTCGCGCTGCTGCGCCTGGCCGTCGGCGCCGACGACGTAGACGAACTTCTTCGTCTGGTCGGTGCCGATGGCACGCTCGGGCACGAGCGTGGCGGTGTAGGAGGTCGGGTCCACGAGCAGCAGCCGGGCGGCCAGGCCGGGCGTGAACTGGCCGTTGCCGTTGTCGAAGCTCGCGCGCAGCCGGATCGCGCCGGTCTGCGGGTTAAGGCGGTTGTCGACGAAGTCGAGCCGGCCCTCGTGCGGATAACCTTGCTCGTTGGCGAGCGCCATGCGCACGGTCGGCGTCTTCGTGCCGGAGGGCGTCGACTTCAGCTTGAGGTAGGTCTGCTCGCTGCCGTCGAAGTAGGCGTGGACGAGGTTCACGCCGGCGATCGTGGTCAGCACGGTCTGCTCGTTGACGACGTTGCCGAGCGTGACATTGGCGCGCGAGGCGCGGCCGGCGATCGGCGCGCGCACCGACGCGTAGTCGAGGTTCAGGCGCGCCACGCGAAGCGCCGCCTCGGCGCCGAGCACGTCGGCCTGCGAGGTGCGCGAGCCGGAGAGCCACTGATCGACTTCCTGCTTCGACACGGCCTGCGCGTCGAGCAGCTTCTGGGCGCGCGACAGCTCGCTCTGCGCCAGCTCGAGCTTGGCCTTGTTAGAGGCGAGCGCCGACTGCGCGCGCGCGACCTCGGCCTCGAACGGACGCGGGTCGATGGTGAACATCGGCGCGCCCTTCTTGACGAAGGCACCGTCGGCGAAGTGCACCTTGTCGATCGTGCCGCCGACGCGCGGGCGGAGCTCGACGTACTCGCTCGCCTCGAGCCGGCCGCTGAACTCCTCGCTGTCGGTCACCGACTTCTGCACGGCTGGGGCCACGCTCACCGGCGGTGCGCGCGGCGGGCCGCCTTGCGCGTCGGCGCGATCGCCGCAACCGGCCAGGGCGGCCAGTGCGACCATGACCGCACCAACTGCGCCGAGGACCCGAGGCGCGCGCCACGTCGCAACAGGTGAAACGAACGCCACGGCCTCGCCATGCCGCGAGCCAACAGACTTCGACATCTCAACTCCTCAATGCGACGCTCGATCGCCAGCGAGAGGCCGGTCCGGCCGTCTTTGCAAGGCACCCAAGGCCCGGTGCGACCGCGTCGTTTGCTTGTTTTCCAGCCAAATCCTATCGGCGCTTGCAGATTCGCGTGCGACGGCGTGGCGGAAGGCTCGATTCCCACTCGCCGTTCGGGCAGGCAAGCACGATGCGCGCCGCGTTCGCTGCTGCGACGGAGAGGAAAACGCCAACCTCGTGGTTGGCGCTCATGTCGGCGTCAGGACGGACCTGCGTCTGCAGTCGTCGTCGCCCTTCCATGGAACCGACGACGGTACCGGCCGGCTCAGCGAGCGACGAGAGGATCCTGTGTAAGAGCCAAGACCGGCTGACTCACCTCAGAGCGTGTTCCAGCGCGATCACACCCCAAGCCGTCGCAAGTTCAGGCTTGTCTTCCCACCACACTTTGGAGTCGTGGTTGATCCAGGAGCCGTCGGGGTTCTGCAGGGCAATGAGCCGCTCGACCAGCTCGCGGCGCCAGTTGTGTCGCTGGCCCCGGCCGTCGACGAACTCCTTTTCGCCGTACGCGTCCATCACCTTCGCAAAGGCGCAATAGAAGTAGAACAACGTGTTCTTGGTGTCCGTGCCGAAATTCGTATCGAGCGTGTAGTTGGCTGTCAGCCACTTGTACGCAGCCTGCACTCGAGGATCCGACTTCTCGACGCCGATCAGCAGCAGACCATAGAGTCCCGCTGCGGTGACCGAGGCATAGGACTTCGTGCCACCGCCCATCTCGGGCGGATTCAAGCCCGGCGAGTATGCGAAGCCGCCGTCGTTGCCCGCCCACTTCTGGTCGTTGCTCTCACTGCGGTTCTGCATGCGGCTGGCGAAGATCAGCGCCTTCTGCCACATCGGATCCTTCGGGTCGTAGGCCGTCGCACGCATCGCTTCCACCGCGATGTAGAGATTCGACATGTCGGGCCGCTCGTCGCCGCCGTAGCCCATCCCGCCATACCAGCTGTCGACAGGTGCAAAGCCGCGCGATTCGCCGATCTGCGCGTTCGCGATGTACTTCTGCCCCGCCTTGACCAGCGGCGCGTATTTGGGGTCCTTGGTCGCTGCCAGCGCGGCGATTGACACCGCCGTGTTGTAGCTCTGGTCATGCTCGCGCTCGACGATCGAGCCGTTGGGGTTCGCTTTCGAGGCGATGAATGTCGCGTACTTGGCGATCACGGCTTTGTCGACTTTGCCGTTACCTGCCGGGTTCTGAAGAATCGACGTGAGCGACAACGCAGTGAGCCCGGCGGAGTTCAGCACCGAGCCGTTGGCAGCCTGCTTGGTGAGGAGGAACTTGACGCCGCCATCGATTGCCTGCTGCGCCTTGGCGCGCAGCTGTAGGTCGATGTCGTCTGGCGCGGCATTGGCGACGCCGGCCACGAGAAGCGTGGCAATCAGGGAAGCTCTCGCGATCTTCAGCATGTTTGAACCCTCATCAAAATGGCATCGGGCCGGCAACGATCGCCGCCGTTCGAGTGAGATCAGTGATTCAGAACTCCCGGCAGGCGCTCACGTAGGCGTTGACTTCTGCGAGTCGTTCGTCAGGCCGAGCAGCGTCGCGAAGTCGAAACGGCGCCACGCGGACGTTGCCCGGCAAAAACTGACTTCATAAACGTTCCTCCCCCGGGATTGGCGATGAGCCAAGAGCGGCTGAAAGCCAATGCTGTGGCAGTCGTCATGCGAAGGCAATGGAAGAACGCAAGCGAAGGTACTAAACCCCCCAGACTGGGGGGTCCCGATTCCCCGGAACCGGTTCAGCGCGACCGTTGGTCAGCGTCCTCGCCGCCACCTTCAGGATTCCGCACTCAAACGCAGGCGGTCCTGTTTCGAGGGACTCTCGACGCCCTCGAGCCCATTGCGCCAGTTCTCGGATCGTGGGATTTGAACGGCTCGCTGACCTTCGCGAGCGCGGAGTTATCGGCCGCTTGGATCGGTGGCCCGTTCATCTCGACGTACTGGCGCCCCGCAGGGTCGGCGGGGGGACCGGCAACGATTCGGACTTCGTGATCGCCCTCCGAGAGGAACTGCTTTCCAGCCAGCGAGACGCGCTGCTCTTCCTCCTGGGACGCCCCTATCCGAACGGACCCGGCCAAGCTGTCCATCAAAGTGCCGGGAGGAAGATGCAAAGCAGTTGGCTCCTGAGCGTGGTCGGCAAGGGTGACAAGCATCGCGAGATGCCTTTGCCGTCGGCGCTCGTCGAGGAGCCGCTGGAGGTTCTCGGCCGCCTCGGACAGAAGCGGATGTGGCGGCAGAGAGGAACAAGACGTCTGCGTTCTGGTCCGTTTCGAGAACTGGCAGGAGTAGCCTTGATCGATGTCCGGGCTGGCAAAGGGATCAAGGCGCTGCTGGTCGACATGGACAAGGACATGGAGCCGGACGACGGGACGACGTCGGGGTACGGGGCAATCGCATTTCTTCCGCAGATTGACACTTCCGGCGCACGCCAGACGCATGAGCGCCTTGCTGCGACTGAACCGTTCGCGCCGGCCCGGGCGGATCGCAATCCCTTATGGGGCTTTTACGACTCGCGCCGAGGCGGCGCGCGCCCCAGAATCGATCTCAGCTGCCCAGGTGTCGCTGCGCAGCTTCAACAACTCCGCGGAGCCACGATGGATGTGAAGTCCCTTTATGCGTTCACGGTGGCCTCCGCCGTGCTGCTGGCCGCTTCCGCGGCGCGTGCCGAGGTGAGCGAACTGAAGGTCGCCGAGCAGTACGGCATCAGCTACTTGCCGCTGATGATCATGGAAGACCAGAAGCTGATCGAGAAGCACGCGAAGGAAGCGGGCATTCCGTCGCTGCAGGTCACCTGGGCGAAGTTCGCCGGCGGCAACGTCATGAACGACGCGCTGCTCTCGAACAGCCTGCACTTCGCGTCCGGCGGCGTCGCGCCGCTGATCACGCTCTGGGCAAAGACGCGCGGCAACTACGACATCAAGGCGGCGGCCGCGCTGAACTCGATGCCGCTCTACCTCGTCACGCGCAACCCGAATGCGAAGTCGGTCAAGGACCTGACCGAGAAGGACAAGATCGCGCTACCGGCCGTGAAAGTCTCGATCCAGGCGGTGACGCTGCAGATGGCCGCCGAGCAGGCGTTCGGTCCGGGGCAGCAGAACAAGCTCGACCCGCTGACCGTGACGATGAGCCACCCTGACGCGATGACCGCGCTGCTCTCGGGCAGCAGCGAGATCACCGGCCACTTCGGCTCGCCGCCATTTCAGGGCTACGAGCTCGAGAAGCCGGGGATGCACACACTGCTCAACTCCTACGAGGTGCTCGGCGGCCCCGCCACGTTCAACCTTGTATGGACCAGCTCGAAGTTTCGCAGCGAGAACCCGAAGGTCTACGCCGCATTCCTGAAGGCGCTTGACGAGGCCACGGCGATGATCAACAAGGACAAGGGCTGGGCGGCCGATGCCTACCTGCGGATCTCGAAGGACAAGGCGACGCGGCCCACCATCCTGAAGATCCTCAACGATCCGGAGGTCGTGTACACGACCACGCCGCAGAACATTCTCAAGTACGTGAACTTCATGCACAAGATCGGCTCGATCAAGGTGACGCCGGAGTCGTGGAAGGACCTGTTCTTCCCCGAAGCGCACAACCTGGCCGGCAGTTAAGCGGCCGCACACGGAACGCGATCGATGGCGCAAGGCACGGATTCGTCCGCCACGCCGTCGCCGCTGCTCGACGTGCGCGGGGTCACGCTGCAGTACAAGACCCACGAGCACCTTGTGACCGCGACGTACCGCGTCGACTTCCAGGTCCATCGCTCCGACCGCTATGTGCTGCTGGGCCCATCGGGCTGCGGCAAGTCGACGCTCCTGAAGGCCGTCGGCGGCTACATGACACCGACCGAAGGCGAGATCCGCCTGAAGGACCGCGTCATCACTCGGCCCGGTCCCGATCGAATGATGGTCTTCCAGGAGTTCGACCAGCTGCTGCCCTGGAAGACGGTCAAGGGCAACGTGATGTTCCCGCTGCTCGCGTCGGGCAAGCTGCGCGGCAAGGCCGCCGAAGACAAGGCGATGCAGTACATCGAGAAGGTGAAGCTGACGAAGTTCGCCGACCATCACCCTCACCTGCTGTCGGGCGGAATGAAGCAGCGCGTCGCCATTGCCCGCGGCATGGCCATGGAACCCGACGTGCTGCTGATGGACGAGCCCTATGCAGCGCTCGATGCGCTGACTCGCCGCAAGATGCAGGAGGAGCTGCTGCAGCTCTGGGACGACACTCACTTCACGGTGCTCTTCGTGACCCATTCGATCCCCGAAGCGATCAAGTGCGGCAGCCGGATCCTGCTGCTGACGCCCCACCCCGGCCAGGTCAAGGCCGAACTGGTGAGCGTGCCGCGCGACGGCACCGATCCGCAGGGTGCCAAGGACCTCGAGAGCGAGATCCACCGGATGCTGTTCGCCGAGGAGATCGAAGCGGAGGCCCAGGTTGCCTGACAAGGACTCGGTTCTGGTCGAGCGCCCGGCAATCGATCGCAAGCCGGTCGACTCGGCGTCGTTCGGCGTCGTCGAGAAGCCGCTGTCGCGCTTCGAACGGCTCTACAACCTGGGCGGCGTCCGGAAAGCGGTATTGCTCGTCGTGCTGGCGCTGGTTTGGGAGATCGGCGCCCGCATCCTCAACAACGAGCTGCTGTTTCCGACCTTCCTGGCGACGAACAAGGCTTTCTTCGAGGGCGTCGCCAGCGGCGTGTTGCCGCTGAAGGTCTGGACTTCGCTGAAGACACTGCTGTGGGGCTACGCGATTGGCATCGCCCTGGCCGCGCTGCTCACCGCGTTCGGCATCGCGTCGCGAATCGGCAACGATTTTCTCGAGACGCTGACGTCGATGTTCAACCCGCTGCCAGCGATCGCGCTGCTGCCGATCGCGCTGATCTGGTTCGGGCTCGGTAGCGGCAGCCTGATCTTCGTGCTGGTGCACTCGGTGCTCTGGTCGGTGGCGCTCAACACGCACTCCGGCTTCTTGGCGGTCTCCACTACGCTGCGGATGGTCGGCAGGAACTACGGTCTGGGCGGCTTCGCGTACGTGTCGCAGATTCTCGTGCCGGCGGCGTTCCCGAGCATCCTCACCGGGCTGAAGATCGGCTGGGCGTTCGCCTGGCGCACGCTGATCGCATCGGAACTGGTCTTCGGCGTCAGCTCCGGGTCGGGCGGCCTCGGCTGGTACATCTACGAGAACAAGAACCAGCTCGAGATCCCGAACGTGTTTGCGGGCCTCTTCACCGTGATCCTGATCGGCCTGTTCGTCGAGAACCTCGTGTTCCGCGTGATCGAGCGCCGCACGGTGCGCAAATGGGGCATGCAGAGCTGACCGCCCTGCTCTCCTGGACCGGCCTGCCGGGCTGGACACTCCTTGCCCTGATGCTGGTCATCGTGCTGGCGTACACGGTCTACGGCCTGACGGGTTTCGGCTCGTCAATCACCGCGATTCCGCTGCTGGCCCAGTTGATCCCGCTGCGTCTCGCAGTGCCGATGATGCTGGTGTTCGATCTGTGCGTCGGAGTCCTGATGGGCGTGGCGAATCGCCGGATCATCGACCGCCGCGAGGTGCGCCGCCTGCTGCCGTGGATGCTGGCCGGCATGGCGCTCGGCGTCACGCTGCTCGTGAAAGCTCCGGAACGGGCGCTGCTGATGCTGCTCGGCGCCTTCGTGCTCGCCTATTCGGCCTGGAGCTTGCTGCTGAAAATTCCGCTGCGGCCGATCTCGCAACGATGGGCCGCACCGTTCGGCGCTTTCGGCGGCATCTTCACGGCGTTATACGGCACCGGCGGACCGGTCTACACCATTTACCTCGCGCGCCGGATCACCGACACGGCGGTGCTTCGAGCGACGACCAGCGGCCTGATCCTGATGGCCGCGTTGTGTCGCCTCGCCGTCTTCACCGGCGTCGGGCTGTATGACCAGCCGCAGCTGCTGCCGCTCGCGACAGTGCTGCTGCCGTTCGCGCTGCTCGGGCTCTTCCTCGGCCACCGGCTGCATCGCCGGCTGCCGGCCCAACACGTCGCGCGGATCATCTGGGCAATCCTGATCGCCGGCGGCATCGGGCTGCTGTGGCGCGGGCTGTCCGGACGGTAGTGGTCTTCTTGCGGTCCCGCCGACCGGCTCAGGCTGCCGAGGGGAGGATCGACTCTCCCGGCGCGACGCGCGTGAACCGCACCGGCTCGCGCGACAACTTCAAACCTTCGGGCCCCTGGCGCACGACGATGTAGGTCGAGCTCGCAAGATCGTCGGTCTGCGGAAAGTCCTCGCGAAAGTGTGCCCCGCGCGAGTCCTCGCGTGCGAGGGCCGCCTCGGTGACGACGCGACTGACCGCGATCAGGCTTTTCAGGTTCAGCCAGTCGTGCCAGGTCAGGTTGAAGGCGCGGTCGGAATCGGCGACGCCGATCTGTGACAGTTCGATATCGAGCGAGAGGAGCCGTTCGCGTGCGCGCAGCAGCCCGGCCGCGCGGCGCAGCACGCCGACGTCGTCCCACATGCAGTCGAACAGCGCTTCGCGGATCGCCTCGAGATCGCCGGGCGGCTTCGAGAACGGCGCCTCGTGGCGCTCGATGCTTGCACGGATCGCCGCTTCGTCGGCGCTCCGTCGTTCAGGCTGGCGCTGCAACCACGCCGCCATCGTGTCGCCCGCGATGCCGCCGAAGACGGTCGAATTGGCGACCCCGTTGCCGCCTAGACGGTTCGCGCCATGCACGCCTCCGGTGTCCTCGCCCGCGGCGAACAGCCCCGGCAGCGCTGTCGTGCCGTCGGGCCGGAACACGACGCCGCCCATCATGTAGTGCGCGGTTGGCACGACCTCGACCAGCCCGCCGGCGAGGTCGAAGCCGCAATCCTCGCAGCGCTCGACCATGCCCTTGAACTGGCGCCGCACGTTGTCGACGCCGAGGTGCGCCATGCTGATGTAGACGCCGCCGTTCGGGGAGGTGCGTCCGGCCCGCATCTCGGCATAGATGCCGCGCGAGACGATGTCGCGGGTCGCCCGCTCGTCACGCGGGTCGTAGCGCCGCATGAAGCGCTCCCGGCTGCCGTTCAGCAGGTAGCCGCCGGCGCCGCGCAGCCCTTCCTCGAGCACCGTGCCGGTCATCCGCGTGCCAGTGCCGGCGAGCAGCCCGGTCGGATGAAACTGCACCATCTCCATGTCGCGCAACGCCAGCCCGGCGCGCAGGGCCATCGCCATGCCGTCGCAGCTCTTGTCGCCCGACGGTGTGTGGTACTTGTACATCGTCGGTCCGCCGCCGGTCCCGAGCAGCACGGCCTTCGCCTCGACGAACACGAAGCCGCCGTCGCGCATGTCGATCATCAACACGCCCGCGATCGCGCTGCCATCAGAAGTCTTCACGAGCTCCACGGCCCGGTGCTCCTCGAGCCGGCCGATGCCGCGCGCCCAGACCTGTTCCGAAAGGCGGTTGATGATCTCGATGCCTGTGAGGTCGCCCTTGTGCACCGTTCGATCGAAGGTCTGGCCGGCGAACGCCTTCTGGTGCACCGTGCCGTCGGGATTGCGATCGAAGAAGCAGCCGAGCTCGTTCTCGAGCTCGCGGATGCGCTCGACCGCAGTCGTCACCAGCGTCCAGGCGAGGTCCTGGTCGGCCAGCCACTTGCTGCCCTCGATCGTGTCCATGAAGTGGCGCTCGACCGAGTCGCCTTCCGCGAGCGCGACGTTGTAGCCGCCCTGGACCATTCGCGTGCAGCCGCACTTGCCGAGCAGTCCCTTCACCGCGACGGCGATCGAGAGGTGCGGGGCAGCCTGATGCGCATGCAGTGCCGCGAACAGGCCCGCGCCGCCCGAGCCGAGGATGAGGATGTCGGTCGAGAGGCGGCGCAGCGTCGGCGCAGTCACCGGCCGGCCCCTGGCCAATGCGGGTGCCGGGGATCGTGACGGCGCCAGCGGCGGACCGCCGCCCTCACGTCTTCACCCCGAGCCCGGCCAGCACCGCCGCCCGCCGGGCCCTCGCATCGTGGTTGACGACGTCGAACAGGCTTCCGCCGTGGCTGTCCATCGCCACCAGCAGCGGGCCGAAGTCGCGGATCCGGAACTTCCACAGCGACTCGGGATTCAGGTCGTCGAGATCGACATCCTCGATCTGCTCGATCCACGTGGTCTCGAGTGCGGCGGTGCCGCCGACGATCGCAAGGTAGGCGCCGCCGAGCTCGCGGAACGCGGCGAGCGAGCCTTCGCGCAGCCCGCCCTTGCCGACGATCAGCCGCACGCCGTACTGCGCCATCAGCGGGCGGGTGAAGCGCTCCATGCGGTCGGACGTCGTCGTGCCGATGCAGATCGGCGCATAGCCCGCCGGGTGCAGCACGCTCTTCTCGACGGCCTTGACGTTCGGAGCGGTGTGGATCACCGCGTGGCCGCGCAGGTCGAAGCGGGTCGTGCGGCCGCGGTCGAACAGGTGGATCTGCGTCGCATCGCGGATGCCGTACAGCGTGCGCTGCAGCGTGACGGTGTCGTCGACCCGCAGCGCACGGACCTGCGCCTCGTCGATGGGCATCGAGAGTTCGTGGTGGGCCATTTTGTCGCTCCGCTCAGAACCCGTAGCTCACGCCGTGGGGCGTGAAGCTCGCGCGCGCCCGCCGCGCCGAATGGCACTGCATGTTCACCGCGATCGGGTTCATCGTGATGTGGGTGGCGGCGAGCTCGATGTGCACGGCGAACGCCGTCGAGTCGCCGCCGAGCCCCTGCGGGCCGACGCCGAGCTGGTTCACGGCCGCGGAGAGCTGGCGCTCGAGCGCCGCTCCCTCCGGGTCGTCGCAGACCGTGCCGAGGGGCCGCGTCGCCGCGCGCTTCGCCAGCAGCACGGCCAGATCAGACGTGCCGCCGAGGCCGACGCCCACGATCGTCGGCGGGCAGGTCTTGCCGCCGGCCCCGAGCACGCAGTCGACGACGAAGGTCTTGATCGCGTCGATGCCCTCGGCCGGCACCGCCATTTTCAGGAACGAGTTGTTCTCGGAGCCGCTGCCCTTCGGGATCATCTCGATCTCGAGTCGCCCCGGCGTGTCGCTGAAGTCGATGTGGATGACCGGGACCTCCTTGCCGCACGAGGTCTGCTCGTTGCGCCGCGTCAGCGGGTGCACGATCGACGAGCGCAGCGGGTACTCGCGCGTCGCCCGCTCGCAGCCGCGCCGCAGCGCCTCCTTGAGGCTTTGGCCGTCGACCTCGACGCCGCGCCCGATCGTCACGTTGTAGATCGGGACGCCGGTGTCCTGGCAGAGCAGGTTGCCGGTGTCCTCGGCGACCTGGATATTTGTCACCATCGTCGCCAGGATGCGCTGCGCCTTCGGCCCGGTCTCACTCTGCGAGAGGCGGTCGAAGCCGCTCTTGATGTCGGGCGGCAGCACCTTCAGCGCGCGGATATAGAGCTCCTTCGCGGCCTCTTCGACGGCTTGCAGATCGATCTTCATCGCGGCTCCGGAGTTCAGCGTGGTTCGATGCGGACGGACTTCTCGAAGGCTACGCCCACAGCGCCAGCGCGCACGCCATGCCAACGAGCGCCGCAAACCCGATCGCGCCGGCGATCCAGTTCTTGCGCAGCCCCGACCAGCCGCCGAACTCGATCAGCAGCAGCCGCACGCCGCCCGCCAGGTGCAACGCGAGCAGCACCACGAGTCCCCACTCGGCGAGCTTGAACAGCGGCCGGTCGGCAAAACGCAGGAACCCCTCGAGCGCCGCGTCACCGGCGACGGCCTGGCCGAGTGCCCAGAAATGCAGCGGCAGGAACACCGCGAGCGCGATGCCCGACAACCGATGCAGTGCGAAGGCCCACCACGCCGGATGGCCGTGCGCGCGGGCGTCGCTGCGCAGCTTCATGCGACCACCGCGACGACGGCGCGCAGGCCGGTCAGGAGCACCAGCAGCGACAGGGCGCGACCGACCCACAAGGCGGCACGCGGGCCGAGGCCGGCCCATTCGCGCGCGATGACGGACGCTCCGATCGGCACGTGGACCGCGCTTGCGACGACGAACACCGCATAGAACGCACCGAACGCCCAGTTGCCTCGCGTCCGGCCCAGGATCTCGGCAGCGGTCAGCCCGCCGCGGACCGCGTAGATGATGACTGCGAGGTGGACCACCACGCACACCGCGAGCACCATTGCGCTGATCCGCTGCCAATACCAGCGCCGCGCGTCGGCGAGCGCCGTCGCGACGGTGGCGTCGGCAGCCGCTCTCGAGCCGATTGCCGAAGCCGTTGTCGTGTCCACGTTACAGCTCGCCGCGGACCGCGGCGCGCCCGATGCGTCGCTTGAGCTTCGAGATGCCGAGGGTCGGCTCGATGTGCTTCGGACAGCGCTCCGAGCACGACCCCTGCGTGTGGCAAGCGTGGCAGCCGGCATCGCCGGCGACGGCGCGCAGGCGCTCGACCTGCTGCACGTCGCGCACGTCGTTGACCAGCGTCCAGGCGCGGTTCAGCGCTGCCGGACCGAGGTAATCGGGACGCCACGCCACGACGTCGCACGACGCGTAGCAGACGGCGCAGCCGATGCACTCGATGCCGGCATTGGCCGCCGCGCGTTCTGGCGACGCCGGCGCGATCCGCGCGAAGTCATCGTGCCGCGTCCGCTCGCCCTTGAACTGGCCGCGCGCCCGCGCCCACTTGTCGAAGAACTCGCTCATGTCGGTCGCGAGGTCCTTGATCACGGGCAAATTCGCGAGCGGCGCGATCTCGAGCTGCCCGCTCGCGTCGATGACCTTCGCGACGTGCGTGCGGCAAGTCCAGCGCGCGACGCCGTTCACGGTCATCGCGCACGAGCCGCACATTCCGACCCGGCAGGCATAGCGATAGCTCAGCGACGGCTCGAGATGACGCTGGATGTGGGTCACGACATCGAGCACGGTCTGGCTCGGCTGGCGCGGCACCTCGTAGCGGGTGAAGGCGCCGTCGCGTTTGCCGCGCCAGACGCTGACCGTCAGGTTGTCCGTCATCGCGTCGATTGCCCTCGGTCAGCGAGTCAGGCCCCGATCGTCGCGAGCACCGCATCGGCGATGACCATGCCGTCGGCCTCGGCCTTGCGGAGCAGTGCGTCACGACGCGCGCCCGGCAGGCGCACGCCGGCGTCGCGCTCCATCTCGGCGACCAGCACCTCGAGGCGGTCGAGAAACGCCGCGCGCCCCGCGAGCGCATCCGGGTCGATGACGATGAAGGTCTGGCCGATGCGCGGCCGGTTGCCATCGTCGACGAAGAAGCTCGAGGCCTCGAAGCCGAAGTTCGCGCCGATCAGCGCAGTGACCAGCAACTCGACGACGAGTGCGAGCATTGCGCCCTTGGGGCTCGAGACGGCGCCGATGGGCAGCATGGATCCTTCGAGTCCGGCCTTCGGGTCGGTGGTCGGATGGCCACCTCCATCGAGCGCCCAACCGGAAGGAATCGGCTTGCCCTCCTTGGCCGCCACCATCAGCTTGCCGCGGGCGACCTCGCTCAGGCTCAGATCGATCATCAGCGGCACGGCCTCGCCCCGCCGCGGGAAGATCGCGGCGATCGGGTTCGTGCCGAAGACGGGATGCTTTCCGCCGGCGGCGGGCATCGCCGCCGGCGAGTTGGCAAATCCGAGCCCGACCATGCCGGCGTCGGCCGCGACGCGCAGGTGGTCGATCACGACGCCGCAATGGTGACTGTTCGTCACGCCGACGATGCTGATGCCGAATTCCCGGGCGCGGGAGATCGCTTCCTTCACGGCGAGTTCGCAGGCGGGGAACGCGAGGCCCTCCTGCGCGTCGACGAGCGCCGCCGCGCCCCGGCTCTTGACGACCACCGGAGTCGCAGCGCCGTTGACGCGACCATTGCGCAAGTGGGCGCTGTATTGAGCGACGCGGCTCAGCCCGTGCGACCCGAGCCCTTGCGCCTCGGCGAGTACCAGCGCCCGGGCGGTGATCTGCGCCATCACCGCGTTCGCGCCGGCCGCCTGCAGTGCCGCCGTCACGAGCGCGCGCGCTTCCTCCATCGCCAGGCGGGCCATCAGGCGAGCTCCTCCAGGACGCGCTCGGCGATCATGAACGACACCCGCTCGTTCGCTTCACGCGAGACGCCCGCGACATGCGGCGTCAGCAACAGGTTCGGGCAGTCGGCGAACGGGCCGCCGGCCGGCATCGGCTCGATCGCGAAGACATCGAGCGCTGCGCCGCCGAGGTGGCCGCTCTTCAAGGCGGCGGCCAGCGCGGCTTCGTCGATGACGCCGCCGCGCGCCGAATTGATCAAGACGGCACCCTGCTTCATCGCTGCAATGCGCCTGGCATTGAACAGGTTGCGGGTCGCGGCGACAAAGGGCACGTGCAGGCTGACGAGGTCGGCCTTCGCGATGAGATCGTCCAGGCTTACGCGCGCGACACCAGCCTGCGCGAACGCGGGGTTCGACTCGTCCATCATCGCGTCGCAGGCGATCACGGTCATGCCCACGCCGTGCGCGAGCTTCGCCGTCAACTGGCCGATGGAGCCGAAGCCGACGATTCCGAGCGTCTTGCCGCCGATCTCCCGGCCGTTGCCCAACGCGTTGCGCGGCCACTTTCCGGCGGCAACCTCGTGCGTCGACTGATAGGCGCCGCGCAGCAAGAGCATCGCCGTCGCGATCACGTATTCGGCCACGCTCGTCGCATTCGCTCCGGTGGCCGGGATCACTTTCATGCCGCGCGCCTCGCACGCACTTACGTCGATGTTGTCGAGGCCGACGCCGAGCCGGCCGATCACCTTGCAGCGCGCCAGCGCCGCGAGCAGCTCACCGCGCACCTGGGTGCGGTTGCGCACGACGACGGCGTCGGCGCCGCCGGCCTCGGCGTGTAGCCGCTGCACGTCGTCAACCAGGTTCGGGTCGTACAGCACGTCGTGCGCCGCCGCGAGCTTGGCGACGGCGCGCTCGTCCATGAACTCGGTGATCACGATTTGCATGAGCGTTCCTCTTTCCTCGTGTCGTGGCCGGCGTGCCTGCGTCGTGGCGAGGGCGCGCCGTCGCGTGGCCGGCCGTCAAGCCGGGACGGATCAGGCCGACTCGTAGAGGCGCGTGAGGACGAACTCGCGATGGCCGAGCGCCTCGGCCGCCGTGAGACGCCCGTTGGCCGTGCGCAGCATGCAGTCGAGGAGTCGGTCGCCCGCCTGATCGAGGTTGATCTCGCGCTGCAACAGCCCCGACGTGTCGACGTCGACGTGCTCGCTCATCAGCCGCACGGTGCGCGGATTCGCGCAGATCTTGATCACCGGCAGGATCGGATTGCCGATGACGTTGCCCTGACCCGTGGGAAAGAAGTGCACCGCGAAGCCAGAGGCCGCGCAGAGCGTGACCATCTCGGCCGCCGCGCTCGACGAGTCCATGAACCACAGGCCCGGGTGCGTCGGCATCTCGGCCTTGTCGATCACGCCGTCGACGGTGCAGGTCTTGCCGATCTTCTGAATGTTGCCGAGCGCCTTCTCCTCGATCGTCGTCAGGCCGCCGGCGATGTTGCCCTTGGTCGGCTGCGAGTCCGACAGGTCGCTCGTCTTGTGGCGGTCGATCACCGCCTGGTAGCGGTCGAACATGAACATGAACTGCCGGCGCACTTCCTCGTTGGCGCAGCGTGCGGCGACGATCTGCTCGCCGCCCGTGATCTCGGTGGTCTCGCCGAAGCAGAGGTAGTTGCCGAGCACGTGCAGCTTGTCGAAGGCGTTGCCGACCGTCGGGTTCGAGCCGCAGCCCGAGGTCGTGTCGCTCTCGCCGCACTTGGTCGAGACCCAGAGCTCGGCGACCGGGCACGGCTCGCGCTGCTTCTCGCTCGCCCACTGCACGTACTCGCGAGCCGCCTTCGAGGCGCGCATGATCGTGTCGTGGTCGCCGTGGCCCTCGATGCCGAAGCCGACCACGGGCTTGCCGGTCGCCGCGATGCCGTCGACGACTTTCTTGGTCCAACCCTCCTCGATGCCGATGACGACGACCGCGGCGACGTTCGGGTTGCAGCCCGCGCCGATCAAGGTGCGAAAGTGAAGGTCGAGGTCGGCGCCGAACTGCAGCCGTCCGTACGGATGCGGGATCGCGAGCGCGCCCTTGATGTTGTGCGCGACCGCTTCGGCGGCGGAGTTCGACAGGTCGTCGAGCGGCAGCACGATGACGTGGTTGCGGACGCCGACGCGGCCGTTCTCACGCCGATAGCCGAGGAACGTGGTGCTCTTGTCGATGATGGACATGGTGTGGGGTCTCCTGCTTACCAGCGCTTGGTCTTGATGTTCTGCACGTGGGCATGTTCACCCGACTTGATTGGCGCGACGACCTTGCCCATGTCGATGCCGTACTTCAGGACGGTATCGCCGACGGCCATGTCCTTGAGCGCGACCTTGTGGCCGATCGGGATGTCCTGCTTGGCCTGGACCTTGATCGTCCGATCCTCGTCCATGATCCAGCCGGTCATGTCGGTGCCGGCCTTCACGCCTTCCACGACGACCACCGCGACGGTGTCGCCAGCGTCGTGCAATACGAAGTGAATCATCGGTTCGTCTCCTTTCGAGAGGTTCTGCGTTGCAGCAGTGTGGGCGGTGATTCCCGGGGCGTCAAACAAGTCATTTATATGACTTGGCAGGTGGCATCGTACGACCCAGAATCGCGACCATGAAGCGGGCATCGTCCTCGACTGTCTCCGAGGCGAGTACCGTCGGTGCGCCGTTGTACCGGACAGTGAAGAGCTCGCTGCTGCGGGCGATCGCAGACTGGCGCTATCCGGCGGGCGCCGCACTGCCGAGCGAAGCCGTGCTTGCCCTCGGCTTCGGCGTCTCCATCGGCACGTTGCGGCACGCGGTCGACGAGTTGGTGGCCGAGCAGATCCTCGTTCGCAGGCAGGGCAGTGGCACCTACGTGGCCATGCACGACGCCGAGCGTTTCCTGTTCCAGTACTTCCACGTCGAGCGCTGCGACGGCCTGCGCGAGATTCCGCACGTCGACCTGGTGGCGTTCGAGCGCTTCCGCCTCGAAGAGGAGCCGGCCCAGGCGCTCGGGCTGAAGCCGGGCGAACCTGCCATCCAGGTCGACAACCGGCTGCTGTTGCAGGGCCGCGCTGTGATCCACGATCGCCTGACGCTTCCCGCGATCCTGTTCAAGGGTCTGACGGAGAAGCGCTTTCGGGAGCGCAAGAGCACGATCTATCACCTTTACCAGACCGAATTCGGCATCACCGTCACGAAGGTACACGAACGCGCGGGCGCCGTCGCGGCCGATCGCACGGCGGCGCGGATCATGGGCCTGACGCCGGGAAAGCCGGTCATGCAGCTGCGGCGGACTGCGCTCACCTTCGGCGACAAACCGGTGGAGTACCGGGTGTCGACCATCGACACCTCCCGGCACGACTACGTTCGGCTGATGTCGCGCCCGAGTTGAGGTCTGCGCGCCCCCCTGGCGGGAGCCGGTGCGGCTGGGACACCTCAATCTCGGCGCTGCGAGGCGCGGTTTCGCCTCGCAGCGGCAGCAAGCGATCGGCTTCAGCGTTCCACGTCTCCAGCGTGGCGAACGCGAAGGCTTGCGGCAGGACGGGCACCGCCCCGAGCATGCCGGCGAGCAGATCGGCCCTCAGCGTCCCAGTCGACGCGGCGGATCCCAGGTCCGAAGACGCTGGCGGCGAGTTCGTTCACTGCGGGGGGTTATCTTTGACCACCAGTGCGCAGGAACGCTCACGACACGACCTGGTAGTACAGGTTCTGCGGATGCTTCGCCTGGGCGAAGAAGTACCAGCGGTCGGCGACCAGGCCGGGAGCCTGCAGCAGCAGGGCGAGCAGCCAGAGCGGCGCGACCGGCAGCGACAACGGCTTCCCCGACGACATCGACGTCGCCGTCAGCAGCGCCAGGCCCATCGCGAGCGATGGCGCCGCGAACGCGAGCACGTTGACGGCGAGCCGGATCCGCCGCATCAACGCGAGCGAGGCATGGTGGAAGAACTCGCGGGTATTGAACGAGCCGGCCGACATGCCCATCGACTTCTGCAGCAGATGCGCCGAGCGGATGCCGGTCGCCGTCTGCAACGTCGAGCGATGCTTGAGGGCGGCGTTCCAGCGCACTGCGTGCATGCGCGAGACCCACGCGACGATCGTGACTGCGAATGCGGCAGGGCCGCTGACAGCAAGGAAAGATCGCTCCTCGCCGAGCGCGGCCAGCGCGCTGGCAAGCACGAAGCCGGACGAGAGACCGATCAGAGCGAAGTTGACGATCGTGAGCGGCTGCGCCCATTCCTCGACGAAGCGCAGGCAGGCGTAGATCATCGCCGTGCAGTACCAGAGGAGCGCCGCCATGGCGATGGCGACGATCGGCAGCAGCACGCGCGCGGGCATGCCCTGCTCGTCGAGCCGGAGCATCATCCACCAGGCAACGACGAGCGCGATGAACGCCGGCAGTGCGATCACCTCGCGCGAGAGCCACGAGGTGCGCCACATCATCGCCGCGCGCCAGGCACGCTCCGGCCGGCCGAGGTGCAGGAACGACGCGGCCAGTCCGGCGAAAAGCAGCACGGCGGCGAAGAGCAGGCCGCGCGCGAGGAACCCGGTCGACATCGACACGCCGGCCAGCAGTGCAAGCGCGAGCGCGACGACGAGCCCCTGCGCCGCGCCGGCCAGGGTGGTGAAGAAGATGACCGAGAACGCCGGGTTCATGGCTGCGACGCTGGCATCGAGCCGTCAGTCGGTGCGCGTCGTGCCGAGCTCGCGCGCCTCGCGGGCCAGCTCACCGGCAACGTCGGTGACGCGGCGTGGCAGGTACTGGTTGGCGGGCATCGTCTCCCACTCCGGCATCAGGGAGTAGCCGCCGCGCTCGCGGATCGCGCGCGAGACTTCGGAGTCGGGATCCTTCACGTCGCCGAACAGGCGCGCGCCGGTCGGACACGCCATGACGCAGGCGGGCTTGCGATCGGCGGGCGCGAGCAGCGGGTCGTAGATGCGATCGACGCACAGCGTGCACTTGGTCATCACCTGCCGGTCTTCGTCGATCTCGCGTGCGCCGTACGGGCAGGCCCACGCGCAGTACTTGCAGCCGATGCACGTGTCGTAGTCGACCAAGACGATGCCGTCTTCCTTGCGCTTGTAGCTCGCGCCGGTCGGGCACACGGGGACGCACGGCGGGTCCTCGCAATGCAGGCAGCTCTTCGGGAAGTGGATCGTGTCGGTGCCCGGGAAGACGCCGGCCTCGTAGGTCTGGACGCGGTTGAAGAAGGTGCCGGTCGGGCTCGCGCCGTAGGCGTTCTCGTCGGCCAGCGGACCGGCCGAACCCGCCGTGTTCCATTCCTTGCACGAGGTGACGCAGGCATGGCAGCCGACACAGACGTTGAGGTCGATGACCAGCGCGAGCTGCCGGGCCAGCGTCGGCGCCGGCGCCTTCGCGGCCGCCAGCGGCGCCGGCGCTTCGGCCATGACGGCGCGTCGGACCAGCGCCTTCAGCGCGTCGATCATTCGCCCGCTCCTTCGGCCAGCGGCGTGGCCTCGGCCGGACGCCGGCCGAGCACGCCCGGCACGGCCGGAGTCGCCGCGACCTGCGGCGACGACGCTTCGTGCTCTTGCGCGTCGGCCGGCCGGATACGCACGCGCACGTCGTACCAGCCGGCCTGGCCGGTGATCGGGTCGGAGTTGCTGATCGCCCGGCCGTCGGCCTGCGGCAGCTCGTCGTTGATCAGGTGGTTGAGGAGGAAGCCCTTGCGCGCCTCGTCGGCGCCGGGCGCGAGCTGCCACGCGCCGTCGGCCTTGCCGATCGCGTTCCAGGTCCAGACCGTGTTCGGCTCGACCGCTTCGCTGTAGCGCACCATGCATCGCACCCGCCCCCATTCGCTCTCGACCCAGCACCAGCCGCCGTCGCCGATGCCGGCCTTTTGCGCCGTGAGCGGATTGACGTGCAGGTAGTTGTGGCTGTGGATCTGGCGCAGCCAGGCGTTCTGCGAATCCCACGAGTGGTACATCGCCATCGGCCGCTGCGTGATCGCGCTGAGCGGGAAGCGCAGGGTGTCGGTGACGGCCTCCTCGAGCGGCGGGTACCAGAACGGCAGCGGATCGAAGTAGGTCTCAATGCGCTCGCGTAGGTGCTCGGGCGGCTGCCGGCCGGAGGTCTTGCCCTGCGCCGCGAGGCGGAAGGTCTGCAGCGTGTCGCTGTAGATGGCGATCTGGACGACGTCGTTCTTCTGGCGCCAGCCCTTGTCCTTCGCGAAGTCGAGGTACTCGCGGTTCCAGTTGCGCATGTAGTGCATCGATTCCGGCAGCGGGTGCGTGAAGACGCAGTCGTTCTTCGCGTACATCTCCCACTGCTTCGGATTCGGCGCGCCGCGCAGGTGCTCGGTGCCGTCCTTGCCGCGCCAGCCCATCAGGAAGCCGACGCCGGGCGCCGACTCGAAGTTGACAACGAAGTCGGGGTAGTCCTTGAACTTGCGGCCGCCTTCGGGCGTGGTGAAGGCGGGCAGCTTCAGGCGCGACGCGAGCTCGACGATGACCTCCTGGAACGGCCGGCATTCGCCGGTCGGCGGCACGACCGGCACGCGCACCGAATCGGCCGGCCCTTCGAACTCGGAGATCGGCCGGTCGAGCATGCTCATCACGTCGTGTCGCTCGAGGTAGGTCGTGTCGGGCAGGACCAGGTCGGCGAAGGCAACGGTCTCGCTTTGAAACGCGTCGCAGACGACGAGGAACGGGATCTGGTAGTCGCCGTCTTCGTGACGGCGATTGAGCATCTCGCGCACGGCCATCGTGTTCATGGTCGAGTTCCACGCCATGTTCGACATGAAGATCAGGAGCGTATCGAGCCGGTACGGATCGCAGCGCGTCGCGTTGGTGATGACGGTGTGCATCAGGCCGTGCGCCGAGAGCGGGTGCTCCCACGAGAAGGCATGATCGATGCGCATCGGTGTGCCGTCGTCGCAGATCGCAAGCTCGTCGGGGCTGGCCGGGAAGCCGAGCGGCGCCGCGTTCAGCGGCGTGTTCGGCTTGATCATGTCGGGCGAGTTGAAGGCGCGAAAGTTCGGCACGATGTGACGCGGGTACGGCGCCTTGTGACGGAAGCCGCCGGGTCGGTCGATGGTGCCGAGCACGCTCATCAGCACGGCGAGCGCGCGGATCGTCTGGAAGCCGTTCGAGTGCGCTGCCAACCCGCGCATGGCGTGGAAGGCGACCGGCCGTGCCTCGGTCGTCGCGTGGTGCTTGCCCCACGCGTCGGTCCACGGGATCGGCAGCTCGAACGCCTGCTGCAGTGCCGTCTCGCCGAGCTCGCGCGCAAGCTTTCGGATGCGCTCGGCCGGGATACCGGTGATCGCCGACGCCCAGGCCGGCGTGCACGGCGCGACGCGGTCGCGCAGCAGCTGGAACGACGGCGCGACCCGGGTGCCGTCGGCCAGCGTGTAGGTGCCAGCCAGAGCCGGATCGCAGCCGTCGGCGATGCCTTCCGGATAGGCTGCCATCACCGTTCCAGAAGTCGTGTCGAACACCAGCTTGTTATGCGGATGCCGGCCGTCGCCCGGCGGGCCCTTGGCCGGATCGGCGTCGTGCGCGAACATGCCCTCGCGCTCGCCGGCGTCGAGCACGACCAGCTGCGGCGCGTTGGTGTAGCGCTTCAGGAACGCATGGTCGACCAGGTCGCCGCCGATCAGCTCGTGCAGCAGCGCCATGAAGAGGGCGCCGTCGGTGCCGGGCTTGATCGGGATCCATTCGTCGGCGATCGCCGAATAGCCGGTGCGCACCGGGTTGATCGAGATGAAACGGCCGCCGTCGCGCTTGAACTTCGAGATCGCGATCTTGAGCGGGTTCGAGTGATGGTCCTCGGCGGTGCCGATCATGACGAACAGCCTGGCGCGATCGAGATCGGGGCCGCCGAATTCCCAGAAGCTGCCGCCGATCGAATAGATCATGCCGGCGGCCATGTTGACCGAGCAGAAGCCGCCGTGGGCGGCGTAGTTCGGGGTGCCGAACTGACGCGCGAACAGGCCGGTCAGCGCCTGCATCTGGTCGCGGCCGGTGAAGAGCGCGAAGCGCTTCGGATCGGTGGCGCGGATCGTCCTCAGCCGCGTCTCCAGCAGCTCGAACGCCCGCTCCCACGAGATGGGCTCGAACTCGCCCGCGCCGCGCTCGCTTCCCGCCTTGCGCAGCAACGGGTGCGTCAGCCGGGCCGGCGAGACCTGCTTCATGATCCCGGCCGATCCCTTGGCGCAGATCACGCCCTTGTTGATCGGATGGTTGGGGTTGCCGTCGATGTAGCGCAGCTCGCCGTCGCGCAGGTGGACACGGATGCCGCAGCGGCAGGCGCACATGTAGCACGTCGTGGTCTTGACCTCGAGCACGGCGCCGGGCGCGGGCGGCACGAGCGGATCGTGCAGGTGCGACCGCGCGAAGATGCGGAACAGGCTGGTCTTCGGTCCGGCATGCATCGTCATCGTAAGGCGATGGTAGGGCGGCGGCGGTGAGCGTAAAAGCGGGTAATCTCGCTCGCCATGAGCGAAAAATCCGATCACCGACTACGCCTGACCCTGCGCCAGCTCGAGGTCTTCGCGGCGACCGCAGGGACCGGCTCGACGCGCGGCGCCGCGGATCGCGTCGCCCGCTCGCAGTCGGCCTCAAGCGCGGCGCTGGCGGCGCTGGAAGCGGCCGTCGGCGCTCGCCTGTTCGACCGGGTCGGCCGGCGCCTGGTGCTCAACGAGCAGGGCCGCGCGCTCCTGCCCCTGACCGTCTCGCTGCTCGCCCATGCCGGCGACCTGCAGGCGCGGCTGTCAAGCGAACGCGCCGCGCCGCTGCGCATCGCCTCGAGCTTCACGATCGGCGAGTACCTCCTGCCGCGCGTGCTCGCCGAGTGGAAGCACGGCCATCCCGAGGTTCCGGCGCGGCTGGTCATCGGCAACACCAGCGAAGTGATCGACGCCGTCGCTGCCTTCGAGGTCGACATCGGCTTCATCGAAGGCCGGCAGCGCCATCCCGACGTGGTGGTGCGCCGCTGGCTCTCAGATGAGCTGGCGATCTTCGCAGCTCCGTCGCATCCGTTCGCAGGTCGCAAGGTCGGGGTCGCCGAGCTGTCGGGCGCCGGCTGGGTCTTGCGCGAGCCGGGCTCGGGCACGCGCGAGGCGAGCGATCGCCTGCTGCTCGAGCGCGTCGCCGACCTGCGCGTCGAGCTCGAGCTGGGCAGCAGCGAAGCGGTCAAGCGCGTGGTCGCGGCCGGCGTCGGTATCGGCTGCCTGTCGCGTCACGCGGTCGCCGAGGCGTTCGCGGGCGGATGGCTGGTCGAGGTGCGCACTTCGCTGCCAAAGGCGCCGCGTACGCTTTCGATCGTAGTTCCTCGCGAGCGCCCTCCCGGGTTAATCGCAGAGACGTTCGTACGAGCTTGCCTTGCCGTGGCGACTTGGCCGGTGTCTGTCTCGGCCAGGCAGCCCTTAGCGCCGCGGTAATCGCCAGCCAAAGCCCTGTGTGACTCGAACACTCGAACTACGGATTGGGAGACCTATCCTATTCTTCCGGTGCCAGAAGCTGCAGTCACCGTTCCACTTTGGAGCGACTGAAAGCGGGCAATGCCGCGTTGCTCTGCTGCCCCAAGGCATTTCCCACCAAAGCCATGATTGCAACGCGCTCGCCGAGGCTGACTGCGATGGTAGGCAGGCACCCTATCGCGCGGATGCACGTGGTCGGCGCTCAGGTCAATGAGTTCCGCGTCGAAGTCAGAATCTTCTCCAGCGCGAGTTGACAGCGCACTTCGCCATCCATGGGTGATTGCTTCCCAGCCAAACCCTCCGTGGGATGACTCGATGGTCATGGCCGCGCCCGCCGCCTCGGACACCACCGAGTTCGGGAAATGACGACACGACGTCCCAAGCTCGCCAAGCTGGCGATTTGCGCCGGCGGCTACGAGGCTGTGTGCAAGTCGTGCGCAGCTTCCTGCCGTCGAAGAGCGCATCGGCGACCAAATCGATGCTCCAGATCTCGTTGGTCGCACGGCGAGTTGCGTTCGCTGACGAAGCTTGACCGAGTTGTTTCGGCGCGGCCTCGCAGGCGTAGCGACAGGCCCTGTCACAGGATGGGCATGAATTGGGCACGGGAAGCGCACAAAGCAAGAAGCCGCCCTTGCGGGGCGGCTTCTGGCGATTCTTACGTTGTTGTTATTGTTCGCGAATCTGTGGTTGCGAGGGCAGGATTTGAACCTGCGACCTTTGGGTTATGAGCCCAACGAGCTACCAGACTGCTCCACCTCGCGACTGGAAGGCGGAGTTTAACACGGCGGGCTCGCGCGGGTCGGTCAGAGCCCGGCGTTGCGCAAGGTGGAGAGGAAGTCCTTGCTGTTCTGGTAGCCGATGAGACGGGCCGCACGCACTTCCTGGCCGGCGGCGTCGAAGAAGATCGTCCCGGGTGGGCCGAACAGGTTGAAGCGTTTCAGCAGCGCCCGGTCCTGGTCGTTGTTGGCGGTGACGTCGGCCTTGAGAAGCAGTGCACCGGCGAGCCGCTTCTGCACCGCTGGGTCACTGAAGGTGAAGCGCTCCATCTCCTTGCACGAGACGCACCAGTCGGCATAGAAGTCGAGCATCACCGGACGCCCAGCGGTGCGCAGGGCGGCGTCGAGCTCGTCCACGCTGCGGACCGTCTTGAAGGTCAGCGCGGCACCGGAACCCTCGCCCCGTGCGGTGAAGCGCTCGAGCGGACGCAGCGGATCGGTCGCACCCGCCGCGGCGCCGACGACCTGGATCACGCCCACCAGCGCGAGCAGCGCGGCGAGGATCTGGCGCCACGCGAACGGATGCGAGGCCGCAGCGGCAGTGCCGGGCGCCTTCGCACTGCGGGCGGCCGTCGCGCCCGCAGTGCGCGCGCGCAGGAAGAGCATCGTCGCGGTGCCGATCGCGAGCAGGCCCCACAGGCCGAGCGCGAGCGGACCGGGCAGGATCGGCTGCACCGTCCACAGTGCGACGCCGAGAAGGAGGATGCCGAACGCTGCCTTGACCTCGTCCATCCACGCGCCCGCGCGCGGCAGCAGCGCGCCCGCGGAGGCGCCGACGAGCAGCAGCGGCACGCTCATGCCGGTGGCGAGCGAGAAGAGCGCGGTCCCGCCGAGCCAGACGTCGCGTGTCTGGCTGAGATACAGCAGGGCGCCGGCGAGAGGCGCGGCGACGCACGGGCTGACGATGAGCGCCGACACGCCGCCCATCGCGCATACGCCGGCGACGCGGCCGGCCGGCAGCTTGTGCGCGGCCGCGTTGAAGCGCCCGGCGATCGACGACGGCAGCTGCAGGTTGTAGACGCCGAACATCGAGAGCGACAGCGCGACCAGGCCGAGCGCGAACGTGCCGAGCACCCAGGGGTTCTGCAGCGCGGCCGCCAGCCCCTCGCCGGCGAGTCCGGCGGCGACACCGAAGGCGGTGTAGACGACCGCCATGCCGAACGAATACGACGCGGCGAGCGCGAAGCCGCGACGACGCGACACGCCACCCACACCGGCACGCATGGACACGCCGGGCCGCGGCGCACCGGCCGGCTGGGGCGTGAACGCTGCCCGGCCCGATCCTGCACCGTCGCCGACGATGATCGACGAGATGATCGGCAGCATCGGCAGCACGCAGGGCGTGAGCGAGAGCAGGAGGCCGGCGATGAAGAACGCGCCGACGATCGGCCAGAACGCGCCGCCGCGCAGCACCGCTTCGACGCCGGTGGCCTCCTGCGCGGTGGTTGTCGCAGACGCCGTGGAGAGCGCAGCCGACGACGTCGCACCGCCGTCCTTGCCCGGCGTTTCGACGCGCGCCGTGCCCGTGCCGCCGAAGCCCGCGAGCCCGATGGTCGCCGCGCTCTGCATCGGCGGATAGCACAGGCCCGCGTCGGCGCAGCCTTGGCTCGTGACGACGAGCCGGAACTCGGCGCCGGCTTCTTCGACCGGCACGACGATCCTGATGTGGTCGCGGTAGGTTTCGACGTTCTTCTGGAAGGTTTCGTCGAACTTGACCTTGCCCGGCGGGATCGCAGGCGTCCCGAGCTTCGCGCCAGAGGCCGCGAACTTGAACTGCTCGCGGTAGAGGTAGTAGCCCGGCGCGATCGTGAAGTCGACCTCGACCGACTTCGCGTCGGCGGCGCTGGCGGAGAACTGGAACGCCTTCTCGGGCTCGAGGAAGTCGTCCGCGGCGCGGGCGTCGTGCAACGCAGCCCAGGCGATCAGCGCGACGGCGAGCAGGACGAACCGGACGCCGCGGTCGACGAGGAGCGACCAGACGCGATGCGCGCGGGCGGGAGCGTGTCGTTGAGCCTGCATGTTCGTTGGTCGGCGCCCCCTCGCTTCGCTTACCGCGGACCTAGCGGAAGAAGCGCCGCCGGGTGAGCACCAGCGCCAAATAGTAGCCGCTGCACGCATACCCTGCGAGGATCAGGATCGGCCAAAGCGGATCGGCGGGAATGTTGCCCAGAACGAGCGGTCTGACGAGGTCGACCGCCGCCTTCAGCGGCAGCACCTGGGCGATCGCCTGGAGCCACGGCGGCATCTGCGCGATCGGAAAGTAAACGCCCGACAGGAACGTCATCGGCGTGACGACGAGAGTGAAGTAGTAGGTGAAAAAGTCGTAACCCTTCGCGAGCGCGTTGAAGATCAGCGCCAGCGAGGCGAAGGTGACGCCGGCCAGGCCGAGCACAGGCAGCGCGAGCAGCATCGTCGGCGCGCGGCTGATGCCGAGGACGAAGATCACGACAAGGATCGCCGCGCACGAGAAGAGCGCCTTGATCGCCGCCCAGAGCATCTCGGCGAAGACGATGTCGTCGAGCGCGACCGGCGCGTTGAGGATCGAGTCCCAGGTCTTCTGCACTTCCATGCGCGAATACGCGGAATAGAGCGCCTCGAAGGTCGCCGCCAGCGCGGCGCTCGCGGCGAGGCTGCCCGAGGCGAGGTACTCGATGTAGGGCATGCCGTCGACCTGGCCGACGAGCGAGCCGACGCCGTAGCCGAACGCAGCGAGCGTGATCAGCGGCTCGGCGATGTTGCCGATGATGCTGGCGCCGGCGAGCTTCTTCCAGACGAGTAGGTTCCTCATCACCACCGGCCAGAAGCGGCGGGTGACGTGCGGCGTGGCGTAGATCGAGATCAGCATGGTGCCCGGCCTACGCGTCGTCCCGGATCTGTCGACCGGTGAGTTTCAGGAACAGATCTTCCAGATTCGCCGGCCGATGCAGATAGCGAACGCTGTGGTCGTCGGCGAGCGCGTCGAGCAGCGGCTTGGCGTCGCGCAGGTAGAAGAACACGGTCTCGCCGCTGGTCTCGACCCGCTCGGCGAGCGCGGCGTGGGCCTGGCCGGCAGCGGCCGCGCCGTCGCCGTAAACCTCGACCACGTCGCTCTCGAGATGCTCGGCGATCAGCTTTCGCGGCGTGCCCTCGGCGATCTTCCTGCCGTGGTCGAGGACGATGAGGCGATCGCAGAGGCGCTCGGCCTCGTCCATGAAGTGCGTCGTCAGCAGGATCGCCTTGCCTTGCTGGAGCAGGTTCTGCAGCCGCTCCCACATCAGGTGACGCGCCTGCGGATCGAGTCCGGTCGTCGGCTCGTCGAGGAGGAGAAGGTCGGGATCGTTGACGAGCGCGCGACCCAGCGAGAGGCGCCGCTTCATGCCGCCCGAGAGCTCGCCGGGCCTGGCGCCGGCCTTCGACTGCAGCGCGGCGAAGTCGAGCAGCTTCGGCACGCGCTCGTCGATGACGGCACGCGACAGGCCGAAGTACGCGCCGTAGACGCGCAGGTTCTCGGCGCAGGTGAAGTCGGGGTCGAGGCTGTCGAACTGGGTGACGACGCCGATCCGCTTCTTCGCGTCGAGGACGCGCTCTGGCAGCGGCATGCCGAAGGCTTCGATCGTGCCGCCGTCGCGTCCCGAAAGACCGAGGCAGACGCGGATCGTCGTCGTCTTGCCGGCGCCGTTCGGGCCGATCACGCCGAGGCATTCGCCCGGCATGATCTCGAGCGAGAGGTCGTCGACGACGGTGGCGTCGCCGAACTTCTTCGTCAGGTGCGAGATGCGAAGGAGCGGCTCGGCCATGCCGGTCGTTCCTCGATACGACGATCTACGAGTCGGCGTCGGCGCTCTCGGTTTCCACCGGCATCGGCCGGTCGACCAGCTCGACGAAGGCCATCGGCGCGTTGTCGCCGACGCGAAAGCCCATCTTCAGGATCCGCGTGTAGCCGCCCGGACGCGTCTTGTAGCGCGGGCCCAGCTCGTTGAAGAGCTTGGCGACGATGGCACGGTCGCGGGTGCGGTCGAAGGCCAGGCGGCGGTTCGCGAGCGTCGGCTCCTTGGCCAGCGTGATGAGCGGCTCGACGACGCGACGCAACTCCTTGGCCTTCGGAAGCGTGGTCTTGATCGCTTCGTGCTGGAGCAGCGAGACGCACATGTTGCGCAGCATCGCCAGGCGATGCTCGCTCGTACGGTTGAGTTTTCTGAGTCCGTGTCCGTGACGCATGGTGCTTTCCTTTCGTGTTGTAGACCGCCAGCCGTGTCAGGTACTGGCGGGTGCACCGGGCCGTTGCCGACCCTGTTCTCTTTATCGCTTGTCGAGCCCCTGGGGCGGCCAGTTCTCGAGCCGAGCGCCGAGCGTGAGTCCGCGCGACGCCAGCACTTCCTTGATCTCGTTGAGCGACTTGCGGCCCAGATTCGGCGTCTTCAGCAGCTCGGTCTCGGTGCGCTGGATCAGGTCGCCGATGTAGTAGATGTTCTCGGCCTTGAGGCAGTTCGCCGAGCGCACCGTAAGCTCGAGCTCGTCGACCGGGCGCAGCAGGATCGGATCGAACTGCGTCGAGCGTACCGGCTGCGGATCGAACATCTCGCCGATCTGGCCTTCGAGCTGTGCGAACACCGCGAGCTGCTCGACCAGGATCTTGGCCGACGAGCGGATCGCCTCTTCCGGCGTGATCGCGCCGTTGGTGGCGATCTCCATGACCAGCTTGTCGAGGTCGGTGCGCTGCTCGACGCGTGCGCTCTCGACCGTGTAGCTCACGCGGGACACCGGCGAGAAGGAGGCATCGAGGACGATCCGGCCGATCGACTTGGTCGGCTCGTCGCCGTAGCGGCGCAGGTTGCCCGGCACGTAGCTGCGGCCCTTCTCGACCTTGATCTGCATGTCGAGCTTGCCGCCCGACGACAGGTTGGCGATGACGTGCTCGGGATTGATGATCTCGACGTCGTGCGGCGTCTGGATGTCGCCGGCCGTGACCGCGCCTTCGCCTTCCTTGCGCAGGACGATGGTGACTTCGTCGCGGTTGTGCAGGCGAAAGACCACGCCCTTCAGGTTCAGCATGATGTGGACGACGTCTTCCTGGACGCCGTCGATCGCCGAGTACTCGTGCAGCACGCCGGCGATCGTCACTTCGGTCGGCGCGTAGCCGACCATCGAGCTCAGGAGCACGCGACGCAGCGCGTTGCCCAGCGTGTGGCCATAGCCGCGTTCGAATGGCTCGAGGGTGACCTTGGCACGGTTGCCGCCCAGCG
>JBBRZP010000009.1:0-42515 GCA_038236565.1 Burkholderiales bacterium | reverse complement strand
GCGGCCGACGTCGTCATCACCACCGCGCTGATCCCGGGCCGCGCCGCGCCGGTGCTCGTCACCGAGGAGATGGTGAAGTCGATGAAGCCGGGCTCGGTGATCGTCGACATCGCCGCCGGCAAGGGCCCGAACGGCGTCGGCGGCAACACGCCGCTGAGCGAGGCGGACAAGACGGTGGTCAAGCACGGCGTGACCATCGTGGGCGAGACCAATCTCGCGTCGATGGTCGGCGCCGACGCGTCGTCGCTGTACGCCCGCAACGTCCTCGACTTCCTCAAGCTCGTCCTCACGAAGGAAGGCGGCTTCGCGGTGCCGATGGACGACGACATCGTCGCCGCCTGCCTGATGACGCAAGGCGGCGAAGTCCGCCGCGCCTGAGGCATCGGCCAGGTCAAGCGCGCCTGAACCGCACCACCGAAGAAGAACGCACCGGAGCCCAGCCATGGACGTCGTCTCGCACACCGTCATCAACCTCATCATCTTCGTCCTCGCGATCTACGTCGGCTATCACGTCGTCTGGACCGTGACGCCGGCGCTGCACACGCCGCTGATGGCGGTGACCAACGCGATCTCGGCGATCGTGATCGTCGGCGCGATGCTCGCCGCCGCGCTCACCGAGACGACGCTCGGCAAGTCGATGGGCGTGCTCGCGGTCGCGCTCGCGGCGGTGAACGTCTTCGGCGGCTTCCTCGTCACGAGACGAATGCTGGAGATGTTCAGGAAGAAGGAGAAGAAGGCAGCGCCCGCGACGCCGGAGAGCGCGAAGCCATGAGTCTGAATCTCGTCACGCTGCTGTACCTCGTCGCCAGCGTGTTCTTCATCCAGGCCCTGAAGGGCCTGTCGCATCCGACGACGTCGATCCGCGGCAACGTCTTCGGCATGACGGGCATGGCGATCGCCGCGCTGACGACGTGCGCGCTGATCGTCAAGCTGATGGAGTCCTACCAGCTCTCGCCGACGATCGGCCTGGCCTGGGTGCTGCTCGGGCTGGTCGTCGGCGGCGGCTATGGCGCCTGGCGCGCCAAGACCGTCGAGATGACGGCCATGCCCGAGCTGGTTGCGTTCTTCCACTCGATGATCGGCATGGCCGCGGTCTTCATCGCCGTCGCCGCGGCGGTCGAGCCGTACGCGTTCGGGATCGTCGCGCGGCCGCTCGCCGGCGCGGCGGTCGACCCGATCCCGACCGGCAACCGGCTCGAGCTGATCCTCGGCGCGGCGATCGGCGCGATCACCTTCAGCGGCTCGGTGATCGCCTGGGGCAAGCTCTCGGGCAAGTCCAAGATCCGCGTCTTCCAGGGCGCGCCGGTTTCGTTCAAGGGCCAGCACTGGCTCAATCTCGCGCTCGCCCTCGCGATGGTGGTCTTCATCGCCGGCTACACGCTGACCGAGAGCCGCGTCGACTTCTACCTCGTCCTCGCGATCGCCTTCGTGCTCGGCGTGCTGATCATCATCCCGATTGGCGGCGCCGACATGCCGGTCGTGGTGTCGATGCTCAACAGCTACTCGGGCTGGGCCGCCGCCGGCATCGGCTTCTCGCTCAACAACGCGATGCTGATCATCGCCGGCTCGCTGGTGGGCAGTTCGGGCGCGATCCTGAGCTACATCATGTGCAAGGCGATGAACCGCTCGTTCTTCAACGTCATCCTCGGCGGCTTCGGCGGCGAAGCCGCGACCGCGGGTGGCGCGAAGGCGGAGCAGCGGCCGGTCAAGAGCGGCAGCGCCGACGACGCCGCGTTCGTCCTCGGCAACGCCGAGTCGGTGGTCATCGTGCCTGGCTATGGCCTCGCGGTCGCGCGCGCCCAGCACGCCGTCAAGGAGCTCGCAGCCAAGCTCACGGCCAAGGGCATCTCGGTGAAGTACGCGATCCATCCGGTCGCGGGCCGCATGCCGGGCCACATGAACGTGCTGCTCGCCGAGGCCGAGGTCCCGTACGACCAGGTGTTCGAGATGGAGGACATCAACGGCGAGCTCGGCCAGGTCGACGTCGCCGTCATCCTCGGCGCCAACGACGTCGTCAACCCGGCCGCGCACACCAAGGGCAGCGCGATCTACGGCATGCCGATCATCGAGGCCTACAAGGCCAAGACGATCATCGTCAACAAGCGCTCGATGGCTGCGGGCTACGCCGGCCTCGACAACGAGCTCTTCTACATGGACAAGACGATGATGGTCTTCGGCGACGCCAAGAAGGTCGTCGAGGACATCGTCAAGGCGATCGAGTAGACCGCGCCGCGCCCGGCTGCGGCGGTGCAGCACGAACAGCGACGCGCGCCCTTCCTCAACTTGGGGGATGCGACGCGGCATGACAACTGCGTCACGGTGAAATTGCCACTTTTCGAATGCCCATGTGTTTACCATGGGAATCCCGCCTCTCGCAGCCGGAATCCGGCCCCGCACGTGCGACCTTTCGACACCTGTCCGCCTTCGTCGCCTGCTCGCCGTGCGCTGCTCCAGGCCGCCGCCGGCGCCGCTGCGTTCGGTCCGCTCGCCGCCCGCGCGCAACCGGTCGAGGTTGCCCTCGCCGGCTTCGCTTACGCGGGCGATGCAGCGTCGCTGCCGCAGCGCTTTCCGTACTCGCTCGCCTACGAGAAGTCGCTGAAGGCGTCGGGCAAGCCGGCGTACGTCAGGCTGCTCGAGACGATCGGCCAGAACCCGCCGGCGCAGCTCAAGCTCGTGGGCCAGATCGACGAGCTGAAGGGCCGCGACCAGGCGATCGCCGTTGCCCTCGTGATCGGCTCCGAGACGATCTCGGTCGAGCAGCTCGCCGGCCTGAACAAGCTCTTTGTCCTGATCCGCGCGCAGGCGCTCTTCTTCGACTTCAAGTCGATGGCGATCGTGCGCGCCTATCCGATCAGCTTCGCCTACATCGACGTCTTCGACCGCTCGCCGTCCGACGACGAGGTGCGAGCGCGCGTGCGCGGCGTCTACGAAGGCGCGAGCGGCAAGCCCGGCATCCTCGCCCGCTTCGGCGCGACGTTCGCCAAGGCGACGCTGCCGACGTCGACCTCGCGCACGCTGCAGGTGACGCGCATCGCGATCAAGCCCGAGGCGATGGGCAGCATCCCGGCCTACATCTCGAGCAGCGCCACGGTCGCCGAGACCTGGGCCGCCGACCTCGTCGGCGAGGCGCTGTCGACGCGCGCCGGCGTGCCGATCGTCCCGTACGCCAAGGGCTACGCGATCGGCAACGTGATGTCGATGCGGATCTCCGACGGCGACGTCTACAACCTGAAGCTGCCCAAGCCCGACTACGAGATCAACGTCGAGCTCTCGGCGCTGAAGAAGATCGAGTACGGCCGGGCCGCGGCCGGCGCCAGCTTCATCTACGGCAGCTACGCGTCGATGCGGATCGAGGAGCCGGTCTCCGGCAAGGTCTACATGAACACCGCGCTGAAGAACGGCGAGGTCAAGCTCGTGCCGTCGACGCAGACCTACGTCGACGACTTTCCGGCTTATTACGACTCGGTCAACGGCATGTTCGTGAAGCTGTCCGAAGCGCTCGACGGACGCGGCAACGCGTGGGTCAAGACGGCGGCGGCCGCGCCCGACATCGACAAGCAGATCGCAGACACCAGGGAGCTCATCAGGCTATGCAAGTAATCCGCAAGTTCTTCGTCGCGCTGTTCGCGCTGACCCTCACGGCGGCGTTCGCGCCGCTCGCGCAAGCGCAGGTCCAGCAGGCCCGCGGCAAGGCGACCGTGCCGTACACCGGCCGCTCGCTCACGCCCGACGTCAAGGCCAAGGCGATCCAGAACGCTCAGCTCAAGGCCGTCGAGACCTACTACGCCGAGGCCGGCGAGTCCGAGGCGGCGAGCTTCGACACCCTGCGCTCGAAGATCATCGAGAACCCCGATCGCTACTTCCTCGACACCACGGTGCTCTCGGAGGACGACAACGCGGGCAGCAAGTCGTACACGGTCGCGGTGCGCGTCTCGCTCAACGTCGCCAACATGAGGAACGACATCAAGGGCGGCACGGCGGTCGGCAAGGCGGGGCGCACCGAGCGCTCGGCGCTCGCCTTCCTGTTCGTCTCGCGCGAGGTCGACTCGACATCGTCGTACGACCCGCGCATCAGCAAGCGTGTCGACACCACCGACCGCGCCGACGCGACGCTCTCGGGCACCGACAAGGGCCGCCAGAGCGAGAAGATCCGCGGCGGCAGCATCTCGACCGACGACGCGCGCACGCAGACCGGCAGTGCCAGCATCAACCGCTCGAGCACGATCGAGATCGGCGGCAAGACGGTGCGGCGCTCCTCGGAGGCGACCTATCGCCTGTTCCCGAGCGCGAACCTGAACCAGGTGTTCACGCAGACCTTCTCGCGCGCCGGCTTCAAGGTCAACGAGGCGTCGCTCGTCGAGCCGTACACCGGCGGCCGGTTCAAGGTCTCGCAGGTCGAGGACGACTACAAGGTCGGCAACGACCTCAAGGCCTCGACAATGCAGTCGATCGCGGCCGGCATGAAGACCGCGCAGATCCCGTTCATGGCGCTCGGCACGCTCGACGTCGGCATCGCCGACAGGGACCCGCAGACGGGCCTGATGCGCGTCTCCGTCTCGGTGAACGCGCGCGTGTTCGACCTCTCGTCGAACATCCCGGACACGATCGCGTCGGTCGGTCCGGTGCAGTACGCCGGCGTCGGCCCGAACGAGGAAGAAGCGCGCACCGCCGCCCTGAAGCTCGCCGCCAATAGCGCCTCCCGCGAGCTTGCCACCCAGCTCAACAACCTCGGCGTCGGCGGCAAGTGAGCCTGTCGCCAGGCGCGCGCATTCCGCTTTCGTCCACCCTCTCCCGTTCAGGAAACCTCATGAAGAAGCTCGTCGCGGCAGTCGCCACCGTGTTGCTCGTTCTGCCGTTCGCCGCCTCGGCGCAGTTCCCGTCGCTTCCCAAGGGCCTGCCGAGCCTGCCCGGCCTGCCGGGCGGTGGTGGCGGCGGCGGCGACGCCGTCAGCGGCCAGAACGACGCCCTGGTGCGCGGCTACGTCGCCGCCAACAAGGACGTGCTGCTCGCCAACGCGCAGATGGCCGACGCGCTCGGCCTGAAAGACGCCGCGGCGACCGCGCGCGCGACGGCCGACGCGCTCACCGACGGCGCGACCAAGGGCAACCTCGAGGACTCGAACAAGGCCGTCAGCGCCTCGACCGAGGCCGTCTCCGCGGAAATGGCCAAGGGCCCGAAGCTCGACGCCGCGGCCAAGCAGAAGTACTCCAAGGGCATGGCCCAGCTCGGCCAGGGCGTGCTGCGCTACATCGCGCTGGCCGGTCCGGCGCAGTCGTTCTCGTCGAGCCTGAAGAACGCGTCGCCGATGATGCTGCCCAAGCTGCAGGCCGGGATCTACGTCGCCAGCCAGCTGCCCACAGGCCTCAGCAACCTCTCGACCTCGATGAAGAGCGCGAGCGCGTTCGCCAAGAGCAACGACATTCCGGTGCCGCCCGACGCCACCAAGGCGATGGCCGCGCTCTGACGAGCGCCGCGCGCCGACAACCGCAGCAAGGAGGATGACGATGCATCGTCGATCGATCCGCACGATGGTCCTCGCCGCGCTGGCGGTGGTCGCTGCAGGCTGCGACCAGAAGCCGGCCGCGCCGCCGCCGCCGCCGCCGCCGCCGCCCGCTGTCGCGCCCGCGGCAGTGGCCCGCGCGCCGCTCGCCAGCACCGCGCCGGCGCCGGCCGCCGCCGAGACGCCGCCGCCGGTGCCGACGATGCCGGCCCTCGACGTCGGCAAGCTCGACACCGTCAAGGTCGTCTCCGACGGCTTCGGCGCGACCGCATCCGATGCGGTCGGCGAGGCGATCCGCCTCGCCATCCTGCAGGTCAACGGCGCGGCGATCGAGGCGACGACGGTCAGCGCGAAGCTCGGCGTCGACGTCGTCTCGGGCCAGTCGGCCGCGTCGCTGCGCGCCGACGGCTTCGCCGAGGCCGTGCGCACGCGCTCCGGCGGCGTGGTCCAGAACTTTCGCATCGTCGCGATGTCGGAGCCCGGCGCGCAGGGTACGTACAAGGCGACGATCCAGGCCAACATCGCCCGCTTCGTCGCGCCGGCCGAGCTGAAGAAGGTCAAGCTCGTGGTCGCGCCGCTGCGCTTCGACAAGGCACAGATCCCGATCGGCGACCGCATGGTGCCGGCGCGCGACGTCGGCATCGAACTGCGCCAGCGCATCCAGGACGCGCTCGTCGGCACCGGCCGCTTCGCCGTGCTCGACCGCGAGTTCAGTCCCGAGATCGAACAGGAGCTCGACATGATCGGCACCGGCCAGTCGCCGATGGCCGAGATCACCAAGCTCTCGCAGGCCGTGCCCGCCGACCTCATCTGGACCGGCCGCATCAACGGCCTGGCCTACATCCGTCACGCGCAGCAGCTGCGCATCTCCGACCGCGAGCTGGTGAGCTACTCGGGCGGCTGGTCGGTGTCGCAGAAGATGGTCAACGTCGCGACGCGCCAGGTGATGACGTCGGAGACGCTGCGCGGCAACGCGCCCTCGGTCGCGCCGACGACGCTCAGTCGCGGTGTGAACTCGAACAGGATCCTCGGCGGCATGGCCGACGACCTCGTCAACAGCGTCGTCGCGTCGATCCTGCAGCGCACGTTCCCGGTCACCGTCGTCGCGCTGACCGGCGCCGACGTCATCCTGAGCCAGGGCGGCCTGGCGCTCAAGCCCGGCTCGCGCTACGCGATGGTGACGATGGGCGCCGAGCTGAAGGACCCGCAGACGGGGCAAAGCCTCGGTCGCACCGAGGCACCGTGCTGCGAGCTGGTCGTCGACCGCGTCACGCCCAACCTTTCTTACGGCCACATCGAGGGCGGTGCGGCGCTGCCCGCCGGCCTGGCGCCGAGCGCGCTGCAGGTGAGGGAGCAATTGCCCGCCCGTGCGGCCACGGCCGCCGTGGGTGGCGCGACCCCGCCGACCGGCGCAGCGCCGGCGCGGCGCAGCGCCAGATCGGCGCGCCCGGACGACGGCGCGCCCGTGCCCGCCGACAAGAAGAACGACGACAAGTGGTGAGCCCTCGCCGCTTCGACACCGAGGACCGACCCATGATGTTCACGCGCCGCGGCCTGATCGCCTGCCTCACCACCCTCCTGCTCGCCGCCTGCGCGACGCCGTCGGCACCGCCGCGCGTCAACGTCGCGAGTGTCCAGCGCATCGAGGGCGGCTCGATGGAGCTGCGCTTCCTCGCCCGGCTGCGCGTGCAGAACGCGAACGAGGCGCCGATGGAGTTCAGCGGCGCCACCGCCGAGCTGAAGCTCTACGGGAAGGTCATCGGCACCGGGGTGAGCGACGGGCGCGGCTACGTGCCGCCGTTCGGCGAGACCTTCGTCGAGATTCCGATCACCGTCAGCGCCATCGGCGACGTGCGCCAGGCGATCGGCCTCTACGGCGCACCCGACCGCAAGCTCGACACGGTGCTCACCGGCCGCCTCGCCGGCTCGCGCTTCGACAACCTCACGTTCGAGTGGCGCGGCGAGCTCGCGATGCCGCTGCCCCGAGGCTCCTGAGTCGAGTCGATCGGGTGCCATGCGCGGCGCGGCCGCGCCGCTGATCAGGCGGTGACCGGCGCCGCCGTCGCGTCGGCTGCCTTGGGCCGCGGCGGCCGCATCAGCGGCAGCAACAGGAGGCCGAAGAGGCCGACGATCGAGTCGAGCAGCAGCGTCGACGGATAGCCGATGCGCTCGACCGCGTAGCCCTGCCAGGTCGAGGTGTACGAGATGCACAGGTTCAGGAGCGCCATGTAGGCCGTGAACTGGGTCGCCGCGACGGCCGGCGTCGTGATGTCCATGTAGAGGGCGGTGCGGATGCCGTAGTACAGGCCCTGGAAGATGTTGTAGATGATCGTTGCGGCCCAGAAGGTGATGAGCAGCCACTGCGACGGATGTGGCCGGTTCGGCGCGTTGATGTCGACCGGCTCGATCCAGCCGGCCTTCCACATCACCCAGGCCAGCCAGAGCGTCGGCAGCACGGTGAGAAAGACGAAGAGCGCGAGCGTGCGGCGTCGGCCGAAGCGGTCGGAGAGCCAGCCGCCGAGGATGCAGAACGGCGCGTAGATCACCGTCGAGATCAGGTTGAGCTGGGCGATCTCGTTGTCGTCGAGGCCGAGCTCGACGGCGAGGTTCGACTGCAGCGCGAGGCTGAGCGCATAGGCGCCCGCAGGCAGCAGCGCCGCGAGCACGCCGACCAGCGCGGCGCGCGAGCCCGTGAACGCGCTCCAGGCCTCGCTGACGAAGCGCTTGAGCTCGGCCGCGATGTTGCGGGCCGCGTGGATCTTTGCCTCGGCGGCCGTCATCGCGGTCTCGCGCAGCGGCAGGACGACGAAGAGCGTGATCGCGAAGATCGCCGCCGCGACGAAGAAGTAGGTCGACGCGAACGGCATCACCGCGGTGAGGAAGAGCACGCCCGCGCCGCCGATCGTCTGGCCGATCGAGGCGCCTGCGAACATGAAGCCGTTCGCCGAGCCGCGCTCGTGCTCGGGCAGCACGTTGACCGCGAGCGCGTCGATGGCGACGTCCATGGTCGCGGCGAAGGCGTTGTGCACGAAGATCACCGCGGTGAAGAGCGCGATCTGGTGGACGAAGTCGAGGCCCATCGCGACGAAGAGCGTCGCGATCATGCCGATCTGCATCGCGACGATCCAGGTGCGGCGGCGGCCGAAGCGGTCGGACGAGATCGTGTCGACGAACGGCCCCACGGCCCACTTGAACGCCCACGGCAGGTAGAGCGAGCCGACGAAGGCGCCGATCGCCGCCGGGCCGAGGCCCTGGCGCCGCATCTGGGCGGCGATCGCCGTCGCCGTGAAGCCGAGCGGGATGCCCTCGGTGACATAGAGCATGAAAAAGGCCGTGAGGCGGCCCTTGCGGGTCGCGAGCAGGTCGGGCAGGGCGAGGCGCATGCGGCGGCACGCTAGCACAGGCGATCCGCGACAGGGCTGGATCCGGGCTGCGCCGCGGTGCCGGCCTGCGGGTGACCCTCGTCGCCGTGCGGTCCGCGCCGGCGGGGTACAAACCGGCGCTCCCGACCTCACTCCGAAACGCGCATGACAGCTTCCACCCGCAAGCTCACCGCCGACGACTTCGAGCCCGAAGTCCTGCAGCTCTTCGACCGCTACGTGCACGGCGCCCTCGACCGGCGCGGCTTCCTCGAGGGCGCGTCACGCTTTGCGGTCGGCGGCGTCACCGCCACCGGCCTGCTCGAGGCGCTCAGCCCGAATTTCGCCGCCGCCGAGCAGGTGCCGCGTAGCGATCCACGGATCGTCGCCACGACCGTCGACTTCCCGTCGCCGCAGGGTAACGGCACGGGCCGCGGCTACCTCGTCAAGCCCGCGGGCACCGCGCCGGCCGGCGGGCTGCCGCTGGTCCTCGTCGTGCACGAGAACCGTGGCCTCAATCCGCACATCGAGGACATCGCGCGCCGGCTCGCGCTCGACAACTTCATCGCCTTCGCGCCCGACGCCCTCTTTCCGCTCGGCGGCTATCCCGGCGACGAGGACAAGGCGCGCGACCGGTTCGGCAAGCTCGACGCGGCCAGGACGCGCGAGGACATGCTTGCCGCCGCGCGCTACCTGAAGAGCGTCCCCGGCGGCAACGGCAAGGTCGGCGCGATCGGCTTCTGCTGGGGCGGCGGCATGGTCAACTTCCTCGCCACGCGCGTGCCCGATCTCGCCGCCGCCGTGCCGTTCTACGGGCCGGCGCCGGCGAGCGAGAGCGTCGCCGCGATCAACGCACCGCTGCTGCTCATGTTCGCCGACACCGACGACTTCGTGAACAAGACCTGGCCGCCGTACGAGGCCGCGCTGAAGGCGAACGGCAAGCGCTTCGAGGCTTTCAAGTATCCGGGCACGCAGCACGGCTTCAACAACGACACGACGCCGCGCTTCGACGCCGCCGCTGCCGGGCAGGCGTGGCAGCGCACGCTGGCGTTCTTCGATCGCAACTTGCGCGGCTGACGACGCGATTCGGAGCGCGCCGTGCCTGCCGCGCGCCGTCAGTGCAGGTCGCGCCGCTTGCCCTTGAAGGCCTTGGGCCGGTAGACGTTGCCGTCGCGCTCGATCGCCGAGCGACGCGCGCGCTGGATCGCGTCCTTCGCTTCGCGGCGGGCGCGCGCTTCGGCGGCCGGCCAGGCGACCGCGCGTTGCAGGCGGCGACTCCAGCGCTCGCTGCCCTGACGCACGGCTGCGTCGACGCGGTCGCGCGAACGCGGCTTCAGCAGCATGCGCAGCAGCAGCAGCACGCACGCCGCCACCATGACGGCTGCGAAGATTTTCTCGACCAGGTTCATGTTGGCGTCGGTACCCGGCCATCGTAGCGCGCCTCGCCTCCGTGCGCGCGACCACTCGTGCCGCCCGGCCGCGACTTGTGCCGGCGCAGCCGGACGGTGACCAGGTCGACACGCGGAATGACCGCGGTCGGGTCACCTCGGCCGCCCGGTTGCCAAGACCGGCCGTGACGCCCATGGATCCCTCCGAAAAACAACGCGCCGCTCCGGGCGCCAACGACGCCGGCCGCGGCGACAACGCGGCCGAGGGCGGCCGGGCGCGCGTCGAGCCCTCGCCCGACCGACGCACCAAGCAGGGCAATGCCGCGCCCCAGGGCCGCAAGCCCGGCAACGAAGAGCTCCGGGCGATGAACGAGAAGCTGCGCTCGGCGACCGGGGAGCTCGAGACCAGCCGCGAAGAGCTGCAGTCGATCAACGAGGAGCTCACGACCGTCAACGTCGAGCTCAAGGGCAAGGTCGAGGAGCTCGCCCGCGCCAACGGCGACAGGCAGAACCTGTTGGACTGGACCGCGATCGCGGCCGTGTTTCTCGACCGGTCGCTGCGCATCCGGATGTTCACGCCCTCGGCGGTCGAGCTCTTCGACCTGAACGAAGGCGACGTCGGCCGGCCGCTCGGCGACCTCGCCGGCCGGCTCGACGACGACCGCGTCATCGACGACGCGCGCGCCGTGTTGGACCGGCTCGTGCCGATCGAGCGCGAAGTCCGCTCGGGCGAGCGCTGGCTGCTCGCGCGACTCCTGCCCTATCGCAGCAGCGAGGACGGGATCGCCGGCGTCGTCCTCACCTTCCTCGACATCACGGTGCGGCGCAACGCCGAAGACGCGCTGCGCGAGTCGGAGACGCACTTCCGCACGATCGTGAGCCAGGCAGCGGCCGGCGTCGTCCACACCGACCTGCAGGGACGCATCACGTCGGTCAATGCGCGCTTCGCGCAGATCGTCGGGCGCAGCGCGGACGGCCTGCAGGGCATGTCGGTGTTCGACCTCGTCGTTCCGGCCGAGCGCGAGCATGACGCCGAAGCGTTCCGGCGCATGGTCCAGACCGGCCAGCCGTTCGAGGCCGAGAAGCGCTATCAGCGCCCCGATGGCAGCACCATGTGGGCGAGCGCCGCGGTGACGACCGCGCTCGACGCCGCCGGCGTCGCGACCGCGGTGATCGGCATCGTCCTCGACATCTCGCAGAGCAAGCGCGGCCAGCAGTCGCTCGCCGAGTCCGAAGAGCAGCTGCGCCTGGTCGTCGAGAACGCGCGCGAGTACGCGATCGTGTCGATGGACCTCGACCGGCGCGTGCGCAGCTGGAACATCGGCGCGCAGGAGCTCACGGGCTACACCGAGGAGGACGTGATGGGCCGTCCCGCCGACGTCATCTTCACCGAGGAGGATCGTGCCGATGGAGCACCCGAGCGCGAATCGCGGGGCGCGCTGAGGGACGGTCGCGCCGCCGACGAGCGCTGGCACCGCAGGAAGGACGGCAGCCGCTTCTGGGGCAGCGGCGTGATGATGGCGATGCACGCCAAGGAAACCGACGAGCCGATCGGGCTGGTGAAGATCTTCCGCGACCAGACCCACCTGCGCTCGGCGGCCGAGGCGCTCGAGACCAGCCGCGCCGAGCTCGTCCAGGCGCTCGTCGACAACCGGCGCGCGCGGGCCGAGGCCGAAGCGGCCAACCACGCCAAGGACCGCTTTCTCGCCATCCTCTCGCACGAGCTGCGCACGCCGCTCACGCCGGTGGTGATGGCGCTGCACGCGCTCGAGCGCAGCATCGACCTGCCGAACTCGGTGCGCAGCACGATCGAGCTGATCCGCAGGAACGTCAAGGCCGAGCTGACGCTGATCGACGACCTGCTCGACGTCACGCGGATCTCGAGCGGCAAGCTCGAGATGGCGCTGGAGGAAACCGACATGCACGAGGTGATCCGTGCCGCGGCCGGGGTCTGCGAGACCGACTTCGCCGCCAAGCGCCAGCGCCTGAGCCTGTCGCTGAAAGCGGGGCGCCACGTCGTTCCCGGCGATCCAGCGCGGCTGCAGCAGGTGGTCTGGAACGTGCTGAAGAACGCCTCCAAGTTCACGCCCAACGAAGGCGAGGTCCGGGTCGCGACCAGGAACGTCGGCGAGTCCCTGGTCCTGGTCGTCGCCGACAACGGCATCGGCATCTCGGGCGAGGCCCTGGCCCTGATCTTCGATGCGTTCGCCCAGGAAGGGCAGTGGGTGACGAGCGAGTTCGGTGGACTGGGCCTGGGCCTGGCGATTGCCAAAGCGACGGTGGACGCGCACCAGGGCACGCTCGTTGCCGGCAGTGGTGGACGGGACCAAGGTGCCACCTTCACCATCACCCTGCCGCTCGGCCGAGCCCCATCCTCATGAACCCCCAACCCGCTCCGTCTCCCGGCCCGAGCGTGAAGTTGCGCATCTATGTCGTCGAGAACCACGACGACACCCGCTTCCTCCTCGGCTTGCTGCTCGAGCAGCTCGGCCACAGCGTGAAGGCCGCGGCGACCATGAGCGATGCGCTCGATGACGCGGGCTCGGGCGAGTTCGACGTCCTCATCTCCGACATCGGCCTGCCCGACGGCAACGGCTGGGAGTTGCTCGCGAGCCTCGGCGACCGCGCGCCCCCCTATGCGATCGCGATGAGCGGCTTCGGCATGGCCTCGGACCGGCAGAAGAGCCTCGCGGCCGGTTACCGCCACCACCTGCTGAAGCCGGTCGAGCCCGACCAGCTCGAGAAACTGCTCGACGAAGCCGCGAGCGAGATCGTCGGCTGAGAGAGGTCGGCGAGCGCCGCCGCCGCCCGGACGAGCGCGCGACCGGCGTTGCGCACAATGCCGGGTGATGTCCGCCGCCCGTACTGCCGACTCGCGCTACGCCTGGGGCCGCCTGGGCGTCGCGCTGGCGCTGATGACCGTCGGCAGCAGCGCGATGTACGTCGTCGCGGTCGTGCTGCCGAGCGTGCAGGCCGAGTTCGGCGTCGCCCGCGCCGACGCCTCGCTGCCGTACACACTGCTCATGGTCGGCTTCGGCATCGGCGGCGTCTTCATGGGGCGCCTGGCCGATCGGCGCGGCATCGTCCTGCCGCTCTTCATCGGCGCGGCCGGGCTCGGCATCGGCTTCGTCGCCGCGGGCCTCTCGCAGAGCGTCTGGAGCTTCGCGCTCGTCCACGGCGTGCTGATCGGTCTCGTCGGCAGCTCGGCGAGCTTCGCGCCGCTCGTCGCCGACACCTCGCTCTGGTTCCAGCGCCGGCGCGGCATCGCGGTCGCGATCTGCGCCAGCGGCAACTACGTCGCCGGCGCGATCTGGCCGCCGATCGTCCAGCACTTCGTCGAGAGCGTCGGCTGGCGCCAGACCTACATCGGCCTGGGCGTGTTCTCGGCCATCGTGATGGCGACGCTGGCGCTCTTCATGCGCGGCCGGCCGCCCGCGCTCGCGGCCGAGGCGGCCGAGGTGCGCAGCGGCGCGCCGCGCCCGTCGACGCGGCCGTTCGGCCTGTCGACGACGGCCGCGCAGACGCTGCTCTGCATCGCCGGCGTCGCCTGCTGCGTCGCGATGGCGATGCCGCAGGTGCACATCGTCGCCTACTGCGGCGACCTCGGCTACGGCGCGGCGCGCGGCGCGCAGATGCTCTCGCTGATGCTCGCCGCGGGCGTCGTCAGCCGGCTTGCCTCGGGCTTCATCTGCGACCGCATCGGCGGCCTGCGCACGCTGCTCCTCGGCTCGCTGCTGCAGGGCACGGCGCTGGTCCTCTTCCTGCCCTTCGACTCGCTTGCCGCGCTCTACGTTGTCTCGGCGCTCTTCGGCCTGTTCCAGGGCGGCATCGTGCCGTCGTACGCGATCATCGTGCGCGAGCACTTCCCCGCGGCCGAAGCGGGCGGACGTGTCGGCACGGTGCTCATGTTCACGCTTTTCGGCATGGCGCTCGGCGGCTGGATGTCGGGCAAGGTCTTCGACCTCACGGGCTCGTACCACGCCGCGTTCCTCAACGGCATCGCCTGGAACCTCGTCAACCTGAGCATCGCCCTGTTCCTCCTGCGCGGCGATCGCTCGAAACGGCGCGGCGCGAGGGCCCTCGCTTAGACTGAAGAAGCGCCTCGCGCTCCGCACCCATGCCCACGACTTCCGACAGCGCCGGCTTCGATCTGACCGGCGACGCGTCCCAGCCCGATGCCTACTCGACCGGCATCCTGCCGAGCCAGGAGCTGAAGGCGCTCGTCCTGAGGAAGGAGATCTTCGCCCTCGAGCCGATCGCCGACGACCAGTTCCAGCCTGCGAGCCTCGACCTGCGCCTGGGCCCGGTCGCCTACCGCGTGCGCGCCAGCTTCCTGCCCGGCAAGGGCACGGTGAAGGCCAAGCTCGACGAGTTCGCGATGCACGAGATGGACATCACCGCGGGCGGCGTTCTCGAGAAGGGCTGCGTCTACATCATCCCGCTGCTCGAGGGCCTCGACCTGCGCCACCGCACGTCGGCGATGGGCAACCCGAAGAGCTCGACGGGGCGCCTCGACATCTTCACGCGGCTCATCACCGACAACGGCACCGCCTTCGACCAGGTCAAGGAGCAGTACAGCGGCATGCTCTACGCCGAAGTCTCGCCGCGCACCTTCAGCGTCCTGGTGCGAAAGGGCTCGCGCCTCAGCCAGCTGCGCCTGCGCCGCGGCAGGCCGATCGCGAGCGACGGCTTCATGAAGCGGCTGCAGCAGGAGCACGGCCTCGTCCAGCTGCCCGACGACCAGCCGGCGGACGGCGGCGCGGTCGAGATCGTCAACGGCGTGCCGGTGCGCGTCGACCTCGTCGGGCGCCAGTCGGGCGGCGTCATCGGCTACAAGGCGCGCAGCCACGCGGGGCTCGTCGACATCGACCGCATCGGCCACTACGAGGTCGCCGACTACTGGGAGCCGGTGCATGCGCCGCGGCGCGGCGGGCTGATCCTCGATCCAGCCGAGTTCTACATCCTCGCCTCGCAGGAGGCGGTGCGCGTGCCGCCCGGCTTCGCCGCCGAGATGATCGCCTACGACACGCTGGTCGGCGAGTTCCGCGTCCACTACGCCGGCTTCTTCGATCCCGGCTTCGGCCACGACGCCGCCGGCGGTGAAGGCTCGCGCGCCGTGCTCGAGGTGCGCTCGTACGAAGTGCCGTTCGTGCTCGAGCATGGCCAGCTCGTCGGGCGGCTTGCCTACGAGCGGCTGACGGCGACGCCGCAGGTCCTCTACGGCCAGGGCGTGAAGTCGTCGTACCAGGGCCAGGGAATCAAGCTCAGCAAGCACTTCAAGGCCGTCGCCTAGCGCGAGGTCGGCGCTCGATGCAGTCCGACGAGACGATCTCGAGCGAACCGGCGGTCGACGCGGACGCGCGCATCCGCGTCGGCACCGCGTCGTGGACCGACAAGACGCTGATCGCCTGCGGCCGCTTCTATCCCAGGGGCGCGTCGACGGCCGAAGGGCGGCTGCGCTACTACGCCTCGCAGTTCCGGATCGTCGAGGTCGACTCGAGCTACTACGCGATGCCGACGCCTCAGACGGCGCAGGCTTGGGGCCAGCGCACGCCCGAAGGCTTCGTCATGAACGTGAAGGCGTTCCGCCTCTTCACCGGTCACCAGACCGAGCCCAAGGTGCTTCACGGCGACCTGCGCGACGCGCTCGGCGGCGCCGCCGCGCCGTCGCTCTTCTACGGCGACGTGCCGCCCGAGATCCAGCGCGAGCTCTGGTCGCGCTTTCGCGAGGCGCTGCTGCCGCTGCGCGCTGCCGGCCGCCTCGGCCTCGTCCACTTCCAGTTTCCGCCATGGGTGACGGCCGGTGCCGCGGGCCGCGCGCAGGTCGAGCACTGCGTCGAGCGGATGGCGGGCCACGACCTGTCGGTCGAATTCCGCCACCGCAGCTGGTTCACCGGCGCCGAGACCGAGGCGACGCTCGCCTTCCTGCGCGAGATCGGCGTCGCCCACACTGTCGTCGACGGCCCGCAGGGCTTCTCCAACAGCGTGCCCGCGGTCTGGGAGGCGACACACCCGCGCTACGCCCTGCTGCGCCTGCACGGCCGCAACACGAAGACCTGGAACATCAAGGGCGCGACCACGGCGTCGGACCGCTTCAACTACGACTATCCGGAGAGCGAGCTGGCCGAGCTCGTGCCGCGGCTCGAGCGGCTGGCGCTGACGGGGCTCCAGACCCACGTGATCTTCAACAACAACATGGAAGACCAGGGCCAGCGCAACGCTCGCACGATGGTCGGACTGATCGCGGCGCATCGTCCTACGGCTTGACGGGGCACGTGCATTGCTGCGCAGGCCAGGTCCGCCCGCCACAATCGAGTTCCAACATCTCGGACACGCAACATGAGTCTCATCAGTTTCATCCAGGACGCCGGCGAAAAGCTCTTCGGGCACCCCAAGGCCTCGCCTGCCGCAGGCGCAGCGGCGCAGCCCGACATCGCAGCGCTCAACGCGACTGCGGGCCAGGCGATCGAGAAGTACATCGCCGCGCAGAACCTGAAGGCCGACGGCCTCGATGTCGCCTACGACGGCGCGTCGCAGACGGTCACCGTCAGCGGCGTCGCGGCGGACCAGGCGACCAAGGAAAAGATCGTCCTGTGCTGCGGCAACGTCGCGTCGGTGGCCAAGGTCAACGACATGCTCACCGTCGCCGCACCGGCCGAGCCCGAGTCGACCTACCGCGAAGTCAAGTCGGGCGACACGCTGTCGAAGATCGCCAAGGACGCATATGGCGACGCCAATGCCTACATGAAGATCTTCGAGGCCAACAAGCCGATGCTCTCCAACCCGGACAAGATCTACCCGGGCCAGATGCTGCGCATCCCGGCGAAGTAGGAAGCGCGCCGTGGCGGGCGGGTCGACGGCGGATCCGATCCTGGGCGCGCCGATGCACGGCTGGCGCGTCTGGTGGACGCTGACGCGCTCGGCGATCTCGGCGTGGATCGACGACTACGCGCCGAGCATGGGGGCGGCGCTGTCGTACTACACCGTCTTCTCGCTCGCCCCGCTGCTCCTGATCGTCGTCTCGGTGGCCGGCCTCGTCTTCGGCGAGGAAGCGGTGCGCGGCGAGCTGTTCGCCCAGCTGCAGCAGCTGATGGGCGGCGATGCCGCGAAGGCGGTGCAGAGCCTGCTCGCGAGCGTGAGCGAGCCGTCCCAAGGCGTCATCGGCACCATCACCGGCGTCGCCCTGCTGCTGTTCGGCGCAACCACCGTCTTCGGCGAGCTGCAGGACGCGCTCGACCGCATCTGGCGCGCGCCGACGCGGCACAAGTCGAGCGGTCTGTGGAGCCTGCTGCGCGCCCGGCTGCTCTCGTTCGGCCTGATCCTCGGCCTCGCGTTCCTGCTCATGGTCTCGCTCGTCTTCGGCGCGGTCCTCTCGGCGCTCGGGCGCTGGTGGGGACCGCTGTTCGGCGGCTGGGAGATCCTGGCGCAGGCTGTCAACGTGATCGTCGGCTTCGGCCTGGCGACGGCCGTCTTCGCCTTCATCTACAAGTTCATGCCGCGCGTCAGCGTGCACTGGCACGACGTCTGGCTCGGCGCGCTCATCACCTCAGCGCTGTTCACGATCGGCAAGTTCCTGATCGGCCTGTACATCGGCAAGAGCGGCGTCGCCTCCGGCTTCGGCGCGGCCGGCTCGCTGGTCGTGATCTTCGTCTGGGTGTACTACTCGGCGCAGATCTTCCTCGTCGGCGCCGAATTCACCTGGGTCTACGCGCGAACGCTCGGATCGCGTCGCGACATTGCCGGCGCCGACGCGGCGCCGCGGGAGGACGGCTATCGCGAGCACGCGCCGACACGCAGCGACGGTCCGACCGGGACTGCACTCGCCGACAAGGCGCCCGCGCTCTCCGGCGAGATCCGCGCGGCGGCCGATGCCTGCGCGACGGACGGTGGCACTGGCGTGACGCCGCTGCCGATGCAGCCTGCGGCACCGGCAGTGCCCGACTCGCCGCGCAAGATGCTGAGCGACGTCGGTGCCGGACTCGCGTTCTACGTCGCCTTGCGCTTCATCGTGCCCCGACTGCTGCGTCGCCTCTGAAGATCGCGACCTGGAACATCAACGGCGTCGTCAAGCGCCTGCCGCTGCTCCTCGAGTGGCTCGCCGAGACGACGCCCGACGTCGTCGCGTTGCAGGAACTGAAGGCAAGCGACGGTGAGTTTCCGGAGGCGGCGCTCGAAGCAGCGGGCTACGGATCGGCCTGGCGCGGCCAGCGCACCTGGAACGGCGTCGCGCTGCTCGCGCGCGGCGCGACGCCCATCGTCTCGCGCCGGTCGCTGCCCGGCGACGATGCCGACGTGCAGTCGCGCTACCTGGAGGCGGCCGCGTTCGGCATCCTCTTCACGTCGATCTACCTGCCCAACGGCAACCCGCAGCCGGGGCCGAAGTTCGACTACAAGCTCGCCTGGTTCGAGCGGCTCATCGCGCATGCCGCGGGCCTCGCCGCCGCCGGGCATCCAGTCGTTCTCGCCGGCGACTACAACGTCGTGCCGGCCGATCTCGACATCTATGCGAGTCGGTCGTGGCTCGACAACGCGCTGCTCCAGCCGGCGCCGCGCGAGGCGTATCGGCGGCTGCTCGCGCAAGGCTGGAGCGACGCGCTGCGCGAGCTCCATCCCGAGCAGCGTCTCTACACCTTCTGGGACCGCCCGAGGAACGGCTGGCCGCGCGACGCGGGCCTGCGCATCGATCACCTGCTCGTGAGCCCGAGCCTTCGGCCGCGCCTCGCCGCGGCAGGCGTCGATCGCCAGTTGCGCGGGCGCGAGAACGCGAGCGACCACGCGCCGGCGTGGATCGAGCTGACGGAGTCGGCACCGTCGCCGAAGGCGCCACGCGCGTCGCGTCGCGTCCGGGAATGACGCTCGCCCGTCCGAAGGCGAAGCTCTCGATCGGGTCCGAGTCGCGCCTCAGACTGCGAGCGCCGAGCGCGCCGCGTGGCGGATGCGGCCGGCCTCGACCACCATCAGCGACAGGCGCCGCCGCAGCCACGGCATGACGTCGCGGGCGGCGGGCTGCTCGGGCAGGAGCTCGAGATCGCCTTGCGCCGTGCCTTCGACTGTCGTCAGCTCGTCGCGCTCGAGGTCGAGGCGTGCGTCCAGCGCGATCGCGGCTTCCTCGAGCGCCGAGCTCACCGGCAGCGGCGCCGACGCTTCGTTCTTCAGCCGCGCCAGCGTGAGGCGGACCATCGAGAGATGCGCCATCAGCCGCTCGCCGTGGTCGATCAGGGTTGCGATCTCGGCGACCGGCAGGCGCACGCCTTTCGGCTCGACGCTGCTCCTGCGCAGCGCCGTCGAGAGCGCGGCGAGCGAGTCGTAGGCGCGTCGGCGCGCGAGCCGCTCCTCGAGCGGATCGGCATCGGCCATGCGCAGCGACTGCGACGCGTAGTCGTGGACGTCGCGCAGCACGCGCGCGACTCCTTCGGCGACGCCGCGCCGCTCCCACGACGGCAGCACGTAGCTGAAGCTCCACGCGAGGAGTGCGCCGAGGAAGGTGTCGGCGACGCGCTCGGCGATCGCGAAGCCGTCTTCGGGGTTGACGAGATGCGATTGCAGCAGCGCCATCACGCTTGCCGCTGTCGCCGTCAGCCAATAGCGCTGCGCGACGAACGCGTGCGCGGTCGCGAGCGCGGCGAGGAAGACGCCGCTCAGCAGGTTCGCCGTCGCGACGTACGAGAGGCCGACGACGACCAGGCAGCCCATGAGCGTTCCGGCGACCCGCGCGTTGCGCCGCGCCAGCGTCTCGCCGAGGTTGCCGCGCAGGACGACACCGACGCTCAGCACCAGCCACCACGGATGCGAGCTCCACGGCAGCGCGAGGGCGAGGTAGTACGCCGCGCCGAGCGCCAGGCCCATGCGCAGCGCGTGGCGCAGCACGGGCGAGTCGAAGCGCCAGTGCGGGCGGAGCGCGCGCAGCGGGAAGCCGCGCGGCGTCATGAACTTCTTCAGCTGCTCACGCGACAGCGGCAGCGGCTCGGTCTGGCCCTGCAGCAGGCGATGGATGCGGCGCACGTCGCCGTCGAGCCGGCGCAGGCGCCCGACGAGCGACGGGAACCAGCGCGCACGCGGATCGTCGAGCGCCATCGGCAAGTCGGCGAACACCTCGTGGAAGTCGATCGGCGGCGATTCGCTCGACTGCGCCGTGCCGTCGCGGACGTGGTCGGCGACCTCGTCGAGCGCGTCGCCGATCTTGCGCAGCGCGACGCCAACGCGCTGCAGGATCGCGCGCCCGGTGACGTCGAGGCCGAGCTGCTCGGCGTCGAGCCGGCTCGCGAGCAGGATGTCGCGCAGGTCGATGACGCGCGTGAGGATGGCGATGTCGCGGCACGAGCGCGCCGAGTCGGGCGCCGCGAAGAGCAGGTCGCGCGCCGCCTGCAGCCGGTCCGCCAGCGCCGCCTCGCCGCTGATCCAGGCGCGCATCGGCTCGGCCTTGCTCTCGGGGGCCCGCGGTGCCGAGAGCACGTCGGCGCGCGAGCGGAACAGTTCGGCGGCGGCACGCAGCGTCGCAGCGAGCGCGAGGCTGCGGTAGCGGCGTTGCAGGACGGCGGTCGCGGCCGTCGACCAGACGAGGAAGGCCAGCCCGCCGCACGCGCTCCAGCCCGCTGAGGCGAGGGGGTGCTCGCTCGGCGGCACCGCCATCGAGAAGATCATCGAGAGCACCGGCGAGAACGAGATCGCACCGGCGCGCGCGCCCCAGGCCAGCGCCATCATCGCGACGAACCCGACGACGGCGATGGCGGCTCCGAGCAGGAGCGGATGCCCGCGCAGCAGGTCGACGATCAGGGCCGCGAGGGCGCTCAGCAGCACCGCGACGCCGACGGCGCGCCAGTTGCGCGCGACGCTGTTCGGCAGGTCGACGATGCTCGTCGACACCGCGCCGCTCACCACCAGCGCGGCGATGTGGTCGCCGGCGACGAGGGCGGTCAGCTGCTGGATGCAGCCGATGCCGAGCGCGACCTCGAGGCCGTTGAGGACGTACGCCGGCAGCAGGCGCCAGGGGCTGAGCTTCGTCGACAGGCGCATCGCAGGCGCGACAGGCGCGCGGGTGACGGGCCCGCAGGATAGCCGCGCTGCAGGCCCGATCGCTCGCCGCTTCCTGCGCGCCCTCGAGCGAAGGCGCGCGCAGGACCGTGCTCGTGCTCCTCGACGCGCAGGGGCGCATCGGTTGATCGCGCCCGCGCCGAGGAACTTGAGCCGCTCGGGGCCGACGCGTACCGGGTCGGCAGGCGCGGACCCTCGCTCTGGCAGCAGGCCTCGGCCGCGAACCAGCTCACCTCGGTGACTGGCGCCCCGGCGTCGCTGCCCTCGCCCGCGCCGTCGTCGCGACGCCAGTCGCGCAGGTACCCGCCATCGTCGAAGGTGCGTGCGACGTGGTCACGGCGCCACTCAGGATGGGCAGCGACAAAGCGCGCGAACTCGCCCTGCATGACCGCGGCGTGAGGCGCAGTGCGAATGCCGCGACCGTCACCTCGCGTTGGCCGCAGCGCTGATCGCGTCGTCGTTGAGCTGGTTCATTCGGTCGTGCGGCGGCTTTGATCCCGATCAAGCAGACGGCGCCGGCAGCCGTCGCTGCGTCAGATCGAACGCAGGAAACCGGCCGGACTCTTGCTGAACGCGACCGAGACGATCCAGGCGAACACGAGCAGCGCGCCGATCCAGGCGGTCACGCGCACGCCGCGTGGCGTTGCCGGCCTCAGCGCGACCGTTCCGAGGCCGATGTAGGCGACGAGCCCGAGGATCTTGGCGACGAGCCACGGTGTTGTGAGCGGATTCAGCCGGGCGATCACGACGAGCGTCAGCGCCGACGCGAGCAGCACGGTGTCGACGACGTGCGGCAGCGTGCGCGCGAGCCGTCCCCGCACCCACGCCGCGCCCGCGATCGCGGCGCCGCCGCGCGCGACGAAGCCGCAGAACGAGAGCAGGACAGCGACCTCGTGCAGCGTCTTGACGGCGAGATAGTCCACGCCGGCCGTCAGCCAGGACGGCCGTCGCGGCGGGGCCGGAGCAGAGTCGGGGCGTAGCGCACGGCGAAGAGTACGAAGGCCGTACACCACAGGGTCGCGGATGCGATCACCGCCTCCCGTGTCGACGCTGGCGCGAACAGCGGCACGCCGACACGGATGGCCGCAGCGAGCAGCACTGCCGAGAAGGCCAGGACGTCGAAGCGGTCGGCCTCCAGGCGCCGGCCGGTGTGGCCGCGCGAGGTGCGCGTCATCATGCCGAGGATCAGGGCGCCGGCCGCTCCGGCACCGAGGGCATGCATCGCCGGCGAGGCAGTCGTCCAGCCCATCTCGGTCGAGGCGCGGAGCGCGAGGTGGACCGGGATCCATGCGTACGCGGCATGGAGGATCCAGACCAGCGGCGCGCGCAGGGTGCGCCACGGCTTCCAGAAGGCCCAGCGCGTGGCGTGCGCCGCCGCCGCGAAGAGCGCGATCGCCGCCAGCGGCATGCCGTCGACGCGCAGCAGGTCGGCGAGCGCCAGCACGATCAGCGCGCCGAGGGCAGCCCGCTCGACCATCGGCCGGCGCTCGGCGGCAGCGCCGGTGACGCCGTTGTTGGTGAACATCGGCACGACGCGCCCGGCCATCACCGCCATCACGAAAAGGACGATGTCGAGGCCGATGCGCACGCCGAGGAACGCGGGCAGATCGATCACGCCGAGCACCGACAGATGCAGCGCGAGGTCGGCGCCGCCCATGGCCGCGAGCAGGGCGACGAAGAAGTAGTTGCGCCGCTGGCGCGCCGCCCAGAACGGGATGGCGAGCGCGCCCGCAGCCGCGATCGGGAACGCCGCGTTGACGATCGCGGAAGCCCAGACGTACGGCGTGGCCACGAGGATGCGCCCGGCGAGCCAGACGATCGCCAGGAGCGCGAGTGGCAGCCCGGTCGGCGTCGGCCGGCCCGACCAGTTGCCGCCGGCGGTGAAGAGGAAGCCGACGACGACGGCGAGGACGAAGCCGAAGAGCATCTCGTGCGCGTGCCACATCGGCCCGGGCAGGTAGGGGCGCCCGAGCCAGCCCGCGAACTGTGCCGCCCAGAGGCCGACCGACACCGCGGCGAAGGCGCTGGCGAGGAGATAGAAGGGACGGAATCCGAGCGCGAACGGCGCCCAGCCCGTCGGCACCGGCGCTGCCGACCGGGGTTCCTCGAGCAGGACGATGGTGGCCATCAGCGCACGTGCAGGATCGTCGCCAGCGTCGCGCGGTTGCGGACCAGGTCGGCGACCGTGTAGCGGTCGAGCACGGCATGGAACGCGTCGGTGGCCTCCTTGAGGACGCCCTTCAGCCGGCACGAGCCGTTGATGCGGCAGCGGTCCGGGTTGTCGCCGAAGCACTCGGCCGTGACGGCCGGCCCCTCCGTGACGCGCACGACGCGGCCGACGACGATGCGGTCGGCGGGCTGGGCCAGGCCGATGCCGCCGCCCTGGCCGCGCACGGTGCTGAGCCAGCCCTCCTTGCCGAGGAGGTGAACGACCTTGGTGAGATGGTTCTCCGAGATATCGAACGCGGCCGCGACCTCGGCGATGGTGGCGCGACGGGTCGGATCGGCGGCGAGGAAGATGAGGACGCGCAGGCTGTAGTCGGTAAAGCTGGTGAGCTTCATCAGGTCTCGGTCACCGACGGCTCCCGGCAAGGGGCGTCGGGGTCTCGAAGATGTATTGTGAATGCACCTATGCTACTGCAGACCGGTCCTGGCCCCTTGATGCCTGTCATTCGATCGGCGTTCGCGGCGGGGCCGACGTCGGCCGTTGCCTCACATCACCGCGCCCAGCGCCCATGGAACGAATTCGCTCTGCCCGTAGCCATGGACTTCGCTCTTGGTCTTGCGGCCCGACGCGGTCTCGAGCATCAAACGGAAGATGCGCTCGCCCATGGCGTCGATGCTCGTGCCGGCGTCGATCACGTCGCCGCAGTTGATGTCGATGTCGTCTTCCTGCTTGAGCCAGAGCGCGGTGTTGGTCGAGAGCTTGAGCGACGGCGCGGGCGCGCAGCCGTAGGCCGAGCCGCGGCCGGTCGTGAAGCAGATCAGGTTGGCACCGCCGGCGACCTGGCCGGTCGCCGAGACCGGGTCATAGCCGGGCGTGTCCATGAAGACGAGGCCCTTGGCGGTCACCGGCTGGGCGTATTCGAACACGTCGACGAGGTTGGTCGTGCCGCTCTTGGCGATCGCGCCGAGGCTCTTCTCGAGGATGGTCGTGAGGCCGCCGGCCTTGTTGCCGGCCGACGGGTTGTTGTCCATCTCGGCGTCGTTCCTCTCGCAGTAGCGCTCCCACCAGCGGATGCGCGCGATCAGCTTGTCGGCGATCTCCGTCGAGACCGCGCGGCGCGTCAGCAGGTGCTCGCCGCCGTAGATCTCGGGCGTCTCGGACAGGATCGCCGTGCCGCCGTGGCGCACCAGGCGGTCGACCGCAGCGCCGAGCGCCGGGTTGGCGCTGATGCCGGAATAGCCGTCGGAGCCGCCGCACTGCAGGCCGACCATGATGTGACTCGCCGCCACCGGCGTGCGCCGCGCGCGGTTCGCCTCCTCGAGCAGCCATTCGACGAGCTCGATGCCATGCGCGACGGTCTTCCTCGTGCCGCCGGTCTCCTGGATGTTGAAGGCGTGCAGCTGCGCGCCGGTGGTCAGCGACTCCTGCTCGAGCATGCCGTTGATCTGGTTGGTCTCGCAGCCGAGGCCGACGACGAGCACCGAGGCGAAGTTCGGATGCCGCGCGTAGCCGCCGAGGGTGCGCCTCAGCACCTGCAGCGGCTCGCCGTCGCTGGCGGTCGCGCAGCCCGCGCCGTGCGTCAGCGCGACGACGCCGTCGACGTTCGGGAAGCGCTCGAGCGCACCCGGATTCGTGTCGCGCCGGAAGTGGTCGGCGATGGCGCGCGCCACCGTCGCCGAGCAGTTCACCGAGGTCAGGATGCCGACGTAGTTGCGCGTCGCCACGCGTCCGTCGGCGCGGACGATGCCGTCGAAGGTGGCGGGCTCGGCGTCGTACTCGGTCGCGCGCGCGCCGCTCGCGGCGTCGTAGTCGCGCGCGAACGACGAGAACTCGAGGTTGTGGCTGTGGACGTGCTGGCCGGCGGCGATCGCCTGCTTCGCGCTGCCGATGATCTGGTCGTAGCGGCGCACCGGCGCGCCGGCGGTGATGTCGCGGGTCGCGATCTTGTGTCCCGGCGGCACGAGGCCCGAGACGGTGATGCCTTCGCTCGCGATGCGCGTGCCGCCGACGAGCTGCTGCCTGGCGATGACGACGTCGTCGTTCGCGTGGATGCGGATGACGAGCGGGTCGGTCATGGCGCGCCCGTCAGCTCAGGCCGAGGTCCTCACGCGTCGATCCGCTTCGGGTCCCAGGCGTGGACCTTCTGGTGCTGCTCGCCGAGGCCGGCGATGCCGAGCTTCATCTCGTCACCGGCTTTGAGGTATACCGGCGTCGGCTTCATGCCCATCGCGACGCCCGGAGGCGTGCCGGTAGTGATGAGGTCGCCGGGATAGAGGGTCATGAAGCGGCTCACGTACGACACCAGCTCGGCGACGCCGAAGATCATCGTCCCGGTCGAGCCGTTCTGACGCCGCGTGCCGTTGACGTCGAGCCACATCGAGAGCTTCTGCGGATCGGCGACCTCGTCGGCCGTCACCATCCACGGGCCGACCGGGCCGAAGGTGTCGCAGCCCTTGCCCTTGTCCCACGTGCCGCCGCGCTCGAGCTGGTATTCGCGCTCGGAGACGTCGTTGACGACGCAGTAGCCGGCGACGTGCTTGAGCGCGTCGGCCTGCTCGACGTAGCGCGCCTTGGTGCCGATGACGACGCCGAGCTCGACCTCCCAGTCGGTCTTGACCGAGCCCTTGGGGATCACGACCGCGTCGTTGGCGCCGACGAGCGCGCTCAGCGCCTTCATGAAGATGATCGGCTCCTTCGGGATCGGCGAGCCGGTCTCGGCGGCGTGGTCGGAGTAGTTGAGGCCGATGCAGATGAACTTGGCGCAGCCGCTCCAGGGCGGCGCGATCCGGCCCGGGTTGGCGACGGCCGGGAGCTTCGAGGCGTCGAGCTCGGCGAGGCGCTTCAGGTTCTCGGGAAGCATCGTCTGCGCGGTGATGTCGGGGACGATGCCGGACAGGTCGCGCACCGTGCCATGGGCATCGACGAGCGCAGGCTTCTCCGCGCCCTTGGCGCCGTATCGCATCAGCTTCATGAGGATTCCTTGAGTGACGGCGAGCAGTTTAGGCCAGCGCCTCGCGGCGACGACTCAGTTCGACCAGCCGCCGTCGATGATCTGGTTCGTGCCGGTCGTGAACGCCGACTCGTCGCTCGCCAGGTAGACGGCGAGCGCGGCGATCTCGGCGGTGGTGCCGAGCCGGCCCATCGGCTGGCGCGCCACGAACGCGGCCTCGACCTGCGCCAGCGCCTGCCCGCTCGCCTCGGCCTGGGCCGCGATCCGCTGGCGCAGCGACGGCGATTCGATCGTCCCGGGGCAGATCGCGTTGCAGCGGATGCCCTGCGTGACGAAGTCGGCGGCGATCGCCTTGGTCATGCCGATGACCGCCGCCTTGGTCGCGGTGTAGACGAAGCGGTTGGGCACGCCCTTGATGCTCGACGCCGCCGAAGCGACGTTGATGATCGAGCCGTGGCCGAGCTTGAGCATCGGCGGCAGGAGGGCGCGGATCATCCGGTACATCGCCCGCACGTTGAGGTCGAACGAGAAGTCGAAGGCGACTTCGTCGGTCTCGAGGATCGTGCCGGCGTGGACGTACCCGGCGCCGTTGAAGAGGACGTCGACGGTACTTTTCGTGCCCGCCTCGATCGTCGCCGCCAGCACCGCGCTCGCGTCGGTGACGTCGAGGCGGCGCGTCTCGCAGCGCGTCCCGCGGGCGAGGTCTGCGAGCAGCTCCTCGTTGATGTCGGTGGCGATCACCCGCGCGCCTTCGCGCACGAAGGCTTCGGCGACCGCGCGGCCAATGCCCTGGCCGGCTGCGGTGATGAAGGCGGTCTTGCCGGCGAGGCGATCGGTCATGGGGCGTCCTGACGCAGGTGGATTGATGCGGTGCGCGACGAAGAAAGCCCCGAGCCGAGGGTAAAGAATAGTTTCGCGCGCGTCGCGTCGTCAACATCGGGTTTGTCCCCCGCGGCCCCGCGCACGAGGCACGGCACTGCTTTTGCCGGTTGACGTCCGCGGCCGGAGCCGATGGGCGCTTGCCCGGGTCGCTCGTGTCGGCGAGAGGTCTTGGTAGCCTTCGCGCCGAAACGAGCACAAGACCCGCATGGACAAGCCTTCCGACGCCCGCACCGCAGCCCCGCCACCCGCCTCGCCGCCCACGTCGCCGGCAATGGGCGCGGGCAAGCGCTGGCTCGGCGCCGTGATCGCGGTCGCGGCGCTGATCGCGCTCGGCGGGCTCGCGTGGTGGCTGACGCATCGGCCGGCCGAGCGTCCGGGCACGGGCGCTGGCGCTGCCGTGGCAGGCGCCTCCGGCGCATCCGGCGCCGGTCAGCCCGCACAGGCCGGCCCTGGCCCGGGCGGTCCCGGCGGCCCGGGCGGCCGCGGCGCGGCGCCGAGCACGGTCGGGATCGCGACCGCGACCCAGACCAACCTGCCGGTCGTGCTCGACGCGCTCGGGACGGTCACGCCGGTGGTCACGGTCACGGTGCGGCCGCAGGTGTCGGGCGTGATCACGCAGATCCTCTTCACCGAAGGCCAGATCGTGAAGAAGGGGCAGCTGCTCGCGACCATCGACCCGCGACCGTTCGAGATCGCGCTGCAGCAGGCCATCGGCGCGCGCCAGCGCGACGAGGCGCAGCTCGACAGCGCCAGGGTCCAGCTCGGCCGCTACCAGACCCTGCTCGGTCAGGACTCGATCGCGCGCCAGGACGTCGACACCCAGGCCGCGCTCGCCAAGCAGCTCGAAGGCACGCTCGTCATCGACCGCGCCAACGAGAACACGGCGCGTCTCAACCTCGGCTACTCGCGCATCGTCGCGCCGCTCGCCGGCCGGGTCGGCCTGCGCACGATCGACAGCGGCAACTACATCGGCGCCGGCGATGCGACCGGCGTCGCCGTGATCACGCAACTGACGCCGATCGACGTCGCGTTCTCGGTGCCGCAGGACCGCGTCCCCGAGATCCAGGCGAGCGTCGCCAAGGGCGCCAGGCTCGACGCCGCCGTGTTCGACCGCACGCGCACGAAGAAGCTCGACGACGGCACCTTCATGACGCTCGACAACCAGATCGACGTCCAGACCGGCACCGTCAAGGCCAAGGCGCGCTTCGCCAACGCCGGCGCGACGCTGTTCCCGAACCAGTTCGTCAACGTGCGGCTCCTGCTGCGCTCGGTCGACGGCGCGATCGTCGTGCCGGTGACGGCGCTGCGCCACGGGCCGAACGGCGATTTCGTCTACGTCGTCGGCAGCGATCGCACGGTGACGATCCGCGTCGTCGAGCGCGGCGTCGCGACCAACGACGTCATCGCCGTCACCAAGGGCCTCGCCGTGGGCGAACGCGTCGTCACCGAAGGCGGCGACAGGTTGAAGGAGGGCGCCAAGGTCCAGCTCGCGAGCGAGCGGCCGGCCTCGGGCGCGGCAGGGAGTCGGCGCGGCGCGTCGGGCACCGACGGCGCGTCGGGCGCCGCCTCGGGTGGACGGCAGCGGCGCCCGCGCTCCGGCAGCGATGGCGGCTGACGTGCTCGCGTGGGTGGGGCACGGGAGCAGCGTCGCATGGCGATGAGCCCGTCGCGGCCGTTCATCCTGCGGCCGGTGGCGACCTCGCTGCTGATGGTCGCGATCGTCCTCGCCGGCCTGGTCGGCTTCAGGTTCCTGCCGCTCTCGGCGCTGCCGCAGATCGACTACCCGACGATCCAGGTGCAGACGCTCTACCCCGGCGCGAGCCCGGAGGTGATGAGCAACACCGTCACCGCGCCGCTCGAGCGTCAGTTCGGCCAGATGGCCGGACTCGACCGCATGAGCTCGACGAGCGCGGCGGGCGCGTCGATCATCACGCTGCAGTTCACGCTCGGCCAGACGCTCGACATCGCCGAGCAGGAAGTGCAGGCCGCGATCAACGCCGGAGGCTCGCTGCTGCCCGCCGACCTGCCGGCGCCGCCGGTCTACGCGAAGGTGAATCCGGCCGACGCGCCGGTGCTCACGCTCGCGATCAGCTCCGACACCGTGCCGCTCACCGAGGTGCAGAACCTCGTCAACACGCGGCTGGCGCAGAAGATCAGCCAGGTGAGCGGCGTCGGCCTGGTCACGCTCGCCGGCGGCCAGCGGCCGGCGGTGCGGATCCAGGCCGACACGCAGGCGCTCGCCTCGTACGGCATCGGCATCGACACCTTGCGCACGGCGATCTCGTCGGCCAACGCCAACAGCGCCAAGGGCAGTTTCGACGGGCCGAAGCGCTCGTACTCGATCAACGCCAACGACCAGCTGCTCACCGCCGACGACTACAAGAAGCTGATCGTCGCCTACAAGAACGCCGCGCCGGTGCGCCTCGTCGACGTCGCGCACGTGATCGAGAGCGCGGAGAACAACCGCCTCGGCGCCTGGGCCGGCAAGAACGGCGAACTGCGGCCGGCGATCATCCTCAACGTGCAGCGCCAGCCGGGCGCCAACGTGATCGCGACCGTCGACGCGATCAAGAAGCAGCTGCCCGACCTGCAGAGCTCGCTGCCGGCGAACCTGCGCGTCGAGGTGCTCGCCGACCGCACGACCGGCATCCGCGGCTCCGTGAAGCACGTCGAGATCGAGCTGGCGCTCGCTGTCGTGATGGTCGTGCTCGTCATCTTCGCCTTCCTCGGCAGCCCGCGCGCAACCCTGATCGCGAGCCTGGCGGTGCCGATCTCGCTCATCGGCAGCTGCGGCGCGATGTACCTGCTCGGCTACAGCCTCAACAACCTGAGCCTGATGGCGCTGACGATCGCGACCGGCTTCGTCGTCGACGACGCGATCGTGATGATCGAGAACATCTCGCGCCATCTGGAGATGGCCAAGGGCCGCTACGCGAACGGCCAGACGCCGCAGCGCGGCGACGCGCGGGCATCGCGGCCGACGACCGACGCCGAAGCGCAAGCCGCCGCCGACCTGCGTCCGGAGGCGCTCACTGGCGCCGAGGCCGAGTCGCTGCCGAAGGGCAGGCAGCGGCTCGTGATCGAGGCCGCGCTCGCGGGCGCGTCGGAGATCGGCTTCACCATCATCTCGCTCACGGTCTCGCTGATCGCGGTGCTGATCCCGCTGCTCTTCATGAGCGATGTCGTCGGGCGGCTGTTCCGCGAGTTTGCGGTGACGCTGGCCATCACGATCATCATTTCGGCGGTCGTCTCGCTGACGCTGGTGCCGATGATGTCGGCGCGCTGGATGAAGCCGAAGGACGACGAGAAGGAGGCCGAGGAGCATGGCATCGGCGCGCGCTTGCGCGGCTTGTTCAGTGGCGTCATCGACCGCTATGACAAGGCGCTCACGTGGGTCATCGACCACGAGGTGCTGACGCTCGGCGTTGCCGCCGCGACGCTCGTGCTGACGGTGCTGCTCTACCTCTTCATCCCGAAGGGCCTGTTCCCGACACAGGACACGGCGCAGCTGCAGGCGCGCGTCGACACCGCCGAGGACGTCTCGTACGAGCGCATGTCGGAGCTCCAGCAGGCGACTGCCGCGGCGATCCTGCAGGACGACGCGGTCGAGAACGTGAGCTCGTTCATCGGCGTCGACGCGGCCAACAACTCGATGCTGCACACGGGCCGGATGCTGATCGACCTCAAGCCCTCGCACGGCGACCAGGCCGACGTGATGACGCGGCTGCAGGACCGGGCGCAGAAGGTCGCGGGCGTGACGCTCTACCTGCAGCCGACGCAGGACCTGACGATCGACGCCGAGTCCGGCCCGACCCAGTTCCGGGTCTCGCTCGAAGGCGCCGACACGGCGACGGTGACGGCCTGGGTCGGCAAGCTGGTCGCGCAGATGCGGGCACAACCGCAACTCCGCAACGTGATCAGCGACGCGGGCGCGACCGGCCTGGCGGCCTACATCGACATCGACCGCGACACCGCGGCGCGCCTCGGCGTCACCGCGAGCGCGGTCGACGACGCGCTCTACAGCGCCTTCGGCCAGCGCATCGTCTCGACGATCTTCACCGAGACAAACCAGTACCGCGTCATCCTCGAGGCGCAGCCGGGCCTGCTGACGACCGCGGAATCGCTCGGCAAGCTCAACCTGCGCACGAGCTCGGGCGAGCCGACGCCGCTGGACGCGATCGCGAAGATCAGCGAGCGCCAGGCGCCGCTGCAGATCACGCACGTCGCGCAGTACCCGGCGTCGACGATCGGCTTCGACACCGCCCCCGGCGTCTCGCTCGGTGCCGCGGTCGATTCGATCCGCGACGCCGCCAAGGCGATCAGCCTGCCGGCCTCGGTGCAGCTCACCTTTCTCGGCGCGTCGGGCGCCTACGAGAGGTCGCTCTCGAACCAGCTCTGGCTGATCCTGGCGGCGGTCGTCTGCGTCTACATCGTCCTCGGCGTGCTCTACGAGAGCTACGTGCACCCGCTGACGATCCTGTCGACGCTGCCGTCGGCAGGCGTCGGCGCGCTGCTCGCGCTGCTCGTCACCGGCAACGATCTCGGCGTGATCGGGATCATCGGCATCATTCTCCTGATCGGCATCGTCAAGAAGAACGCGATCATGATGATCGACTTCGCGATCGAGGCCGAGCGCGTCGAGAAGAAGCCGCCGCGGGAGGCGATCCACCAAGCTGCGCTCTTGCGCTTCCGGCCGATCCTGATGACGACGCTGGCCGCGCTCTTCGCCGCGCTGCCGCTCATGCTCGGCTGGGGCGACGGCCACGAGCTGCGCCGTCCGCTCGGCCTGGCGATCTTTGGCGGCCTGATCGTGAGCCAGATGCTCACGCTCTTCACGACGCCGGTGATCTATCTCGCGTTCGACAAGCTGGCGCGGCGCATCAGTGGCAAGAAGGAAGGCGACGCCGGCGACGCCGACGGCGCCGGCGCGCCGAGCACGTCGCGCGCGCTCGTGCCGGCCGTGCCGCACGAGCTCGTGCCGGTGCAGGGCACCTTGAAGCGGGTCGAGCCGTGAACCTGTCGCAGCCTTTCGTGCGCCGCCCGATCGGCACCGTGCTGCTGACGATCGGCGTCGCGCTTGCCGGCATCGGCAGCTTCTTCGTGCTGCCGGTCTCGCCGCTGCCGCAGGTCGACTTCCCGACGATCTCGGTGAGGGCGTCGCTGCCGGGCGCGAGCCCCGACACGATGGCGACGAGCGTGGCGACGCCGCTCGAGCGCCGCCTCGGCTCGATCTCCGGCGTCACCGAGATGACCTCGTCGAGCCAGGTCGGGCAGGCGCGCATCAACCTGCAGTTCGAGCTCTCGCGCAACATCGACGGCGCGGCGCGCGAGGTGCAGGCTGCGATCAACGCCTCGCGCGTCGACCTGCCGGCGACGCTGCGCTCGAACCCGACGTACCGCAAGGCGAATCCGTCCGACGCGCCCGTGATCATCCTGGCGCTGACCTCGCAGACGCTCACGCCGGGCCAGATCTACGACACCGTCTCGAACATCGTCAGCCAGCGCGTCGCCCAGGTCGACGGCGTCGGCGACGTCGAGATCGGCGGCAGCACGCTGCCGGCGGTGCGGGTCGAGCTGCTGCCGTTCGCGCTCAACAAGTACGGCATCAGCGGCGAGGACGTGCGCGCCGCGATCCAGGCAAGCAATGCCAACCGGCCGAAGGGCGCGATCGAGGGCGACGGCCGGCGCCTGCAGATCTACACCCAGACACCGGCTCGGCGCGCGAGCGACTACGCGCCGATGGTCGTCGCCTGGCGCAACGGCGCGGCGGTGCGGCTCTCGGACGTCGCCGACGTGCGCGACGGCGTCGAGAACACGCGCACGCTCGGCCTCTTCAACGGCAAGCCGGCGGTGATCGTGCTGATCACGCGCCAGCCCGGCGCCAACGTCATCAAGACGGTCGACGGCGTGCGCGCGCTCCTGCCCGAGCTGCGCGCGCAGCTGCCGCCCGAGATCGAGCTCGACGTCGCCACCGACAGCACGAACTCGATCCGCGCGTCGCTGCGCGAGATCGAGTTCACGCTGCTGATCTCGATCGTGCTCGTCGTGCTGGTGGTGAGCGTCTTCCTGCGCAGCTGGCGAGCGACCGTGATCCCGGCGGTCGCGACCGTCGTCTCGCTGCTCGGCACCTTCGGCGTGATGGCGCTGCTCGGCTTCTCGCTCAACAACCTGAGCCTGATGGCGCTGACGGTCGCGACCGGCTTCGTCGTCGACGATGCGATCGTCGTGCTCGAGAACACCGCGCGACACCTCGAGGCCGGCATGGACCGGATGAAGGCCGCGCTGCTCGGTGCGCAGGAGGTCGGCTTCACCGTGCTCTCGATCAGCGTCTCGCTGGTCGCGGTGTTCATCCCGCTGCTCTTCATGCAGGGCCAGGTCGGGCGGCTGTTCCGCGAGTTCGCGATCACGCTCTCGGCGGCGGTGATGATCTCGCTCGTCATCTCGCTCACGACCACGCCGATGATGTGCGCCTGGCTGCTCGAGCCCGGCGGCGCGGCGAGCGCGAAGCGTCCCGGCCGGCTCGCGCGCTGGGCCGAAGCCGGCTTCGCCAAGGTGCTGTCATGGTACGAGGCGAGCCTCGACTGGGCGCTGGCCAGCCTGTGGCTGGTGCTCTTCATCCTGGTCGCGGTGATCGGACTCAACGTGTACCTCTTCAGCGCCGCGCCGAAGGGCTTCTTCCCGCAGCAGGACACCGGCCAGTTGCAAGGCGGCCTGCGCGCCGACCAGAGCATCTCGTCGCAGGCGATGGGCGACAAGCTGCGCCAGGTCGTCGACATCATCCGGCGCGATCGGGCCGTCGCGACCGTCGTCGGCTTCACCGGCGGCAGCCGCGCAGGCGGCGGCTTCCTGTTCGTCAACCTGAAGCCGGTCGGCGAGCGCAGCGAGAGCGGCCAGGCCGTGATCTCGCGCCTGCGCCCGCAGCTGGCGCAGGTCGCCGGCCTGCAGATCTTCCTCAACACCGTGCAGGACGTGCGCGCCGGCGGCCGGCAGAGCAATTCGACTTACCAGTACACGCTGAAGAGCGACAGCCTGGCCGACTTGCGCAAGTGGGCGACCCGCCTGGCCGACGAGATGAAGCAGGAGCCGGTCATGACCGACGTCGACACCGACCAGCAGGACAACGGCGTCGAGACCGTCGTCGAGGTCGACCGCGACAGCGCCTCGCGCCTGGGCCTCACCGCCGCGGGCATCGATTCCTCGCTCTACAACGCCTTCGGGCAACGCCAGGTGGCCACCATCTACGACGAGCTGAACCAATACCACGTGATCATGGAGTGGGCGCCGCGCTACGCGCAGGGTCCGAACGCGCTCGCCGACATCTACGTCCCCGCCACCGGCCTGAGCGCAGGCGCGGCGACGGCCGCTGCCGCGGGCACGGGCAGCGCCGTGACCTCGACCGTGACGGCTGCGAGCGGATCGACGTCGACGACCAGCACCGCGTCGGTCTCGGCCAACCCGGGCCGGCGCGACGCGTCGACCGGCAACGCGCTCAGCAACACGGTGACGACGCTCGTCCCGCTCACTGCGGTCGCGAAGTTCATCGAGCGCTCGACGCCGACCGCGGTCAACCACCAGGACACCGAGCTCGCGACCACGATCTCGTTCAACCTCGCCGAGGGCAAGACGCTCGACGACGCCTCGCGCGTGATCAAGGACGGCGAAGCCAGCATCGGCATGCCGACCAACGTGCGCGGCTCGTTCCAGGGCACTGCGCTCGCGGCGCAGCAGTCGCAGGGCCAGCAGTCGATGCTCATCGCCGCCGCGGTGGTCGTGATCTACATTGTTCTGGGCATGCTCTATGAGAGCCTGGTCCACCCGGTGACGGTGCTGTCGACGCTGCCGTCGGCCGGCGTCGGCGCCGTGCTCGCGCTGCTCATGTTCCGCATGGACCTGTCGATCATCGCCCTCATCGGCGTGATCCTGCTGATCGGCATCGTCAAGAAGAACGCGATCCTGATCATCGACTTCGCGCTCGAAGCCGAGCGCACGCGCGGCCTCACGGCGATCCGGGCCGTGCGCGAGGCGTGTCTGCTGCGCTTCCGGCCGATCCTGATGACGACGCTCGCCGCCGCGCTCGGCGCGCTGCCGCTGGCGATCGGCTTCGGCGAAGGCGCGGAGCTGCGCCGGCCGCTCGGCGTCGCGATCATCGGCGGCCTGATCGCGAGCCAGGTGATGACGCTGCTGACGACGCCGGTGGTCTACGTGCTGCTCGACAAGCTGCGCCGGCGCCGGTCGAAGGATGCGCCCGTCGCGCCTGCACGACCGGTGGCCGCGGAGGGCGCGGCATGAAGCGCGCGCGTCTGTCGCTGCTCGCGCTCGCGGCGGGCCTCGCGCTCGCCGGCTGCGCGGTCGGTCCGCCGTACCCGCGTCCCGACGCGCCGACGTCGCCCGCCTACAAGGAAGCGCCGGTCGAGGGCGGCGCGACCTGGTTTCCCGCTGCGCCGGCCGATGCGATCGATCGCGGCGACTGGTGGCGCCTTTTCGACGATCCCGAGCTGAGCCGGCTCGCCGCCCAGGTCGACAGCGCCAACCAGACCGTCGCTGCGGCCGTCGCGTCGTATCGACAGGCGCAGTCCCTGGTGCGCGAAGCGCGCGCCTCGTACTTCCCCACCGCGTCGCTCGCCGTCGGCGCGCAGCGCAGCGGCGGCCGTCGCTCGGCCACGACCTCGGCGTCGACGGGCTCGTCGTTCGATGCCTCGGTCGGCGCCAACTGGGCGCCCGACTTCTGGGGCCGGGTGAGTGGCACCGTCGCCGGCGCGCGCGCGAGCGAAGAGGCCTCGGCCGCCGACCTCGCAGCGGCGCGGCTCTCGGCCCAGGGCGAGATGGCGATCGACTACTTCTCGCTGCGCGAGGCCGACTTCGAGGCCGACCTGCTGGAGAAGACGCTCGAGGGCTACGAGCGGGCGCTGCAGATCACGCAAAACCGCTACGCCGCAGGCATCGTGCCGAAGACCGACGTGCTGCAGGCCGAGACGCAGCTCGCGACGACGCGCTCGTCGCTCGCCACCGTGCGTGCCAACCGCGCGCGCTTCGAGCACGCGATTGCCGTGCTCACGGGGCAGGCGCCGGGCAACTTCTCGATCGCCGTCGCGACCTGGAGCGACGTCGTCCCCGCGATCCCGCTCGGCGTGCCCTCGGCGCTCCTGCAGCGCCGGCCGGACATCGCATCGGCCGAGCGGCAGGTCGCGGCGGCGAACGCGCAGATCGGCGTCGAGCGCTCGGCCTACTTCCCGAGCCTGGCGCTCAGTGCGTCGCTCGGCAACGCGGGCTCGCGCATCGGCGACCTGTTCCGGGTCTCGAACGCGATCTGGGCCGTGGGCGCCTCGGTCGCGCAGACGATCTTCGATGCCGGCGCGATCTCGGCGCGCGTCTCGGGAGCGGAGGCGTCGCGCGACGCGGCCGCGGCGCGCTATCGCCAGACCGTGCTCGCGGCATTCCAGGGCGTCGAGGACCAGCTCACCAACGCGCGCTCGCAAGCCCAGCAGGCCGTGCTGCTCAAGCAGGCGTCCGACGCCGCCGACCAGACCGAGCAGCAGATCCTCAACCGCTACCGCGCCGGCCAGGTCGGCTACACGGACGTCGTCACGGCACAGGCCTCGGCCCTGTCGGCGCGGCGCGCGCTGGTGCAGGTGGCGGTGAGCCGGCAGGTCAGCGCGATCACGCTGATCCAGGCGCTCGGCGGCGGCTGGGATGCGTCGGCGCCGGTGGAGCTGAAGGGCTCGGTGCGCAGCGGCAACGCGCCTTGATGCTCCGTTGAACGCCTCCGCTCCCCCTTGCGCGGGTGCGCCGCGTATCGAAACACCCTAGCCGGACCTGGCCGACCCTCCCTCAGAATCCCCGCTCGATCGAAGACGAGAAGAGCGAGCGTGACGCGATGGACAAGATCTGGCTGAAGCAATATCCCGCCGGCGTGCCGGCGGAGATCGACGTGAACCAGTACGCGTCGCTGGTCGGCCTGCTCGACGACAGCTTCCGCCGCTTCGCCGATCGCCTGGCCTTCAAGTTCATGGGCAAGTCGATCAGCTTTCGCCAGATCGACCAAGCCTCGATGGCGTTCGCGGCGTGGCTGCAGGCGCAGGGGCTGGTCAAGGGCGACCGAGTCGCGGTGATGATGCCCAACGTGCCGCAGTACCCGGTCGCGGTCGCGGCCATCCTGCGCGCCGGCCTGGTGGTGGTCAACGTCAACCCGCTTTACACGCCGCGCGAGCTCGAGCACCAGCTGAAGGACTCGGGCGCCAAGGCGATCGTCATCCTCGAGAACTTCGCCGGCGTGCTGGCGCAGGTGATGGCCGCCGTGCCGACGAAGAAAGTCGTGCTCGCGTCGATGGGCGACATGCTCGGCTTTCCGAAGTCGCTGATCGTCAACTACGTCGTGCGCAAGGTGAAGAAGATGGTGCCGGCGTTCGACCTGCCCGGCGCTGTCCGCTTCAACGACGCGCTGTCCGAGGGCCGCGGCAAGACCTTCCAGCCCGCGACCGTCGGGCCCGACGACATCGCCGTGCTCCAGTACACCGGCGGCACGACGGGCGTGAGCAAGGGCGCGGTGCTGCTGCACAGGAACCTCGTCGCCAACATCCTGCAAGCCGAAGCCTGGTACCAGCCGGCGCTGAAGAAGGTGCCGCAGGGCGAGCAGATCGTCACGATCTGCGCCTTGCCCATCTATCACATCTTCGGCTTCAACACGAACGTGATGCTCTCGATGCGCATGGGCGGCGCCAACATCCTGATCGCCAATCCGCGCGACCTGCCCGGCGTGTTCAAGGAGCTGCAGGGCGAGAAGTTCCACAGCTTCCCGGCCGTCAACACGCTCTTCAACGCGATGGCCAACCACCCCGAGTTCTCGAGCGTCGACTGGTCAGGCCTGGTGATCTCGGTCGGCGGCGGCATGGCCGTGCAGAGCGCCACCGCCAAGCTCTGGCTCGAGAAGACGGGCTGTCCGATCGTCGAGGGCTATGGTCTCTCGGAGACCTCGCCCTCTGCGACCTGCAATCCGGTCGACAGCACCGCCTACAGCGGCAACATCGGCCTGCCGATGCCGAACACCGAGCTGAAACTGCTCGACGACGACGGCAACGAGGTGCCGATGGGCACGCCGGGCGAGATCGCGATCAAGGGCCCGCAGGTGATGGCCGGCTACTGGCAGCGGCCCGACGAGACCGAGAAGGTCATGACGCCCGACGGCTTCTTCCGCAGCGGCGACATAGGCGTGGTCGACGAGCGCGGCTACTTCAAGATCGTCGACCGCAAGAAGGACATGATCCTGGTGAGCGGCTTCAACGTCTACCCGAACGAGGTCGAGGACGTCGTCACCCAGATGCCCGGCATCCTCGAGTGCGCGGCCGTCGGCATCCCCGACGCGAAGGCCGGCGAGGCCGTCAAGCTGGTGATCGTCCGCAAGGACCCGGCCGTCACCGAGGCCGCGGTGCGCTCGTACTGCGAGGCCAACCTCACCGGATACAAGCGGCCGAAGGTGGTGGAATTCAGGAACGACCTGCCGAAGACCCCGGTTGGCAAGATCCTGAGGCGTGAACTGCGCGACAAACCCTAGAGCTGGACCGCCGGAAGGTGGTTTGCACGCACCGCATGCTGATACATTTCGCGGATTGTCGAAGACTCGCGCCGGCGACAGCGAGCATGACGAACACGGGAATGGACATCGACTGGTGATCTGGGTCAAGACCGACGCGGGCCGCGCCGAGATGCAGACGAGGGCGCTGGTCAAGGAGCGGGCCCGGCGCAATCTGCTGCTTCTCATCGACGGCGCGAAGTCCGAGGAGATGCTGCTTGCCAACCTGGCCGGCATCAGCGCGGACGATTTCCAGGAGCTGAGAAAGCTCGACCTCATCGCTCCCGCCGCGGGTGCGGTCACCGTCAACGCGGCACGCGGCGCCAGCGGCGCGGAATCGTCCCGGCCCACCGTGCCGCTGCCGCTCGAGACCAAGGCGCTCGATTACAGCGAGTTCACGGCCGCGCTCACCCAGATCATCTCGAGCCAGCTGGGCCTGCGCGGCTTCACGCTGACGCTCGCGGTCGACAAGGCGTCGACGATCGAGGAGCTGCGCGACGTGGCACGGCGCGTGATCGACCAGATCCGCGACCGCAAGGGCGAGGCCGCAGCCGCCGACGCGCGCAAGGCGCTTTACGGCGGTTGAGACCCGCTCGCAGGCGCCGCGCGGTCGGCGCCCCCGAGGCGTCCTCGGTGTCGCGTGGCGGCTCCTCCGCGGCCTGCTGGTCGGCGTCGCCGCGCTCATCCTCTTCTTCGAGGAATGGGGCTGGCGTCCGCTCACCGCGCTCGCCGCCTGGATCGCCCGCTGGCCGCCGCTCGCCGCGCTCGAGGCCGCGATCTGCCGCACGACACCGTACGTCGCCCTCTTCCTCTTCCTCGTGCCGGCGATCATGCTCGTGCCGGTCAAGCTCGGCGCGCTCTGGCTCCTCGGCAACGGCCACGCGACTTTCGGCATCGTCCTCATCGTCGCGGCCAAGCTGATCGGCACTGCGTTCGTGGGCCGCCTGTTCGTGCTGGTCGAGCCGCAGCTGATGACGTACGCGTGGTTCGCGCGCGCCATCGGCTGGTGGCGAGAGACGCGCGACCGCGTGCTGGCAGCCTTGCGGCGCTCGGCCTTCTGGCGCAGCGGCCGGGCCATGCGCCGCCTCGCGCGCCGCAGCTTCGAGCGGCTCGCCGCCTGGTTCCACAAGAGCCGTCACTGAGGTTCGCCGTGCCGCGCATCTTCCTGCCAGAGCCGTTCGCCGCCGGTGCCGTCGTGGCCCTGCCGGCCGCGGCCGCGCGTCACGTCCAGGTGCTGCGCCTTCAGCCTGGCGAGACGATCGGCCTCTTCAACGGCACCGACGGTTGCGACTGGCCGGCCGAGATCGTGCGCATCGGGCGCAACGCCGTCGACGTGCGGATCGGCATCGCTCGCGCGATCGATCGCGAGCTCGCGCGCGCGGTGACGCTCGCGCTCGGGGTTCCGGCGAACGACCGCATGGACGCGCTCGTCGAGAAGGCCGGCGAGCTCGGCGCGGCCGCGATCCAGCCGCTCGTCTGCGAGCGATCGGTGCTGCGCCTTTCCGCGGAGCGCGCCGAGGCCAGGCAGCGCCACTGGAGCGCGGTCGCGGCGGCGGCGAGCGAGCAGTGCGGCCGCACGCGCGTCACCGAGGTGCTCGCGGTGCGCTCGTTCGCCGCGTGGCTCCCGAGCGATGCCGCGGCCGCCGGGAACCGGATCGTGCTGAGCCTCGATCCGTCGGCGGTCGCGCCCACGGCGGCTCGGGGCGGCGCGATCGGCCCGCTGCTGACGCTGAGCGGTCCGGAAGGCGGCTTGAGCGAGAGCGAGGAGAGCGCAGCGGTCGCGCGCGGCTTCATCCGCGTCGGGCTCGGTCCGCGCGTGCTGCGCGCCGACACGGCGCCGCTCGCGCTGCTGGCCTGGCTCGGCCTCGAGTCGAGGCGCCGCTGACGGTTCAGCGCTCGGCCGGTTTCGTCGCGCCTCGCGCCGAGCCGGCGACGAGGTCGAAGCGGAACAGGCGGCACTCGATCGGCCCGTTCCACATCGGCACGCGCTGGCTTTCCTTCAGCCGCATCACGCCCGGCAGCTTCATGTCGGGGCTCAGGATCCACGCCGTCCAGCCGGCCGGATGGCTGGTGTACGCGTGCTTCCAGTGCGAGGCCAGGCGCGAGAAGAAATCGGCCGGCGCGTCGCGGTCGCTGCTCGGCGCGTCGTCCCGCGAGCGCGCCGCGCCGGCCTTGCCGGCGACCTCGATCCGTTCGCCGTAGGGCGGATTGACCATCAGCGTGCCGGGCATCGTGTCGGGCAGCGACGGCGCCGGCCGCTCGAGCGCGTCGCCGCCGTTGAACACGATCGCGCTCGCGACGCCGGCGCGCTCGGCGTTGCGGCGCGCGAAGTCGACCATCCGGAACGAGACGTCGCTCGCGTAGATCGGCACCGCCGCCGGCCGCACGCGCGCGGCCGCCTCCGATCGCAGCCGCTGCAGGTCGGCGCGGCGCTCGAGGTTGGCGAAGGGCAGCAGCCGCTCGAACGCGAAACGACGCAGGCGCCCGGGCGCCAGGCCCATCGCGATCTGCGCGGCCTCGATGGCGATCGTCCCCGAACCGCAGCACGGGTCGTGGAGCGCGCCGCCGTGCTCCGGCGTGCCGCGCCATCCGGCGGCAGCGAGCATCGCCGCGGCCAGCGTCTCCTTCAGCGGCGCGTCGCCCTTGTCCTCGCGCCAGCCGCGCTTGAACAGCGACTCGCCCGAGCTGTCGACGTAGATCGCGGCGCGCTCGGGGCCGACGTGGAGCACGATCTGCAGGTCGGGCCGCACGGTGTCGACGTTGGGCCGCTCGCCGTGCTCGTCGCGCATCCGGTCGCAGACTCCGTCCTTGACGCGCAGCGCCGCGAAGTTGAGGCTCTTCAGCGGGCTGCGCTGCGCCGTCGTGTCGACGCGCAGCGTCTGGCGCGGCGTGATCCAGTCCGACCAGGCGACCTCGTGCGCGAGCGCGTAGAGATCGGTCTCGTCGCGGTATGCGCCTTCGCCGACCTCGATCAACACGCGCTGCGCGAGCCGGCTCTCGAGGTTCAGGAGCATCACCTCGCCCGGCTCGCCGGCCAGCGCGACGCCGCCGCGAACGACGCTGAGCGGCGTGTCGGGCAGCAGCACGCGGACCTCGGCCTCGAGCAGCGCTTCGACGCCCGCGGCGCAGGGCAGGAACAGCGGCAGCGGCATGACGGCGGGACGAGCGGCTTCGCGCGGGCGAAGCGGCTACATCGCCTTGCGCAGTTGCGTCGGCGCGATCTTCAGCGCCTCGCGGTACTTCGCGACCGTGCGTCGCGCGACGTGGATGCCCTGCTCCTCGAGCATCTGCGAGATCTGGCTGTCGGAGAGCGGTTTGGCCGGATCCTCGGCGCCGACGATCTGCCGCATCAGCGCGCGCACGGCGGTGCTCGACGCGGTGCCGCCGGCGTCGGTGCCGAGCGACGAGCCGAAGAAGTACTTGAGCTCGAAGGTGCCGAACGGCGTCGACATGTACTTCGCGGTGGTGACGCGCGAGATCGTCGACTCGTGCAGGCCGAGCTCGTCGGCGATCTCGCGCAGCACGAGCGGCTTCATCGCGATGGCGCCGTGGGTGAAGAAGCTCTTCTGCCGCTCGACGATCGCCTGCGAGACGCGCTGGATCGTGTCGAAGCGCTGCAGGATGTTCTTCACGAACCAGCGTGCCTCCTGCAGCCGCGCGTTCAGACCCGGG
>JBBRZP010000008.1:0-43301 GCA_038236565.1 Burkholderiales bacterium | reverse complement strand
CTGCTGGTCCGGCGCGTAGACGAGCACCTGCAGGCCTTCGCCGAACGGGCTGACGCGCGAACGCACGATTGCCTTGGGCGAGTCGACGAGGTCGATCAGGGAGCGCGTGTGCCAGGCGATCTCGCTCGCGTCGTGGCGCGCGAAGTAGCTGAGCTCGAGGGTGCGCCAGAGCGGCACTTCGACCGTGCCGGGCAGCGAGGCCAGGTTGAGGAGCAGGCGTGCCTCGAGCTTGGTCGCCTCGATCTCGGCGTCGAGGTTCGGGCGCGCGCCGCCGAGGGCGCGCAGTGCGAGCCGGTACAGGTCTTCGAGCAGCTTGCCTTTCCAGGCGTTCCAGACCTTGGGGCTGGTGCCGCGCACGTCGGCGACGGTGAGCAGGTAGAGCGCGGTCAGGCGCCGCTCGCTGCCGACCGAGGCCGCGAAATCGGCAATCACGTCGGGGTCGGAGAGGTCTTCCTTCTGGGCGATGCGCGACATCGTGAGGTGCTCGGCGACGAGGTACTCGATCAGTGCCGCGTCCGCGCCCTTGACGCCGTGGTCGCGGCAGAAGCGCCTGGCCTCGCGCATGCCGAGCTCGGAGTGGTCGCCGCCGCGGCCCTTGGCGATGTCGTGGAAGAGGGCGGCGATGTAGAGCACCCACGGCCGGTCGAAGGTCGATGCGAGTTGCGAGCAGAACGGGTACTCGTGGGCGTGCTCGGGGATGAAGAAGCGGCGCACGTTGCGCATCACCATCAGGATGTGCTGGTCGACCGTGTAGACGTGGAACAGGTCGTGCTGCATCTGGCCGACGATGCGCCGGAACACCCAGAGGTAGCGGCCGAGCACGCTGGTCTCGTTCATCAGCCGGAAGGCGTGCGTCTGCCCCTCGGCCGACTTCAGGATCTTCATGAAGGTCGCGTGGTTCACCGGGTCGCGCCGGAAACGCGCGCTCATCAGGTGGCGCGCGTTGTAGAGCGCGCGCAGCGTCCGCGCCGAGAGGCCTTTCGGCCCGACCGTCTGCTGGTACACGAGGAAGGTCTCGAGGATGGCGTGCGGGTCGCGCTCGTAGAGATCGTCGCTCGCCACCTCGAGCATGCCGCCCTTCTCGAGGAACTTCGCCGAGATCGGCCGCATCGGCGCGTCCTCGAGACCCGAGATGCGCTCCTCGATGTTGAGCATCAGGATCTGGTTGAGCTGCGTCACCGCCTTGGCCGCCCAGTAGTAGCGGCGCATCAGCCGCTCTGACGCGCGCTGGCCGCCGATCGAGCGGTAGCCGAAGCTCTCCGCGACGGCCGTCTGCAGGTCGAACACCAGCCTGTCTTCGCGACGTCCGGCGACGACGTGCAGGCGGGCGCGCACGAGCTTGAGGATGCCTTCGTTCCTCTGCAGCTGCCGCACCTCGAACGGCGTGATCAGGCCGCGGGCCGCGAGCTGCTGCCAGGTGCGGCCGTAGCCGGCGGCGCGTGCCACCCAGATGACGGTCTGCAGGTCGCGCAGGCCGCCCGGGCTCTCCTTGCAGTTCGGCTCGAGCGAGTAGGGCGTGTTCTCGTATTTCTGGTGGCGCTGGCGCATCTCGAGCGTCTTCGCGCGCATGAATGCCTTCGGGTCCATCGCGCCGTCGATCTCCGACCGGAACTGCGCGAAGACGTGACGCTCGCCGCAGAGGAACCGCGCCTCGAGCAGCGCCGTCTGCACGGTGACGTCGGAGAGCGCCATCGCGACGCATTCCTCGACGGTCCGCACGCTCGAGCCGATTTCGAGACCCGCGTCCCAGCACGCGGTGATGAAGTTGGCGGTGACGTTGCCGCGATCCGGGGTGTCGTCGCCGTCGTCGTCCGCACCTGCGTCCGGCAGGATCACGAGCACGTCGACGTCGGAGTACGGGAACAGCTCGCCGCGACCGTAGCCGCCGACGGCGACGAGCGCCGCGTCGCCCGGCATGCGCGACGCGGTCCAGAGCTCGAGCAGCGTCGCGTCGACGTCGCTCGACAGGCCGCGCAGCAGGTGCAGCGCGGCGCGCGCGGTCGGTCGGGCGGCGAGAAACTGTTCGAGCCGGGCCGACTTGGCGACGCGGTAACGCGCTCGGTGGTCGCCGCGCTCGGGCTCGCCGGCAGGAGCCGGCGCGACGGCGGGAGCGACGTGCGGGATCGGTTGCGTCGGCGCGACCGCGGCGCCGGGCGGCTCCGGCGCGCCCGGCGCCTTCAGGTCGCTGGCGTCCACGGGCCGCTTGCTGGTCAGGCGGCGACGAAAGCCGGCGGCGGCGGCGATCCGGCGGAGAGCGTCATCACCTCGTAGCCGGCGTCGGTCACGAGCACCGTGTGCTCCCACTGCGCCGAGAGCGAGCGGTCGCGGGTGACGATGGTCCAGCCGTCGCCGGCCTCGCGGATCTCGCGCTTGCCGGCGTTGATCATCGGCTCGATCGTGAACGTCATGCCGACCTTGAGCTCGTCGAGCGTGCCGGGCTTGCCGTAGTGCAGCACCTGCGGATCCTCGTGGAAGCGCGTGCCGATGCCGTGGCCGCAGAACTCACGCACGACCGAAAAGCCGTTGCCCTCGGTGAAGGTCTGGATCGCGAAGCCGATGTCGCCGAGGCGCACGCCCGGCTTGACCTTGACGATCCCCTTCCACATCGCGTCGTAGGTGAGCTGCACCAATCGCTTCGCCGCGATCGAGCCTTCGCCGACGATGAACATGCGGCTCGTGTCGCCGTGCCAGCCATCCTTGATGACGGTGACGTCGATGTTGACGATGTCGCCGTTCTTGAGCGGCCGGTCGTTCGGGATGCCGTGGCAGACCTGGTGGTTGATCGAGGTGCAGATCGACTTCGGATACGGCGTGTAGCCGGGCGGCGCGTAGTTGAGCGGCGCCGGAATCGCCTTCTGCTCGAAGACGATGTAGTCGTGGGCGAGCTTGTCGATCGCCTCGGTGGTGGCGCCGACCTGGACGTGCGGCGTGAGCATGTCCAGCACCTCCGACGCGAGGCGGCCGGCGGTGCGCATGCCGGCGATGTCGGCGTCGCTCTTGATCGAGATCGTCATCGACGAATTATCGCATCGGGGCCCTAGAATCGCGGGTTTCCACCGGGGTCTCCCCATTGGCCGCGAGGCCCCCGGACGACCCCGCCTCCCCCGGACCGCCGAACGCCCGCGTGACGATCGAGCCCAAGCACCTCGCCCGCTTCGAAGGCGGCAACGCCTTGTCGGCGTATCGCGTCGCGGCCCTGCTCGAGCGCGTTCGCGCCGCCGTCGGCCGCATCGACGCCATCGCGGCGCGTCACGTCCACTGGGTCTGGAGCGACGCGCCGCTCTCGCGCGCGGGCGTCGACCGGCTCGAGGCGCTCCTGCGCTATGGCGACCCGGCGCCGGTCCTCGACAGCGCCGAGACCGTCGTCGTCGCACCGCGCCTGGGCACGATCTCGCCGTGGGCCTCGAAGGCGACCGACATCGCCCGCAACTGCGGCCTGGTCGTGCACCGCATCGAGCGGGTCACCGAATACGCGCTGCGCCTGAAGAAGCCTCTGCTCGGCCGCGCCGCGCCGCTCGACGACGCCGAGCGCGGCGCGATCGCCGCCCTGCTGCACGACCGCATGACCGAATGCGTGGTCTTCGATCCCGCCGACGCGAAGCATCTCTTCGACGAGCAGCCGGCCAAGGCGAGCGTCGCGATCGACGTGCTGGGGGGCGGCCGCGCCGCCCTCGAAACGGCGAACGTCGAGTTCGGCCTGGCGCTCTCGGGCGACGAGATCGGTTACTTGCTCGACGCCTTCCGCGCGCTCGAACGCAACCCGAGCGACGTCGAGCTGATGATGTTCGCGCAGGCCAACAGCGAGCACTGCCGGCACAAGATCTTCAACGCGTCGTTCACGATCGACGGCCAGACGCAGGCGCAGTCGATGTTCGCGATGATCCGCCACACGCATGCGCTCGCGCCGCAGCACACGGTGGTCGCCTACAGCGACAACGCGTCGGTGATGGAAGGCGGCGTCGTCCAGCGCTGGCTGCCCGAGGGCTATACCAACGCGCCGCGCTATGCGGGCCGCGACGAGCTCACGCACGTGCTGATGAAGGTCGAGACGCACAACCACCCGACGGCGATCTCGCCGTTCCCTGGCGCATCGACCGGCGCCGGCGGCGAGATCCGCGACGAGGGCGCGACCGGTCGCGGCTCGAAGCCGAAGGCGGGACTGACCGGCTTCAGCGTGTCGAACCTGCACCTGCCGCCCCTGGACGGCGCCGCAGCGACGGACGAGCCGTGGGAGCACGAGCGCTACGGCAAGCCCGGGCACATCGCCAGCGCGCTGCAGATCATGATCGACGGCCCGCTCGGCGGTGCCGCGTTCAACAACGAGTTCGGCCGGCCCAACCTCGCCGGCTACTTCCGCGTCTACGAGCAGACCGTTGCCGGCCAGCGGCGCGGCTATCACAAGCCGATCATGATCGCGGGCGGCCTCGGTTCGATCGCCGCGACGCAGACGCACAAGATCGAGTTCCCCGCGGGCACGCCCCTGATCCAGCTCGGCGGCCCGGGCATGCGCATCGGCATGGGCGGCGGCGCCGCGAGCTCGATGGCGGCCGGCGCGAATGCGGCCGCGCTCGACTTCGATTCCGTGCAGCGCGGCAACCCGGAGATCCAGCGTCGGGCGCAGGAGGTCATCAACCACTGCGCCGCGCTGGGCGACGCGAACCCGATCCTCGCGATCCACGACGTCGGCGCCGGCGGCATCTCGAACGCATTCCCCGAGCTCATCGACGGTGCCGGCCGCGGCGCGCGCTTCGACCTGCGCAAGGTGCCGGTCGAGGAGAGCGGCCTCGCGCCGAAGGAGATCTGGTGCAACGAGAGCCAGGAGCGCTACGTGATGGCGGTGGCGCGCGAGGCACTGCCGCTCTTCGACGCGATGTGCGTGCGCGAGCGCTGTCCGTATGCGGTCGTCGGCGTCGCGACGGAAGAGCGCGAGCTCGTCGTCGCCGCGGCTGACCAGGATGCCGTCATCGACATGCCGCTCGACGTGCTTCTCGGCAAGCCGCCGAAGATGCATCGCGACGTGCGACGCGTGCGCGCGGATCTGCCGGCGCTCGACCTCGGCGACGTCGCGCTCGACAAGGTCGCGTTCGATGTCCTGCGCCATCCGACCGTCGCCAGCAAGCGCTTCCTGATCTCGATCGGTGATCGCACCGTCGGCGGCCTGAGCAGCCGCGACCCGATGGTCGGGCCGTGGCAGGTGCCGGTCGCCGACTGCGCCGTCACGCTCGCCGACTACGCCGGCTTTCGCGGCGAGGCGATGGCGATGGGCGAGCGCACGCCGCTCGCCGTGCTCGACGGTCCGGCGTCGGGACGCATGGCGGTCGGCGAGGCGATCACCAACCTGCTCGCGGCGCCGATCGTGCTCGATCGCGTCAAGCTCAGCTGCAACTGGATGGCCGCGTGCAGCGACGATCCGTCGGCACCGGGCGACGACGCCGCGCTCTACGACACCGTGCGTGCGGTCGGCATGGAGCTCTGCCCGGCGCTCGGCATCAGCGTGCCCGTCGGCAAGGACAGCCTGTCGATGCGCACGCGCTGGCGCGACGCCGCCAGCGGCGAAGCAAAGCAGGTCACGGCGCCGGTGAGCCTCGTCGTCAGCGCCTTCGCGACGCTCGACGACGTGCGCGGCGCGTCGACGCCGCAGCTCCTGCCCGGCGACACGACGCTGCTGCTCGTCGACCTCGGCCAGGGCCAAAAGCGCATTGGCGGATCGATGCTCGCGCAGGTCATCGGACAGTTCGGCAACGAAGTGCCCGATCTCGACGATCCGGCGATGCTGAAGTCGTTGGTCGAGGCCCTCGCGCGACTGCGCGCCGCCGGCCTGGTCCTCGCGTACCACGACCGCAGCGACGGCGGCCTCTGGGCGACGGTCTGCGAGATGGCGTTCGCCGGCCACGTCGGCGTGAGCCTCAACGTCGACCTGCTCGTGACCGAGAGCGACGGGATCGTCGACAGCCGGGCCGAATACGGCGACTCGAAGAACTGGGCGACGCAGGTGAGCGCGCGGCGCGAGGAGCTGACCTTGCGCGCGCTCTTCAACGAGGAACTCGGCGCCGTGATCCAGGTGCCGACCGCGCGGCGCGACGAGGCGATGCGGATCCTGCGCGCCTGCGGCCTGAGCCGCCACAGCCACGCGATCGGCAAGACCAACACGCGCGCCAGCATCGAGGTCTGGCGCGACGCCAAGAAGGCGTTCGCCGCGCCGCTGCGCGACCTGCACCAGACATGGGACGAGGTGAGCTGGCGCATCGCGCGGCTGCGCGACAACCCCGCGTCCGCCGACGCCGAGCACGCCGCCGCGGGCCGCGTCGACGATCCCGGCCTGCACGTGCACGTCGCCGCCGCTCCTGGGTCGACGGAGGCGCCGGCCGTCGTCGGCGTGCGGCCGAAGGTTGCGGTGCTGCGCGAGCAGGGCGTCAACAGCCACGTCGAGCTCAGCTACGCGATGGACCGGGCGGGCTTCGACACCTACGACGTCCACATGACCGACCTGCAGACCGGGCGGGCCCGGCTCGACATGTTCGAGGGCTTCGTCGCCTGCGGCGGCTTCAGCTACGGCGACACGCTCGGCGCGGGCGAGGGGTGGGCCCGCTCGATCCTCTTCAACCCGCTGCTCGCCGACCAGTTCGCGACCTTCTTCGCGCGGCCCGACGTGTTCGCCCTCGGCGTCTGCAACGGCTGCCAGATGATGGCCGCGCTCGCTGCGCTGATCCCGGGCGCCGAGGCCTGGCCGCGCTTCACCAGGAACCGGAGCGAGCAGTTCGAGGCGCGCCTCAGCCTGGTCGAGGTGCTGCCGTCGCCGTCGATCTTCTTCGCCGACTTGGCCGGCAGCCGGCTGCCGATCGCGGTCGCGCACGGCGAGGGCTTCGCCGACTTCTCGCAGCGCGGCGATGCGGGCAGGGTCCACGCTGCGCTGCGCTTCGTCGATCACGACGGCCAGGCGACCGAGAGCTATCCCGCGAACCCGAACGGCAGTCCCGGCGGACTCACGGCCGTGACCACCGCCGACGGCCGCTACACGGCGCTCATGCCCCACCCCGAACGCGTGTTCCGCAACGTGCAGATGAGCTGGACCTCGGGCGACCGCAGCGAGCACAGCCCCTGGATGCGCATGTTCGAAAGCGCCCGGCGCCGGATCGGCCGCCGCTGAGCCGGCGCGCCGCACGCGCACGACCGGGCGCCGCTCAGCGTTTCGGCGACGACGGCCAGTCGACCGCGCCCGTCGTCGTGCTCGACGCCGCGCCGCGCATGCGCCACGACGTGCAGCGAAACGTTCCGGCGCTGACGATCCGGTCCCAGAGCGATGCGTCGTCGTCGTGACCGACGGCACCCTCGGCGCACAACATGACGCTGGTGGAGCGCGCCGAGGCGGCGATCTCGGCCGGCACCCGGTTGCTGTCGCCGACGACGTTGGCCGTCCAGACGAGGATGCCGACCACGACCGGAAAAGTCAGTAGCAGCAGGAGCGCGCGCCACTGCCGGCCGACACTGCGCCGCAGCCCGGGCAATGCGTTCTTCATCGGTGCGTCGCTTCGTTCGAGAGGGGTGACCCTTCGATCTTAGGTGGTGGTCCTCGATCGCTGCCTCCCGCCGGGCCAGGCAGGCGCAGCAGACGTGAGCAAGTGCGCAGCGGGCGCGCGGCGTCCTCAAGTAGACCGGCGCGATGCCGATAGTGCCGGCATGATCGCCGCCATCACGGGATCGCCCGGCGCCGGAAGCTTTCCGGGCGCCGCCGTGGCGGGCGGTCGCGCCCTCGACGCAGAGCTCGCGCGCAGCGAGGTGAAGCTGTCGGACTGGGTTCACTGCGTCTCGGCCTCGACGCCGCACGGCAAGGCCAAGATCGCGGAGATCAGCGCCAAGGTCAGCGACATCAAGTCGAAGATGAAAGCCGCGGAGCAGTCGAACCCGGCCGCGCCGCAGCAGACCCAGGCCGGTGCCGGCCCGCTCGGCCACGTCCTGAACGTCTTCGCCTGAGGCGCGCGCCTCGGGTTGGTGCCGCCACCGCGCGCAGCGCTGGCACGGTGCGTGCGCTCCATGCCTTCGAACTCGATGGAGGCTGCGATGATCGATGCGACGAAGGTTTGGAGGTCTCCGGGGCGCGATACGACCACAACCGACACCGTTCGGCCACCTCGGTCGAGGGGTGGATCGGTCCTGCCGGCAGTTGCCTTGATCGCGGTCAAACCGCGGGCCCGACCGGCACTCTCCAATGACAGCATGACCGAGACGCCCCCCCCACTCCTCAACGACATCCACTTCGCCGCGCTCGCGGTCCGGATGCGCGAGGCGCCCGGCTTCCCGCACTTCTGCATCGAGGACTTCCTCGACGAAGACTTCGCGCGCGAGGTGCACGACGCGTTCCCCGCCTACGTCGAGGCCGAGAAGATGGGCACCTCGTTCGCGGCGGTGAACGAGAAGCGCAAGACGCAGATCACCGATGCGCGCCTGTTCCCGGCGCCGATCCGGCGCCTGCACGAAATCCTGGCGTCGGACGATTTCGTCGCCGGCATGTCGGAGATGTCCGGAATCCCCGGCCTCGTCGCCGACCCGATGCTGTCCGGCGGCGGCATCCACGAGACCAGCGAGGGCGGCCATCTCGACGTCCACGTCGACTTCAATTTCAACGAAAGCCTCGGCCTCTATCGTCGCCTCAACATCCTCGTGTACTTCAACGAGGACTGGAAGGAGGAGTACGGCGGCTACCTCGATCTCTGGGACGAGGATGTCAAGCGCTGCCTGGCGCGCATCGCGCCGTCGTTCAACCGCGCCGCGGGCTTCGCCACCAGCGCGACCAGCTGGCACGGCGTGACGCCGCTCACGTGTCCGCCGGGGCGCGTGCGCAAGTCGTTCGCCGCCTACTACTACACCCGGGAGCCGCCGCCGGGATGGGACGGCGTCAAGCGCTCCACCGTCTTTCACGCGCGCCCCGACGAGTACTGGAAGGGCAACGTTGCCATGCCGGTCGAGGACCTCGTCCGCGCGACCCGCGCGCGCATCGACACCATGAAGCAGAAGTTGCGCGGCGTGCTGCGCTAGCGCAGCACGCAGGCCGTCACGTCGTCGCCGGGTCTGCGCTCCAGCTGCGCAGCTTGCCTGGATTGAGCAGGCCTTGCGGGTCGAAGCGCCGCTTCATCGCGAGCACGGCCGGGTCGAGGTTGGCCTGCTTGCCGTCCTCGATGACGAAGACGTGCGGATTGTTGATGCCGACGCCGTGGTCGCGGTGGATCTGCATGATCTCGTCGAGGCGGGCATCGTCGCGGTAGCGGACCAGCTGCAGGCCGCTGCAGTTGAACGCGCCGTCCATGCCGCGCAGGAACTCGAGATGCATCAGCACCTCGCCGCCGAGCGCGCGCTCGAGCGCCTTGGCCTGTGCGACGTGGCGCGATGGCTCGAAGCGACTCTGGATGTAGGTGAGGCTCTTGTCGAGCTTGAGAGCGCAGAGCGTCGTGTGATTCCACGTGTACTCGAGGATCGTCCGGTTGCTCGACGCGACCTCGTCGGCGGTCTTGCGCTGGACGATGCGTCCGCCGAAGCAGGCCAGGAACTCGTTCAGCCCCGGCTCCGACTCGGGGGCGACGAGCAGCAGCACGGCGCTGCAGTCCGCCGGCACGCGCTCGGCCAGGGCCGGGATCAGCGCGACGACGGCCGAGGCGAGAAAGCAGATCTCCTTCTTGACGATGCCGGGCGCGCTCGCGAGCGCGCTCGAGAACTCGAGCCCGGCGTCGAACGACTCGAAGCTCGCGATGCATTCGAGCCAGGCCTGCGCCGGCGCGAGCGCGACCTCGAGCTCGAGGACGATGCCGTTGGTGCCATAGACGTGGTGCAGCAGCATCGCCTCGGGAGAGCGCAGCTCGACGATCCTGGGCTCCGGCTCGACGCTCATCACGCGCGCGCCGAGGACGTTGCCGACGGCAGCCATCGGCCCGTAGGTGATCGAGCCGGCGCCGCCGAAGCCGCCGCCGAAGAGGCCGCCGAGCGTGGCGCTGCGAAAGGTCGACGGCAGCCAGCGCAGCTCCTGGCCGAGCGGCCTGGCCTGCCGGTCGAAGTCGGCGAGCCGGATGCCGGCCTGCGCGCGTCCGGCGCCCGCGCGCGCCCAGCCGAAGCGATTCAGGCCGCTCAGGTCGAGCATCACGCCGCCGTGCAGCGGCACCGACTGGCCGTAGTTGCCTGTTCCACTGCCGCGCAGCGTGATCGGGATCGCGTCGCGGGCGCACGCGGCCACGACCGCCGCGATTTCGTCTTCCGTGCGCGGCCGCACGGCGATGTCGGCACGCTTGTCGGCGAGCTGGCGCTTCAGTACCGGGCTGAACCACGAGAAGTCCTGCGACAGCCGTGCGACACGCGCGGGATCGGTGATCCAGTCGATGTCGGGCAGTGCCGACGGCAGTAGCGTCGCCGGTGCAGGTCTGGAGAGATCAGTCATGCGAGGTCTCGCTCGAATGCCACGAGCCGAGCGCGGCGCGGCTCGCCCACGCCATGAAGGCGAAGAGTGCCACGCCGGTCACGGAGATGAGCAGCAAGGCGGCGAACATGCGCGCGATGTTGAGCTGGAAGCCCGACTGCATGATCTGGTAGGCCAGCCCCGCGCCCGAGCCGCCGGTGCCGGCGACGAACTCGGCGACCACCGCGCCGATCAGCGCCAGCCCGCTCGAGATGCGCAGGCCGCCGAAGAAGTAGGGCAGCGCGCTCGGGATGCGCAGGCGCACCAGCGTCTGCGTGCGAGTCGCGTGGTTGAGGCGGAAGTAGCTCTGCAGGTCGGGGTCGACGCTGCGCAGCCCGAGCGTCGTGTTGGCGATCACCGGGAAGAGCGCGACGAGGGCGGCGCAGAGGACCATCGACGCGGTCGGGTCCTTGATCCAGATGATGATCAGCGGCGCGACCGCCACGATCGGCGTGACCTGCAGCAGCACGGCGTACGGAAAGAGCGCCGTCTCGACCGAGCGGCTCTGCACGAAGGAGAACGAGATCAGCACGCCGATGACGACGGCGACGACGAACGCGAGCACCGTCACCTTGACCGTGGTGAAGAGCGCCATGCCGAGGGCGACGCGATCGGCGACGAGCGTCTTCGCGACCAGCGCGGGCGACGGCACGAGATACGGGGGCAGCTCGAAGCCGACGACGAGCGCCTGCCACGTCGCGATCAGCACCGCGGCGACGATCGCCGGATAGAGCAGGCGCCGGATTCTTTCGCGGCTCGCCGGTGCCGATCCGCGCACGCCGCTCATGTGCGCGCCTGCTGCGCCGGCGTCGCGTCGGCGTCGCTCTCCTCGCTCGCCCGCAGCAGGCTGTCCTGCAGGCGCTTGGCAGAGCGGCTGAACTGCGGCGTGACCATGAAGCCGGGCTTGCGCGGATAGGGCTCGTCGACGGCGAGCTCGTCGATCACCCGGCCGGGCCGCGCGGCCATCATCACGACGCGGGTCGAGAGGAACACCGCCTCGTGGATCGAGTGCGTGACGAAGAGAACCGTGAGCCGCTTGGCGCGCCAGAGGTCGAGCAGCTCGCCGTCGAGCTTGCCGCGCGTGATCTCGTCGAGCGCTCCGAAGGGCTCGTCCATCAGCAGCAGCTGCGGATCGACGACGAGCGCGCGCGCGATCGAGACGCGCATCTGCATCCCGCCGGAGAGCGCGCGCGGCAGGGCCTTCGCGAACTTCGTCAGGCCGACGAGTGCAAGGACGTCGGCGACGCGCGTCTCGGCCTCCTCGCGCGCGACGCCGGCGAGGTCGAGCGGCAGGCGGACGTTGGTCGCGACGCTGGCCCACGGCATCAGCGTCGGCGACTGGAACACGAAGGCGATGCGCCGCCCGCTCCCCTCGAGCTCGCGCACGGGCCTGCGCCAGAGCAGCAGGCGCCCGTCGCTCGGCTCGAGCAGGCCGGCGACCATCTTCAGCAGCGTGCTCTTGCCGCAGCCGGAGGGGCCGAGCAGGGTGACGAACTCGCCCTCGGCGATCGACAGGTCGACCGGCTGGAGCGCGTGCGTGCCGTCGGGGTAGGTCTTCTCCGCCGAGAGGACCTCGATCGCCGGCGTCGCCACGTCCACCGGCGTGGCGGGCGCGACGGCTGCGGCTTCGCCGACGCCGACCATCGTCACGGCAGGACCTTGATGTCCTTCACGAACTCGGTCGTATAGGTCTTCGAGAGCTCGACCTTGCGTGGATCGATGAGCTTCGAGGTCACGAGGAAGTCGTAGCTCGCCTTCAGGCGTGCTTCGGTCATCACCCCGATGCCGAGCTTGGCGGCGTCGCCGCCGCCGACGAGTCCGGTTTCCTTCAGCTTGGCGACGCTGTAGGCGAGCTGGTCGTCGGTCATCGCCGGGTTGTCCTTCTTGATGAGCGCGTTGCCAGGCGCAGGGTCGGCGAGGTAGCTCTTCCAGCCCTCGGCGCTGGCCTTCACGAATGCGGCGACGGCGGCCCTGCGGTCCTTCACCGTCTTGTCCATGCACGACACCGTGGTCGAGTAGGCCGGGAAGCCGTAGTCGCCGAACAGGAAGGCCTTGGCCTTGACGCCGGCTTTCTCGATCGCGTACGGCTCCGAGGTGACGTAGCCCTGCTGCACCATGTTCTTGTCGGCGACGAAGGGCTGGACGTTGAAGGTGTAGGGCCGCGTCTGCTCGTCGGTCAGGCCGTACTTGGCCTTCAGCCACGGCCAGTAGCCCTGTCGCGCGCCCGAGCCGATAAGGATGGTCTTGCCCTTCATGTCCTCGAAGCCCTTCACGTCGTCGTGGGCGATGAGCACCTGCGGGTCCTTCTGGAAGAACGCGGCGACGGTGACGACCGGCACGCCGCTCTCGCGCGTCTGGATCATCTGCAGATCGCTCGATCCCATCACGCAGTCGGCCTGTCCCGCGGCCATGAGCTGCAGGATGTTGACCTGCGGGCCGCCCATCTTCACGGTCACGTCGAGGCCGGCCTTCTTGTAGATGCCGGTCGCGATCGCCTGGTAGAAGCCGCCGTGCTCGGCCTCGGCGAACCAGTTGGTCATGTAGACGAACTTCTCCTGCGCCAGGGCGGGCAGGGCGGCGAGGGCGCAGGCGGCGAGGAGGCCGGATCGGGTCAGCGAGCGGATGTGCATGGAAGTCTCCAGTCGAGTGTGCAAGCGCAAGGCGATGGAAGCGGGCTCAGTCGAGCCCGCGCTCGATGTGTCCGGTGAAGTGGGCGCGTTCCCATGTCTGCTCCGCGCGCGCCGGCCAGCGCGCTTCGTGCAGCTCGGTGATCGCCTGGGCCCAGCTCGCGGCGAGCGACTCGAGGATCGCGTCGCCTTGTTCCCTGGTCGCCGGCAGCGGGTCGCCGATGATCCCGCTCGGCCCGAAGTCGCGCGCCGTCCAGGCGCAGGCCGGACGGCCGTCGGGCGAGAGCAGCTTCGACGGGAACTCGGGCGGGTAGTTGGTGACGGCGCGCTCCATGTGGACGGTGTCGGGCGCGAGCGCCAGCATGATCGCGGTCTCGGCATGGCCAGCGTGCATCGCGAGCTTCTTCTCGCGGTCAGCCATGTAGCGTCCGGCGACGTGCGGCAGCCGCCAGGTGTGCTGCGGCACGACGATGAAATCGCCGTGGCGCAGGCGCAGCTCGCGTGCCGCGATCTCCATGATCTGCGGCTGGCCGCCGTGGCCGTTGACGATCAGCAGCTTGCGAAAGCCGGAGCGGTAGACCGACTCGCCGATCTCCTCCATCGTCTTCAGCAGTGTCTCGCCGGAGAGCGTCATCGTGCCCGGGAAATGCAGATGCTCGACCGACTTGCCGTAGGTGATCGGCGCCATCGCGAATGCCGGCACGCTCGCCGGCAGACGCGCGAGAGCGTGGCCGACGACGCCCGACGAGATGATCGAGTCGACCGCGCACGGCAGGTGCGGGCCGTGCTGCTCGATCGCGCCGGTGGCGATCACGATGACGGTGTTCTCGCGGTCGGGCAGGGCCGCGATCTCGGTCCAGCTCAGGTAGGGCAGATAGCGGTCGGGCGGGGTGTAGCCGTGCAGCATGAGGGCCTCGCGTGGATGCGGTCGACGGTCAGCGCGGCAGGTATGCCGTCGCCTCGACCTCGATCAGGATCTCCGCCGTCGGCAGCATCGCGCTCACTTCGACGACGGTGGAGACCGGAGGATCGCCGGTGAAGAAGAGCTTCCTCACGCGGCTGTAGTACGGGAAGTGGTCGAGGGTCTTGAAGTACTGGACCAGCTTGATCACGTCTGCCATCGTCCCGCCCGCCGCCTCGACGGTGAGCCGGACGCGATCGAGCACGTACCAGCTCTGCGCCAGGATCGGGCCTTCCTTGATATCGGTTGAGAACTCGCCGGTCTTGCCGAGCAGCTCGGCGGCGCTCGCGGGGATGTCGTCGTAGCCGCGGACGATGCGGCCGGCCGCGGGATCGACGGCGATCACTCCCGAGAGGAAGACGAAGTCGCCGGCGCGCTTCCACGCCGCGTAGTGCGCGAGCGGCTGGGCGATGCCGGGCGACGAAGGCGGAGTCGAAGGCGCGCTCATCCGACCGGCCTCATCCGAAGCGCGCCATCGCCGCGCCGACGCGCGCGCGAAAGCGCTCGAGCTCGGGACGGGTCGCGACGTTCATGTGGTAGTACGCGTGGTAGTCGACCCGCGCCTGGTTGCCGGTCAGCCGGCGCAGGTAGCGCGTGACGATCTTCCTCGGCGGATCGCCCATCCACCACGCGACCCAGCGCGGCCGGCCGTAGGTGACGACGGCGGCGATCCGGCGCAGGTGCGTGAGGGACGGCTTGACGTTGGCCGGGTCGCTCAGGTCGAAGGCGACGCCGGGCATGAAGACCCGGTCGCAGTAGCCTTTGAGCATCGCCGGCAGGCCGAAGCACCAGGTCGGAAAGCAGAGCACCAGCGCCTCGGCGCGCATCAGGCGATCGACGTGGCCCTGGACCGGTCGGCGGTTCGACGGCACATCGTGGTAGCCGAGCCGCTCCTCGCGCGAGAGCACCGGATCGAAGCCTTCGGCGTACAGATCGCAGTCGTCGACCTCGTGCCCGGCACCGACCAGGCTCGCGACCACCTGGGCGTGCAGGGCCGCGTTGTAGCTGGTCTCCACGGGGTGCGAGTAGAGGACGAGGACGCGCATGAAAGGCGAAGCGCAAGAGCAGTGCCAACCCGGCACCGTTCCGCCCCGCGCACCGGGACTGTAAGGCGAACTATTTTGGTGCGTCGGGTTCGGCGCCCATCAGGTCGTCGAGCAGCCGGTAGTCGGGGAGCGTCGTGTCGATCGCGTGGCCGTCGCGCAGGACCGCGCGGTCGAACTGCGCTCGCGCCAGCATCTCGGAATAGCTGCGTGCCTTGAGCACGATCAGGTCCGCCGGCGCGCCGACCGCCAGCCGCCCTCGGTCGATGCCCATGATCGCCGCCGGCGTCTCGGTCGCGGCGCGGATCCAGTCACCGAACGGATGGTCGAGGTGGAGGATCTTGACGGCCTGGGTGAAGGTGTCGAGCATGTCGTGGTCGCCGTAAGCGTAGAACGGATCGCGGCAGTTGTCGCCGGCGACGGCGACGCGCAGGCCGCCGGCCTTCATTTCGTGCAGCACCGTCACGCCGCGCCAGCGCGGCGTGCGCGCCTCGGGCGAGCGATCCTGAAGGTACATGTTGACGCTGGGCAGGCTGACGATGTCGATGCCGGCGTTCCTGCACGCGGTGATCGTCTGCTCGATGAACTGGTCGGTCTGCAGCGCGAGCGCCGTGCAGTGGCCGCACAGGATGCGGCCGGCGAAGTCGGCGCGCGCCGCGAGCTGCGCGACGCGGATCAGCGTGCGCGAGCGCGGATCGGTCGACTCGTCGACGTGCAGGTCGAGGTCGAGGCCGCGCTCGGCCGCCAGCGCGATCACGCGCGAGAGCGCGGCGTCGAGCTCCTCCGGCATCGGCTCGTCGGGGTACCTGGCGAAGCGCGTCACCGCGCCGAGCCGGCCGCCGCTCCCGGCGACGATGTCGGCGAGCTGCCGGCCTTCGTCGCCGAGGAAGATGTCGAGCGGCGCGATCGACGAGACCTGCAGGTCGACCTTGCCCGCCCAGCGCGTGCGCACGTCGCGAAAGACCGGGTACGAGATCGACGCTTGCGGCGCCAGCGAGTCGAGGTGCGTGCGGATCGCGACGACGCCTTTCGCGTATGCGGTCGCGAGCCCGAACTCCATGCGCCGGCGCACGTCCTCGGCGTTCCAGTTCGCGGTGCGATCGGCCATCGTCGCGCGCCCCGCGCCCGGGACGTCGCCGGTCGGGTTCGGCCGGCGCGGCCAGATGTGTCCCTTGTCGAGATGGGTGTGGCAGTCGACCATGCCCGGCAGGACCATCGAGGCGTCGAGGTCCGGTCCGAGCTCGGCCGGCAGGCGACCCGCGGGCTCGATCGCGGCGATGCGGCCGGCGTCGATCAGGAGGTCGACGGCGACGAGGTCGCTGTCGGCGGTCGCGGTGACCTGGGCGGGCAGAAGAGGCCGCGGAGCGCGCAGGTTGCGCAACGCGAAGCGCGACACCGCGGGCGGCGTGAAGAAGGCGTGACTCAAGGAAAGGGCCGGTGGTTCGGCCCGATTCTCTCCGCGATCGTGCGATCGCGAGGCCGTGCGTCCGTCCTAGCGCGCCGCACCGCCGCGCGCACGGCGTCGGACGCCGACGCGCCCGCCGATGGCGACCAGGCCGCCGAGCAGCAGCACGTAGTCGGCGGGCTCCGGGACCGTCGCGACGAACATCTCCTGCGCGAGCAAGGCGTGCCCGGCCGAAGTCGGGTGGATGCCGTCCCAGAAGAGCGAGGTCGACGGATCGCAGCCGGCGATCGCACCGCACGCGTCGGTGACGTTGACCAGGCCGAACGCGCCCGGGTTCGAGACGAACGACGAGAGCGCGCCGAAGAGATCGAAGACCGTCACGCCGCTCTCGCCGGCCAGGCGTTGCGCGAGCGCGCTGTTCATGCTCTGGGTCACGAGGCCGCCGAGAAAGCTCGCCCCTGCGCCGAGCGACGTGACGGCGGGCGCCAGGCCGAGATTGGGAACGTTCCAGACGACGATGTGCTGCGCGCCAGATGCCTGGAGCGAGTCGACGAGGCTGCCGATGCCGTCGGCGTAGGCGAATGCGGCCGTGCCGATCACCGACGACGGATCGCCCGACACCGCGGCCGCGGCGAACGTGTCGCGCGCGTCGTTTCCGCCGCCCTCGATCACGTAGAGCGCGTCCGACGGCGCGAGGCCTCCGTGCGAGCCGAGGAAGAACACGTTCTCCTGCGTGGTCAGGCTGGGCGGCAGACCGGCCCCCTCGGCCATGACCCGTGCGCCGCCGTAGGCGTAGTTGCCGCCGCCGGCGCCGAAGGGCTGGCCGAAGGCGGCAAGGCCCATCAGGCTGGCGTAGGTCCGCGCCCAGACGTCGCCGTTGCTGAACTGCTGCGACGCGTACGGCTGCTCGGGGATGTAGCCGTTGCCGGAGATCACCTGGGCCGGGTTGGCGCCGATCGCGGCGGCGAGGTTGCCGGGATCGGAGAGGCTGTCGCCGAAGATGTACAGGCCCGAATAGCCCGCCGAAGCGACCGTCGAGACGCAGCATGCGGCGACGAGGAGAAGAAAGCGAAAGGCGACCATGGCAACTCCGGTGGATGTCGTGCCGCACGTTTGCGGCGTTGACGTTCGCAGGGAGGGTTGCACGCATGCCCTGACCAGGCGGCGACCGATCGCTTACAGATGAGCGACAGAGGCCATCACGCCACATCCGGACCTTGCCCGAGGCGGGCCGACGTTGGCGGCGCGAAGTCCATCGCTTATTCTTGGCGCGGGGTGGAGGACCGGTGGCGAGCCCGGAGGCCGAAGACGCCGAGCCGCATCGGAGAGCTTCAATGACCGAGGTGGATTTTCCGGACGCGTTGCCGGCGGGCTCGCGCCTGCACTGGTATGTGCTCGAGCGCGTCCTGGGCCAGGGTGGCTTCGGCATCACCTATCTGGCGCACGACACCAACCTCGATCGTCCCGTCGCCATCAAGGAGTATCTGCCCGCGGAGATTGCGCGGCGGCGCTCGGACGCATCGGCCTGGCCTCACTCCGACACGCTCGCGAAGCGCTATGCGTGGGGCCTCGAGCGCTTCCTGCTGGAGGCGCGCACGCTCGCCCGCTTCGACCATCCGAACATCGTGCGCGTGCTCTCTGTGTTCGAGGCGAACAACACCGCCTACATGGTGATGCGCTTCGAGGAAGGCGAAGACCTCGCCACCCAGCTCGACCGTCGCGGCACGCTGGCACACCGCCAGCTCACCGACTGCCTGCTTCCGATCCTCGACGGGCTCGAGCTCGTTCACGCGGCAGGCTTCATCCATCGCGACATCAAGCCCGAGAACATCTACGTGCGACGCGACGGCAGCCCGGTGCTGCTCGACTTCGGATCGGCGCGCCAGTCGTTCGGCAGCGCGAAGACGCTGACGATCCTCGTCGCGCCCGGCTATGCGCCGCTCGAGCAGTACTACGGCGACGCATCGACGCAAGGTCCGTGGACCGACATCTACGGCCTCGGCGCGACGTGCTATCGCGCCATCGCCGGGCGCGCGCCGCTCGACGCCGTCGCGCGCGCCAAGGGCGTGCTCGGCAGCGTGCGCGAGATCCTGGTGCCGGCCGCTGAAGTCGGCCGCGGCCGCTACGGCGAGGCGTTCCTCGCGGCGATCGACCGCTCGCTGCAGCTGAGCGAAAAGGACCGGCCGCAGACCATCGCCGACTGGCGGCGCGACATCCTGGCGGACACGGCGTCTGCGCTGCCTTCGACCGACGTGCCCGCACCCGCGCCAACCGCGTCGCAGCGTACGCAGCCGCCATTTGTCGAGCCCTTGGCGTCGCCGGTATCGGACCCGGTGGCGCGCGTCGCGGCAAGGCGCCCGCGCTGGGCGGTGGGCGCGCTCGTCACCGCCGTGCTCGTCGGCGTCGCGGGCGTCTGGACCTTCGTTCGCACTGGTCGACCGACGTCGAGTTCGCCGCCGCTGGCCGCGTCGGCATCGCCCACGACGATCGCTTCGCCACGCGTCGCGCCCTCGGCATCGGTTGCGGCGGTCGACACGGCGGCGCTTGCGGCGGCGTCTGCTGCGCCCGCGCCGGCAGAGCCGGCGAAGGCGACCGTCGCGGCTCCCACGACTCTGGTCAAGGCGAGCAAGCCAGCGGACGCCGTGCCCTTGCCGCCGGCGTCTCGCGACACTCAGGTCGCCGCCAAGGCGGCGAAGGCCCCAACTGCGATCTCGACCTTGCCCGCCGCGGCGATCCCTGGCCCCGCGAGATCCGGCGCCGACGCCGGCGTGGCAGCCTCGGTGCCGGCAGCGATTGCGTTGCCGCCGCCGTCTCCCGTCGCCGCTGCACCGAGCCCGCAGCCGGCGCCGCGCGAGACGACTGCGGCACGCTCGCCGCGCGACGAAGCGATCGATGCGGCGGAGGCCGCCTTGCGTCGCGGCGACGCGACCGCGGCGGCGCAGATGCTCGCTCCACTCGCGGCAGCCGGCTCGTCGCGTGCGCAGGCGCTGCTCGGACGCGCCCAGGAGGCGCGCCCGAGCGGGCAGCAGAACGACTTCGAGGCTTACGTCTGGTACGGCATCGCGGCGCGCAGCGGTCAGGCCGGCGCGCAGTCGCAGCGCGAGCGGGTCGGCGCGAAGCTGCAGCCGGCGGAGATCCGGCAGGCCGACCGGATCATCGAGCGCTGGAAGCCGCGCGCGGAGCCTGCGCCCTCGGCCCCCAGCGAGCGCACCGCGCCCTGAGCGACACCACCGATGCGACCTGCCACCACGACCACGCTGCGGACGCTCGGCGTCGCGTCCCTGCTGATGCTGCTGCTCGCAGGCTGCGCCAGCGACGCGCAGAAGATCAGCGCGATCAACGCGGTCAACCAGGGCTTTCGCGTCGAGTACGAAAAGCTGCTGGCCGACAAGGGCACGCGGGTCTTCAAGGCGAGCCGCGGCGATGCCTTCGTCGCGATGCGGGTCGCGCTCGCCGAGCTCGGCATGCGCACCGAGCAGCAGGACATGACGCTCGGCCATCTCGCCGTAGCGGCGGCCGCGCCGCTGCCGCTCACCGACGAGGAATGGCGCAGCGCCTCGCAGGCCGATCTGCCGCTGCTGCACCGGCTGATTGAGCCGCATGTCGGCGCCGTCGCGGGCTTCGTCCAGTTCGAGCCGCAAGGCCTCGACGTGGTGATCAACGCGACGTTCCTCGACGCCCCCGGCGGCACCGAGGTCTCGCTCACCGTGCGCCTGCGCGAACGGGCGCCGCCACGCTCGGGCTGGCCGCGCCGCGAGTACGTGGCGCCTCGCTTGCTGACACTGGGGCTCGAGAAGATCTTCGCGACCTTCGAGCGCGAGCTGAAGGCGGGGCCGCAGCGCTGAGCCTGTCCGTTCAGGCGCGCAGCCGCGCGAACACCTCCTGGGTCTCGGCCGAAGGCACGCCCTGCAGGCGCGCCGAGAGCACGGAGCGCAGACGCTCGTAGGTGGCCAGTGCCTCGGCCGTGTCGCCGCGGCGCTGGTAGCCGAGCATCAGGTGGCGATAGAAGGGCTCGCACTGCTCGTCGGCGTCGATGCAGCGCAGGTAGACATCGATGGCCGCCTCGCCGTGTCCGCTCTCGTCCCAGTGTCGCGCCGCGCGCGCTATCGCGCGCAGCAGACGCGACCGCAACTGCTCGCGCCGCGCGACGTACGCGGGATGGCCGACGTCGTCCAGCAGGAACGGACCGCGATAGAGCAGCAGCGCCTCCTCGACGAGCGCGCGCAGTGCCGGGTCGGCAGGCGGTGCCCGATCGGGTCGAAAGGACATGTCGATGTCGGCGAGCACCTGGTCGAGCGCTCGTCCGTCATGCCAGAAGAGGGCCTCGTTGAGGCTGAGCCGGCCGTCGCGCAGTCGCACGGCATCGTCCTCGCCGAAGATCCGGCGCAGCCGGTGCAGCGTCGCCGTGAACGACTTGTGCGCGTAGTCGGCGTCGACGTGCGGCCAGAGCGCATCGGCGATCTGGTCGGCGCGCACGTTCTGGCCGCCGAGCGAGATCAGCACCTTCAGCAGCTCGACCGGCCGACCCGGACCCTTGGCCGAGAACTCGAGCCGCTCGCCGGCGCGCGCGAGCGAGAAGTCGCCGAAGGTCGTCACCTCGAAGGCCCAGGGCCACCGGCGCAATCGCACGGCTGAAGGCGGCGGCGCCAACCGGCCGGCGTCGATCAGCGTGCGCGTGTGCTCGACGGCGATGCCGCGTCGTAGCGACACGGCGCACAGCGTGGCCAGCAGCGCAGGCGGCAGCCCGGGCACGTGATGCAGGCCGAGCTCGCGCGCCAGGGACAGGCCGGCCTGGAGCGGAGCGACGGCAGCAGGCTCGTCTCCTGCCGCGACGGCGACCGCCGCCTGCGTGAAGAGCACCGACAGGCGCAGGAGCGGACTGCCGGCGCGCTGCGCCAGCGCCTCGGCCAGGCGCACCTGGGACTCGGCCCCGGGACGCTCGCCCGCGATCGCCAGCAGCTGGGCGATCGCGACGTGTGCCAGGCCTTCGAGCCACGGCAGCCCGGCCTCGACGGCAAGCAAGGCGGCGCTCCGGGCTTCGCGCAACGCGAGTCCGGCGTTGCCCGACGCCAGGGCGAGCGCGCCGAGGACGTAATGGACGAACGCGCGATCGCCGCGTCTGAGCGGGAGGGCCTCGACGATGTCGAGCTCGGCCCGCGCCTTGTCGACGTCTCCGAGGCCCAGGCACGCCGCGGCGCACAGCGTGCGCAGCCACGCATCGTGTCCCTGGACGGCCTCGTCGGCGCCAATGTCGAGGCCGTCGCGAGCCGTGTCGCGGGCCGTCGCGTTGTCGCCATCGAGCAGGGCGCGCAAGGCATTGCAGGTTGCGAGCGCGAGCCGGCTCGACGTGGAGTCCGTGCCGATGCCCTTGGCGATCGCCGCGGACAGCGCGAAGTCGCCGTTAAGCAGCGCGGCAAGCGAGCGGGCGATCTCGCCGCTGGCAGCTCCGGTCGGATCGTGCGAGTCGCGCATCCGCGCCACCGCTGGATGACCCGGCTCGCGCCACATGCGCGCGAGAAGCACGACGCCGGGAACCGCGTGACCCGGCGCGTTCGACGCGGCGGCGCGATCGAAGACACCCAGCCAGCGATCGAGCGAGGCGAGATCATCGAACTCGCGCAGGATCGTCTCGATCACGCCCAGGCAGGATCGCGCCGTGCCGGCCGCATCGCCGTCCCGCTGGAATAGCTCAAAGGCCTGCTCGAAGCGACGCCGGGCGGCACGCGGGCTCGCATGCGCGAGGGCCGCGCCGGAGTCGACGATCAGTTCGGCGCTGCCCTGGAGCACCTCCGGCGGCAACAGCTCGAGCCAGGCCGCCAGGGTCGCGTGCCGACCCTGTTGGAGCAGTCCCTCCGACTGCTCCCGGACGATGGCGCCGACCTCGCGCCAGTCGCGTCCCTCGACGAACAAGGCGAGGGCATCTTCCGCCTGACCCGAATCACGCAGCAGGCTCGCGGCGCGGTGCAGCGCATCGGCGCCGACGGCGTGCGGCAGGTCGCGCGCGGCACGGCGCAGCAGGAATTCCCGCAGCAGCGGATGGAACACGAACACCCGGCCTTCCGGTCCGACGAGCTCGCGCACGAAGTAGTCGTTGTGGGCGAGGTTGAACAGCACGCGCGCCGCGCCCTCGTCGCTGGAGAGGGCTCGCGCGATCTCGATCGTGACCCGCGGCAGGCACGCGATGTGGAGCAGCAGGCGCTGCGTCGGCGGGTCGAAGCGCTCGAAGATCTCGCCGGCGAGGTAGTCGAAGACGGCCTTCGGCGTCACCTCTTCGGTGGCGGCCGCGGGTGCGGCGCCGTCGCTCAGCTTGTGGTGCTCGATCATCAGCACCAGCGCGGCGGCCCAGCCGTCGGCGCGCTGCTGCATCTGCGTCAGCGCCTGCGGGCCGAGCGCCTTGCCGCGAAGGCCGGCCATCGCCGCCAGCTCCGCGGCCGTCATCTTCAGCTCGTCGGCGCCCGCGCACACCATCTGGCCGCTGGCCTGGAGGCGGGCCAGGCCCACGGGCGGTGCAGCGCGGCTGGTGACGATGACGCAGCTCTGTCGCGGCACCTGCGGCAATCCGGCCTCCAGGATCTGGCGCAGCGGGCTCTCGGCGCCGAGCTCGTGGAGGTTGTCGAGGACCAGGGCCGTCGGCCCGTCCGCGTTCGCGAACAGCGTGCGGAAGAAGCGCCGCGAGAACGCGGCGAGATTGTCGCGATGCTCGGGACCATAGGCCGGCAGCTCGTCGCCGGCATGCCGGAGCTTGCGCACCGCGTGGGCGACGTAGTGGAAGAAGGTCTCGCCGTCGTCGTCGTCGGGATCGACCTGGTACCAGGCCCACCGGTAGTTGCGCGCCTCGAGGTAGCTGGCCGCCAGCGTGGTCTTGCCGAACCCTGGCGGCGCCGAGATCCAGACGACAGTCCGCGCGGTCATCCCGTCGAGCCGCGTGAACAAGGCCTCGCGCGCGACGACGCCGCCGATCTCCGGACGCGTCGACTTCGCGAAAGCTGTCGTCGACGAACGTTTGACCATGCCTTGGCGCACACCTCTCGCGCGGACCGTGCGCGGCCTTCGCAATGTAGCGGCTGAAACCGGACCGAAGGCCCGACGAACCGCGCCGCGGCACGTTTGTCATCCATCTGTCAGGCGTCGGTCAGTCTGGCGTGGGCGTCGCGATGCAATCGTCGCCGCACCAGCCTTGGAAGGTGTCCGATGAAATCTTCGCGTTCGAACGATTCGCAGAGCCGGGATCCTCGAAGCCGAGCATGGGCGTGGATCGCGTGTGTTGTGTCCGCCTCGCTCGGCGCCGGATGTGCCACCAACCCGCCGCCTCGCAACCTCGACCTGCGCGGCGCCCGGATCGTCGCGGGCATCGCGCCTCCGGATCTCCAGGTCACCGACCTGAAAGGCAGCAAGCTCGGCGGCGCCAAGACCGGCGCGAGGGCCGGGGGCGGCGTCGGCGGCGTGGCCGTTGCGATCGCATGCCTGGGGACGGGGCCGTTCTTTCCCTTGTGCGCGTTGAGTTTCGTTCCCGCCGGGGCAGCCCTCGGCGCCGGCACCGGCGCCGTCGTGGGCGTCGTCGCGACGCAGGGATCGGCGACGATCGAGGATCAGAGCGCGGCCCTGAAGGCCGAGTTCGTCGCGATCTCGCATCACGCGTTCCTGGCCGAGCAACTGAGCGATCGCCTGCGCAGCGAGCATGCGCTGGAGATTCCGGTCGTGACTCGCACTGCCGAGTCGGCCCGACCGGTCGACACGGGCGCCGGCGGCGCCGGCGAGCCGCTCGTCCTGCAGGTGAGCGTGACCGAGGTGGGCGTCGAGGGAGGGCGTGTGTTCGCCTTGCGGCTGGTCGCCGAACTCGTCCTGCGACGCGGGTCGTCGGTCGTCTGGCACACCACCCGGGAGGTGCAGAGCGACACCGAACTCACGCTCGAGGAGTGGATGACGAGCGATTCGAAAGCCCTGCGCGGCGTGCTCGATGCCTGCGTCGCAACCGCGGCACGGCGTCTCGTCGGCGGATTGGCGCGCGGCATCGCGGGATCGCCCGAGTCGCTCGCGCCCGCCGGCGAGCGCTACTCGACGTCCTGCGACGACCGGCCCGACGATTGGCGCCAGGCGCAGGCGAAGCCATGAGTGGCCACATGGCTTCCGCGCGGCGATTCGCCGCGGCCCTCGTCGCCGCTACCGTCGCGGGGATGGTCTCGGGATGCGGGGGCGACGCCTCGTCGGCCCAATGCAGCTTCTTCTCCGACGTCTGCAATCCGGGCCCGCTGTCCGGGCCGGTCTTCGCCTACGCCACGCTCCAGCCGACCGCGGCGACGGTCCAGGTCGGCGGGTCGGTCAACCTGGTCGGCCAGGCGATCGGCATCGATGCGCCGGTCTACCAATGGAGCCGTTCCGACAATGGCGGCGCGACCTTCGTCGCCATCCCGGGCGCGACCGGATCGAGCCTCGTCTTCGGCGGCGCGCGCTTGACCGACGACGCCGTGGTGCTGCTCTTCTCGGCCCGCAGTCCGAGTGGCGCCGTCGGCGTGGAATCCCGAGCCGTCGTTCGGGTCTCCTCGATGCCGCCGGTCGTTCATCAGGACTCGGAATTCGTGCTTGGCGACTGGACGGTGACGGCGATCGCGACACCTGCCGCGAGCAGCGCGACGCACGACGAGCAGCAGGTCGCGACCGGAGGCAACTCCGGCGCGTACAGGACGATGACCCATCGCATGCCGGCGGGGGTGGGCTCGCTGAGCATCCTCAACGCGTCGGCGACGTCGAGCTACGACCCCGCGACCCAGGGCGCGATCTACGTCATCGACTACGCGGAAGACTGCCGCGTGCATCCCGCGAACCTCACGGCTTACTTCGTCGCGTCGACCCTGCTCGTCGATCAAGGCGCGCGGAGATTCGCAGCCAAGGGCTTCGGTTGCATGTCGACGGGGTGGTCTTCGTTGCCGTCGCGCAATTCACTGACGGCCGCGGACTTCACCCAGATCGTCGGACCGGGCTGCGGGGTCGGCGAGAGTTGCCCCGACTTCGCGGAACCGCCGCGCCGCTGCGATTCGGATTCGTGCGCAGCCTCTCGCTGACGACCGGACCCGGTGCGAACGTCGTTCACGACATCGACAACTGGAAGGTTTCGGTCTGGCGCAGATAGCCGGCAGACCCGACAGCGCGATCAAGGGCGCGTTCGCGTCCCCGGCGACAGGCGCCGCCACGGCAGGTCGGCCGGATCCGCGGCCATCGGCCCGGCGGCCTTGGCGACGATGATCTCGGAGGCGATCGGCGTGAAGTCGGCGCGGAAGTGGTTCGAGCTCTTGACGACCAGGATCTTCATCGCCTCGGGCGCGATGCCGACGAAGCGGAACAGCTCGCGGTCGAGCAGCTGCTTCTTACCGCTCGTGAGGACGACGAGCACGCCGTCGATCTCGACGCAGGCGCAGGGTCCGAGCGCCACGGTGAGGCCGGTCATCATCGGGCCCTTCAGCGTCACCCGACCGTCGCTCACGCCGCGCACCTTGAACTCGCCTTGCACCGGCGCATCGCTGAGCTCGCCGGTGAAGGTGGGCACGGCGCGGCCGAGCGACAGCGCGATCGTCGCGCCGACCCCCGCCGTGAACGCGCGTTCGGCCGAGACGGGATCGAAGAGCAGGCCGAGCGCGACTTGGCCGGGATAGGCGCGCCCGGCGCCCTGCTGGAGCAGCGCGCGAAGCATGCCCGTGGTGTTGCTGTCGCCGCCGGCGCCCGGGTTGTCCTGCGTGTCGGCCAGCACCACGGGCGGGGCGCGATGCACGGCCAGGGCGACCGCCTTGCGAACCGCCTCGGCCGCGTCGACGACGTCGAGCCGCCACTGCGTCGGCTCGGCGGCGCGAGCGTAGAGGCGATGCACGGCGTCTTCGGCCCGCTTGCCGTGCGACCAGACCATCGGTGCGCACTCGTCGAAGTCGGCGGCGGGAAATGCCATGCAGAAGCTCGACACCGTGCCCAGATCGTGATCGAGCTCGATCAGCTCCTCGTACAGGCCTTTCGCAGGCTCCATCCACGTGCTCTGCGCGTTGAGCGGGATCAGGAACGGCAGGCGTCGCGACACCGTCGGCTCGCGCCGCCCAAGTTGCAGGCGACGTGCGAGGAGCGTCGCCGCCAGCTCGCCGGTCGCTGCCATGTCGACGTGCGGGTAGCTGCGGTACGAGACCAGCGCATCGGCTTCGGCGAGCATGCGCGTCGTGACGTTGGCGTGCAGGTCGAGGCTGGCGACGATCGGCAACGTGCTGCCGACGACAGCGCGGATCCGGCCGACGAGCTCGCCTTCGGTGTCGTCGACGTGGGTGGCGACGGCCGCGCCGTGCAGGTCGAGGTAGACGGCGTCGAAGCCGCCGGCGGCGACGTCGGCGAGGATCGACGCGCTGATGCGCTCGAACGCGTCCTCGGTGACGTGCGCCGACGGGATGGCGCCGCACCAGCTGCTCGGCACGAGCTGCCAGCCGCGCGTCTTCGCGGCGTCGATGAAGCCGCCGATCGGGATGTTGACGCCGCGCATCCTGTTCAGCATCGCGGCGCCGTGCACGAACGCCGGGAAGGAGTCGCCGCGGTTGAACGCGGCCCAGTCGGCCGGGCTCGGCGCGAAAGTGTTGGTCTCGTGCTGGTAGCCGGCGACGAGGATCTTCATGAAGTGGCAGCCTGCCATTCCATCGCCGCGGGTGCAGCGGCGAGGAGACGGCGCGTGTAGTCGTGTTGCGGCCGAGCATAAAGCTCTGCTGTGTGCCCTCCTCCGACCCTGCCCGGCGAATGCCGCGATACTGTGGCGTCCGATCGGAGAGATCTCGCACCGCATGTACTTTCGCGCACTCGGCACGGCGACGCCGCCCACCCGGTTCACCAAGGCCCAGTGCCTGGCGGCGTTCCAGCGCTCCGCCTGGTTCGCCCGCCTCGGCACGCGCTCGCATCTCATCGCCCGCACCGTCCTGCAGCGCGACAACGGCATCGAGGCGCGACGCCTCGCGCTCGATTCGCTCGACGAGGTCTTCACGATCGACCCCGACACGCTCGGCCGGCGCTTCCTCGCCCATGCGCCGAAGCTCGCCGCTGAAGCGGGGACGCGCGCGCTCGCGTCGGCCCGGCTCGAGCCGGCGCAGATCGACGCCGTCGTCGTCAGCACCTGCACCGGCTACGTCTGCCCGGGCCTCTCGGGCCACGTCGTCGAGCGCCTGGGCCTGCGCGCCGACATCCAGGCCTTCGACCTCGTCGGCCAGGGCTGCGCCGCGGCGCTGCCGAACATGCAGCTCGCGCGCTCGCTGATCGGCTCGGGCGCGGCCGAGCACGTGCTCTCGGTCTGCGTCGAGGTCAGCAGCGCCGCGATGTATCTCGACGACGATCCCGGCGTGCTGATCAGCGCCTGCCTCTTCGGCGATGGCGCGGGCGCCGCGGTGCTGTCGCGCGACCCCGCCGCAGGCACGCGCCGGATCGAGTGGAAGGACAGCGCCTCGCTGATCGAGCCGAAGCAGCGCAAGGCGCTGATGTTCGAGCAGCGCGAGGGCATGCTGCGCAACATCCTGACGCGCGAAGTGCCCGGGCTCGCCGCCGAGTACGCGCATCGCGTCCTCGAGACCGTGCTCGATCGCCACCATCTGAACGGCGGCGACGTCGCCGCGTGGATCATGCATGCCGGCGGTCGCGACGTGCTGATCGCGCTCGAGCGCCGCTTCGAGCTCGACCACGACGCCTTCCGCTACAGCGCCGCGATGCTGCGCGAGTACGGCAACCTGTCGAGCGCCTTCGTGTACTTCGTGCTCGAGGCCGCGCTTGCCGGCGACGCGCCCGGCGGCTGGTGGTGGCTGTCGTCGTTCGGCGCCGGCTTCAGCTGCCACGGCGCGTTGCTCGCGGTGGAGTGAACGAGGCGCTGCGCCCGGCCGGGACGAGAGCCACGATGCTGCCGCGCATCCTCGAGCCCGAGACGCTCGACCACCTCGCGCCCGACGATCCGGCGGCGTGCCGGGCCCGGCGCGACCTGCGCCGTGTCAATCGCTTCATGGCCGCGCGCGCGATCCTCGAGCGGGCGCTCGCCCGCGTCGTGCCGACACGGCCGGCCTCGCCGCTGCGCGTGATCGAACTCGGCTGCGGCGACGGCCTGCTCATGCTCGACGTCGCCCGCTCGCGCCACGCGCCGCTGCGCGGCGTCGAGCTCACCTTGTTGGACCTGCAGCCGATCGTCGAGCCCGCGACGATCGGGGCCTACGCCGCCGCCGGCTGGCGCGCGCAGCCGCTGTCGCAGGACGTGCTTGAGTGGGCCGAGGGCGGCGCCGACGACGAGCGCTGGGACGTCGTCGTCGCCAACCTGTTCCTCCACCACTTCGAAGGCGAAGCCTTGCGGCGGCTGCTCGCCGGCTGCGCGCGTCGCGCCGATGCGCTGGCGACCTGCGAGCCGCGGCGCAGCCGCTTCGCGCTTGCCGCCAGCCACCTGGTCGTCTTCCTCGGCGCCAACGCCGTGACACGGCGCGACGCCGTTCTCAGCGTTCGCGCCGGCTTCATCGAGGACGAGCTCGAGCGCGCGTGGCCGGACCGTTCAGGCACCTGGCGGCTCGACGAGTACGAGGACGGGCCGTTCACGCACTGCTTCTGCGCCAGGCGCAGCGTCGACGAGTCGACGCGCGGGCCGCGGCGGGCGGCGCGATGAAGACGGCGTTCGACGTCGCCATCGTCGGCGCCGGGCCGGCCGGTGCCAGCGCGGCGATCCTGCTCGCGCGCGCCGGCTGGTCGGTTGCGCTGATCGAGCGCCAGACGTTCCCGCGCCGCAAGGTCTGCGGCGAGTGCGTCGCCGCGAGCAACCTGCCGCTGCTCGACGCGCTCGGCATCGGCACGGCCTTCGACCGGCTCGCCGGCGCCGAGCTGCGACGCGTCGCGCTGATGCACGGCGGCGACACGGTGACGGCCGCCCTGCCGCAAGGCGAGGGCGCTCGGCGCTGGGGCCGCGCGCTCGGCCGAGAGCATCTCGACACCTTGCTCGCCGACGCCGCCGCGGGCGCCGGCGCGACGCTGCTGCAGCCGTGGTCGCTGCAGTCGATCGCCGGCAGCGCCGGAGGCTTTCGCCTGCGCGTGCGCTCGCTCGACGACGTGGGCGAGGAGGTCGATCTGCAGGTCGGCCTCGTCGTCGCCGCGCACGGCTCGTGGGAGCCGCTGCCGTCGGAGCGCACGGCGCTGCGCCTGCGCCGGTCGCCAAGCGAGCTGTTCGCGTTCAAGGCCAACTTTCGCGCCGCCGCGATCGCTGCCGATCTCCTGCCCGTGCTCTCGTTCGCGGGCGGCTACGGCGGCATGGTCGTCGCCGACGACTCGCTGGCGACGCTTGCCTGCTGCGTGCGCGGCGATCGCCTCCAGGCCTTGTGCGCCGAACGTCCGGGCGATCGCGCCGGCGACGTCGTCGAGGCGATGCTGCGCCGCGAATGCTCCGGCGTCGGCGACGCGCTGCGCGACGCGACCCGCGAGGGCGCATGGCTCGCGAGCGGGCCGCTTCGCCCGGGCGTGCGGCTCGGCGCCGGCGACGGCATCTTTCGCATCGGCAATGCCGCCGGCGAGGCGCATCCGATCGTCGGCGAAGGCATCAGCATGGCGCTGCAGTCGGCCTTCGTGCTCGCGTCGCTGATCGGTCCGCTGAAGCGCGAGCTGCTCGACGCCGCTGGCGCCGCCGCGTCGCAGCGGACCGTGCTGGCGCGCTACGAAGCGCTCTGGCGGCGTCGCTTCGCACGCCGATTGCGCGTCGCGGCGACGTTCGCCCACATCGCGATGCGGCCCGCGCTCGCGCGCGTCGCGTGGCCCGTGTTGCGTCGCTGGCCGGACGTTCTCACGATGGGCGCCCGCTTCAGCGGCAAGACGCGGTGCGTGCCCGAGGCGACGCGGCTGGCGGCGGCGGACGCGTGAGCGCGCGCAGCAAGCGCCGGGCAGCGACGTTCATCGCGCGAACGAGCGCGCCCGCTCCGCTCGACGCGCTCGCCGGCCACGCCGCCCGTCGACGTTTTGATCGCCTCGACGCGTTGCGCGGCGCCGCCATCGTCTGGATGGCAGCGTTCCACTTCTCGTTCGACCTCAACCACTTCCGCGTCATCCAGCAGGACTTCTATCGCTCCCCGGTCTGGACCGTGCAGCGCGCCTGCATCGTCACCCTGTTCATGCTATGCGTCGGCGCCGGCCAGGGCATCGCCGCGGCGCAGGGGCAGTCGCTGGCGCGCTTCTGGAAGCGCGTCGCGCAGATCGCGGGCTGCGCGCTGCTCGTCACGCTCGGCTCGTGGGCGATGTTCCCGGCCAGCTTCATCAGCTTCGGCGTGCTGCACGCGATCGCGCTGTTGCTGATCGTCGTGCGCTTCACGACGTCGTGGGGCGCCTGGCGCTGGCCGCTCGGGCTGGTCGCGATCCTGCTTCCGCTCGTCGTCGCCGATCCGTTCTTCGACACGCGCTGGACGAACTGGATCGGGCTCACCACCCACAAGCCCGTCACCGAGGACTACGCGCCGATCCTGCCGTGGCTGGGTGTCGTCTGGTGGGGCGCCGCCGCTGCCGAGTGGATCCTCGCCTGCCGTCCGTCGCTGTTTCGGGGACGCGTGCCGGGCGGCGCGCAACCGCTGGCCGTCCTCGGCCGCTGGAGCCTCAGCTTCTACATGCTGCACCAGCCGGTGCTGATCGGCCTGCTCTGGCTCGTGGTCTCGCTGCGCGGGTGATCTGTCCCATCGCCCGGACAGGCCCTAGCATCGCGACATGGCGACGCAGACCCTGTTCGGCTTCCACGCGGTGACGGTGCGGCTCAAGACCGCGCCGCGCTCGGTGCTCGAGGTCCACGTCGATCCGCAGCGGCGCGACCAGCGCATGCGCCAGCTCGTCGCGCGCGCGCAGGACGCGGGCGTGCGCCTCGTCGAGAGCGACGACGGGCGCCTGCGCTCGCTCGCCGGCAACGACCGCCACCAGGGCGTCGTCGCGCGCGTCGACGCGCTCGTGCGCAGCCACTCGCTCGACGAGACGCTCGAGGCCGTCGATGCCCTCGGCGAGCCCGCGCTGGTGCTCGTGCTCGACGGCGTCACCGATCCGCACAACCTGGTCGCGTGCCTGCGCGTCGCCGATGGCGCCGGGGCGCACGCGGTGGTCGCGCCGAAGGACCACGCCGTCGGCATCAACGCGACCGTCGCCAAGGTCGCGAGCGGCGCCGCCGAGACGGTGCCGTACTTCATGGTCACCAACCTGGCGCGCACGATCGCCGAGCTGAAGGAACGCGACATCCGCGTCGTCGGCACGGCCGAGGACGCGCCGCGCTCGATCTACGAGCTCGACCTCACCGGTCCGGTCGCGCTCGTGTTCGGGGCCGAGGGATCGGGCCTGCGCCAGCTCACGGCGAAGAGCTGCGACGAGCTTGTCCACCTGCCGATGCGCGGCGCGGTCGAAAGCCTCAACGTGTCGGTGGCGAGCGGCGTGTGCCTGTATGAAGCGGCCCGGCAGCGAGTGGCGAAGGCGGCGCGTGCCGCGGCCGTGACGACAGCCTGACGAAAGCCCATCCATGCCCGTTATCGAAGTCAGACACCCGCTCGTCCGTCACAAGGTGGGTCTCCTGCGCGCGGCCGATCTCTCGACAAAGAGCTTTCGCGAGATCACGGCCGAGCTCGGGCGGCTGCTCACCTACGAGGCGACCGCCGATTTTCCTCTCGAGCGCGCGACCGTGGACTGCTGGAGCGGGCCGGTCGAGGTGGACAGGATCAGCGGCAAGAAGGTGACCGTCGTGCCGATCCTGCGCGCCGGCCTCGGCATGCTGCAAGGCGTGCTCGACACGATTCCGAACGCGAAGGTGAGCGTGGTCGGCATCGCCCGCAATCACGCGACGCTGCAGCCCGAGCCGTACGTCGATCGCCTTGCCGGCGGCCTGGCCGAGCGCACGGCGATCGTGCTCGACCCGATGCTCGCGACCGGCGGCTCGATGATCTCGGCGGTCACGCTGCTGAAGGCGCGTGGCGCCACCGACGTGCGCGCGCTGGTGCTCGTCGCCGCGCCGGAAGGCATCGCCGCGCTGATCGCAGCCCATCCCGACGTGCGCTGCTGGACCGCCGCGATCGACAGCCACCTCGACGCCAACGGCTACATCATTCCCGGTCTCGGCGACGCCGGCGACCGCATCTTCGGCACGCGCTGAGGCGCCGCGCCCGGTCGGGCCGGCGACGCGTCAGACCCAGCCGAGCGCGCCGACGACGGCGCCGAGGCCGACGATCCACATCGGGCTGATGCGCGTGCGCAGCATGAGGGCGATCGACACGCCGATCACGGCGAGCGCGCCGACCGGATGCGGGCCGTCGCCGACATAGGGACGCGCGAGCAGCCAGCCGGTGGCGACGAGCAGGCCGATCGTCAGCGGCGTGAGCCCCGTGGTGAATGCGCGCATGCCGCGCGCCTCGCGCCGGCGCGATCCCCAGCGGGTGGCGAAGAGCGTCAGGGCGGTCGAAGGCAGGAGCGTGCCGCTCATCGTCGCGAGCGCGCCGAGCGGGCCGGCGACGTTCCAGCCGATGACGGCGACGAAGAGCACGTTCGGTCCGGGCGCGGCCTGGGCGATCGCGACCGACGCGCTGAACTGCGCGTCGGTGATCCAGTGGTGCTCGTCGACGACGAAGCGGTGCATGTCGGGCGCGGTCGTGATCGCGCCGCCGACGGCGAGCAGGCTGAGGACGAGGAAGTGGGCGAACAGGCCGAGCAGGTCGGCGGCGGACAGCGCGGGATGCAGCAGCGTCATGGCGATCGCGCCCAGGCGAGGGCGATGGCGGCGCTGCCGAGGCCGACGATCACCCAGACCAGCGGCCAGCGCAGCCAGGCGATGGCGATGAAGGTCAGGGCGGCGAACGCGACCGCGAGCGGCAGGCCGAGCCGGTTGGTACCGAGCGTCTTCGTCAGCTTGACGGCGGTCGCGATGATCAGGCCCGCGGCGACGGCGCCCATGCCGCGCAGCGCGCCCGACACCGCCGGCACATGCGAGAACTCGCCGTACGCCGCCGTCAGCGCCAGCACGATCAGGAGCGGCACGACGAGCATCCCGCCGACCGCGGCCGCGGCGCCGCGCAGGCCGAAGAAGCGGTCGCCGAACATCAGCGCGAGATTGACGACGTTCGGGCCCGGCAGCACCTGGCTGAGCGCGAGCATCTCGACGAACTCCTCGCGCGTGAGCCAGCGTTTGTGCTCGACCAGCTCGCGCTGCGCGACGGCGAGGACGCCGCCGAAGCCTTGCAGCGCGAGTCGGTTGAAGGTGAAGAAGAGGTCGCGGGTCGATGCCGGGCGCGACGTCGCGCCCGGCTCGGCGCTGTCGTCGGCGACGTCGCTCACCGGCGCTGCCGTCGCAACGCGCTGCCGGCCCAGACGCTCAGCGCGATCGCCAGGACGAGCCAGGCGAGCCCGGCGATGCTGAGGCCGCCGTAGCCATGGTGGGCGATCAGCCAGCCGCCGCTCGACGCGCCCGCGGCCTGGCCAAGGTAGATCGCCGAGGTGTTGAGCGCCATCAGCGCCGGCGCGAACATCGGCGCTGCCGCGCCGAGCCGCGCCTGTTGCATCGATTGCGACGAGAAGCAGCCGAGCGCCCACGGCACGATGACGATGGCCAGCGTCGCGACGCCGCCCGCGAACGGCCAGGCCAGCAGCGACAGCGCCATCAGCACGAGCGCGAAGCCGACGGCGCGATCGGCGCCGATGCGGTCGATGTACTTCGAGGCGAGCGTGTTGCCGACGACGCCGAAGACGCCGAACCAGACGAAGAGCAGCGTCACCTCGCCGGTGCTCGCGCCGATCGCATTCTTGAAGTAGGGCGCGAAGTAGGAAAAGAGCGTGAACTGGCCCGCGCCCGAGAGCGCGGTGACGAAGACCATCGCCATCAGCACGCGGTTGCCGAAGACGCCGCGCCACGCGCCGAGCGTGAGCGGTGCCGGCCGCACGTCGCTCGGCATCGCCGTCCAGACCCAGACCGCGCCGAGCGCGCCGAGCGCAGCGACGGCGAAGAAGGCGCTGCGCCAGCCGAAGGTGTCGCCGAGCCAGGCGGCGGTCGGGATGCCGACGACCGAGGCGATCGACCAGCCGATGAAGATGAAGGTGATGTCGCGGCCGCGGTGCTCGGGCGTGCTCATCGCGCCGATCGCCGCCGCTGCCTGCGGCGTGAAGGCCGCGGCACCGAGGACGGTGAGGGCGCGGATCGGCAGCAGCGTCGCGTAGCCCGGCGCGAGCGCGGAGAGCGCGTGGCCGATAGCGTACCAGGCGAGCGCGCCGGCGAGGAGGAGGCGTCGGTCGACGCTGCCGATCCAGCCCGCGAGCAGCGGCGCACCGAAGCACATCACGACCGCCGCCGCCGCGACCAGCTGGCCGGCGACGGAGATCGAGACCGACAGCGATTGCGCGATGTCGTTGAGCGTGCCGACGACGGCCATCACGCCGCAGCCGATCACGAAGTTGCCGAAAAGGAGCGACCAGCGCACCTGTGCGCGTCGAGCTTCGCTGATCGGCGCCGGCGGCAACGCGGAGGGCGCGACCCGACGCGCCAGCGCGTCGCTCAATGCCGCACCCTGAGCGCCTCGGGGTTGACGATGTTCGTGGGATGACCGTCGATGAAGTTGACGACGTTCTCGAACGCGGCGCGGAAGTACATCTCGTAGCTGTCCTGCTCGACGTAGCCGATGTGCGGCGTGCAGATGACGTTCTCGAGGCGCAGCAGCAGGTGGCCGGCGAGGATCGGTTCGACCTCGAAGACGTCGATCGCGGCCATGCCCGGACGGCCGCGGTTCAGCGCCGAGACGAGGGCCCCGTCCTCGAGCAACTCGGCGCGCGAGGTGTTGACGAGCAGCGCCGTCGGCTTCATACGCGAGAGCGAGTCGAGCTTGACGATGCCACGGGTCGCGTCGTTCAGGCGCAGGTGCAGCGTCAGCACGTCTGCCGTCTCGAAGAACGCCTCCTGCCTGTCGGCCGCCTCGTAGCCGCTGGTGCGCGCGCGCTCGCGGCTCGTTTCGCTGCCCCAGACGAGGACGCGCATGCCGAAGGCCTTGCCGTAGCCGGCGATGAGCTGGCCGATCTTGCCGAAGCCCCAGATGCCGAGCGTCTTGCCCTTGAGCACCATGCCGATGCCGAAGTTGGCCGGCATCGACGCCGCCTTCAGTCCCGACTGCTGCCAGGCGCCGTGCTTGAGCGTGCCGATGTACTGCGGCAGCCGGCGCATCGCCGCCATGATCAGCGCCCAGGTGAGCTCGGCCGGCGCGACCGGCGAGCCGGCGCCTTCGGCGACGGCGATGCCGAGCCGCGTGCAGGTCTCGACGTCGACGTGCGAGCCGACCTTGCCGGTCTGCGAGATCAGCTTGAGCTTCGGCAGTTTCTCGAGCAGCTGGCGCGGGAAGTGCGTGCGCTCGCGGATCAGCACCAGCACCTCGGCGTCGCGCAGCCGAACCGACAGCTGTCCGATGCCCTTGACCGTGTTGGTGAAGACCTTGGTATTGATGTGCTCCAGGAGCGTCGCGCATTTGAGCTTGCGCACCGCATCCTGGTAGTCGTCGAGGATGATGATGTTCACGGGGAGCGGGAGTCGGGATCGCGTCTCGCCTCGAGCGGGAGCGGTCCGGCATTGTGCACGGCCCACGCCGCAGGGCTACGATCCCGCCCTCACCCGCATCCAGGAAACGCGATGACCATGTCCATGCATTCGGCCAGCGTGCCGGTCTTCGTCCGCATGCTCGGCAACCTTTCGATCTGGCTCGACAAGGCGGCGGCCCACGCGAGCGCGAAGAAGTTCGAGCCGGCGGTGTATCTCTCGTCGCGCCTCGCGCCCGACATGCTGCCGCTCACGGCGCAGATCCAGATCGCGTGCGACGCGGCCAAGTTCTGCGTCGCCCGGCTGGCCGGTGTCGAAGGGCCGAAGTTCGACGACGACGAGGCGAGCCTCGACGACCTGAAGAAGCGCGTCGCCAGGACGATCGACTACGTGCAGTCGGTGCCTGCGGCGCAGATCGACGGCAGCGACGCGCGATCGATCTCGGTGCCGCGCCGCGGTGGCGCGATCAACATGCCGGGCGAGGTCTACCTGAAGCACTTCGTGCTGCCGAACTTCTACTTCCACGTGACGACGACGTACGCGCTGCTGCGCCACAACGGCGTCGAACTCGGCAAGAGCGACTTCCTCGGCCCGGCGCCGCAGGACGCGTCCGCAGCCTTGGCGAGCTGAGTCTCAGTCGGAGGCCGCATCGTGCGCGGCGGTCCGGCGATGCAGGCGCAGCACGGCGCCGGCGTCGTCGCCGATCAGCGGCGCGCGGGTCGCGAAGCCGGCCCGGCGCATGCGCTTGGGAAAGTGCCCGTCGAGCTCGGCAAGCCGGGATTCGGCTTCGGTCTGGCCATGCCGGCGCGAGACGTGGCCAAACACCTCGCCGCGCAGGTGCCAGATCTCGTGCAGCGAGCGCGTGATCGCGATGCGGTCGAGCAGGAGGGCGGAGGCAGGCGTGCGGACGTCGAAGAGGGATTCGGCGAAATCGAGCTTGGCCGAAGCGAGTGCGGCGGTTCGACGACGATTTCCCAGCGCCGGAATCGACTCCGGATCGGCGACGAACCAGGCGCTCGCGCCGAGCCAGCGGCCGATGCGCGACGACCAGCCCCGGTAAGGCCAGTCGACCGACGGCGGGCAGCTCTCGACGACGCGGGCGGCCGTGCGAGCGGCCAGGTGCTCGCTGATGACCGAAGCGAGCCAGCGAGGACGGGAAGGGGACATCGGCAGCGACACGTTTGCCGGCAAGCACCGGTGCGCCGATTGTTCGATCGGCCGGGCGTGACGAAGCTGCGAAAAGCACGGCCGAAGCGGCCAGTTGTGCGCCGCGGCCTGGTCGGGCGATCAGACCGCGCCGAAGGTGGCCTTGCGCTGGGCGGTGTAGTTCCACCAGGGCGCGGCGGCTGCGCCGCGCATGAAATCGGTGATTGCCATGAAGGTATCGAGCACGCACGGATCCTGGCGCTGGCCCGTGACTTCGCACAGCCGCCGATAGAGCGCGAACGCATCCTGGCCACGCAGCTCGGCGGGATGGGCGAAGCCCATCAGACGCAGGTCGGCCGCGAGCGCGGGGCCGACGTTGGGCAGCTGTTCGAGGCGCTCGCAGTCGTCGGCGCTCTTCGCTTTCGGGGCCTTGATGACCATGAAGCGCTCCTCCTGCCGATCACATCAGCATGTTGTTGCGGATGAGCCCGACTGCCAGGCCCTCGATCTCGAACTCCTCTTCGGGGCCGACGACGATGGTCTTGAACTCGGGGTTCTCGGCGAGCAGCTCGATGCCGCTGCGCGTCTTCCTGAAGCGCTTGACGGTGACGTCTTCGCCGAGGCGGGCGACGACGATCTGGCCGTTCTTGGCTTCCTTGGCCTTCTGCACGGCGAGCAGGTCGCCGTCCATGATGCCGGCGTCGCGCATGCTCATGCCGCGCACCTTCAGCAGGTAGTCGGGCCGGCGCGAGAACATGCTCGCTTCCATCAGGAAGGTGCGGTCGACGTGCTCCTGCGCCAGGATCGGGCTGCCCGCCGCGACCCGGCCGATCAGCGGCAGCGAAAGCTGCGCCAGGCTCGGCAGCGGCAGGCTGTACTGCTTGCCGCGCGCCTGGTTCAGGGCACGCAATGTGTCAGACTGAAGACGGATGCCGCGCGACGTTCCGCCCACGAGTTCGATGACACCCTTGCGCGCGAGCGCCTGCAAGTGCTCTTCGGCGGCATTGGCCGACTTGAAGCCGAGTTCGTTGGCGATCTCGGCCCGGGTGGGCGGCGCGCCGGTGCGTTCGATGGCGCTCTGCACGAGATCGAGGATCTGCTGTTGACGGTCGGTGAGCTTGGGCGATTCCTGCATGGCTGCCTCCGGATGATTTGGATCACGGCGCCGCGGGCGTACCGTGGCTGACGATTTATCCAGTCCTGTATTTTCATCCAGTCTTGGGAAATATGCAAAGGGAAGTCCAAGTCGTCGTCGTTCTCGGCACCGGCGGCACGATCGCCGGCCGGGCGGCGACGCCGACGAGCCTGGCGTACGACTCGGCGCAGCTCGGCGTCGACGCGCTCGTCGCGGGGATGCCGACCCGGCTGCCGGTCGAGAGCGAGCAGGTCGCGCAGATCGACAGCAAGGACATGGACTTCGCGACGTGGCGGCGTCTCGCCATGGCGGTCGCACGCCACCTCGCGCGCGATGACGTCGCCGGCGTCGTTGTCACGCACGGCACCGACACGCTCGAGGAGACCGCGTATTTTCTCTCGCGCGTGATCGACGCGGCCAAGCCGGTGGTGCTGAGCGCGGCGATGCGGCCCGCGACGTCCTTCGAGGCCGACGGGTCGCGCAACCTCGCCGACGCGATCGCCGTCGCCGGGGCCGGGCCGTCCGATGGCGCGACCGGCGTGCTGGTCGCGTTCGCTGCGGAGATCCATGCCGCCCGTGACGTGCGCAAGGCCCACCCGTCTCGGCTCGACGCCTTCACCTCGGGCGAGGCCGGATCGCTCGGTCGCATCGCCGAGGGCCGGATCGCGATGACGCGACCTTGGCCGAAGGTGGCGCGGCCATGCGACGTCACCGCGCTGCCGGAAGACGGCACGGCCTGGCCGTGGGTCGAGATCGTGACCAGCATGGCCGGCAGCGACGGACGCGTCGTCCATGCGCTCATCGAGCGCGGCGTGGCCGGCATCGTCGTCGCGGCGACCGGCAACGGCACGGTCCATCGCGTGCTCGAACGCGCGCTCGTCGACGCGACGGCGCGCGGCGTTGCCGTCGTGCGCAGCACCCGATGCCTCGATGGCCGCATCGTCGAAGACGAGCCGGGACGGTTTCCTTCGGCCGACGACCTCACGCCGGTGAAGGCACGCATCGACCTCGTGCTCGACCTCCTGGCCCGGGGCGCGTGAGCGCCGTCGCTCGTCTACCGGGCAGCGCCGGCGATCTGCTTTTTCCTCGTCGCTGGCACTCACCCACTTGCCGATGGGACGGTCACGAGCAGGTCGCGGCGGGCCGCGCCACACTCCACGGCTTCTTCCGACGCGAAAGCCGCAACATGATCAAGCTCTACGACCATCCGTCGCCCAATCCGGCGAAGGTCGCGCTTTTCCTCGAAGAGGCCGGGCTGCCCTACGAGACGGTGCCGATCGACACGCGAAAGGGCGAGCAGCACAGCGCTGCGTTTCTCGCGATCAATCCCAACGGCAAGACGCCGGCGCTGGTCGACGGCGACGTGAACGTGTTCGACAGCAACGCGATCCTGCTCTACCTCGCCGAGAAGACCGGGCTGTTCCTGCCGGCGCACACCCCCGCGAACCGCGCCGCGATGTACTCGTGGATGATGTTCGTCGCCTCCGGCATCGGTCCGTACACCGGCCAGAACGTGCACTTCAAGTACGTCGCGCCCGAGCCGAAGGCGTATGCGTTGAACCGCTACGATTTCGAGGCATGGCGGCACTGGAACCTGATCGATGCGCGCCTGGCGAAGCAGGCCTACATGGTCGGCGACGGCTACACGCTGGTCGACATGTCGGTGTGGGGCTGGGCACGCGTCGTCCCGTACGCGCTCGGCGCCGACGCATGGGACAAGCTGCCGAACGTCAAGCGCCTGCTCGACGAGATCAATGCGCGTCCCGCGGCGCAGCGCGTCGAGGCGCTGAAGGCGCGCTACGCGTTCAAGGCCGAGATGGACGACGAGGCGCGCAAGGCGATGTTCCCTTCGAACGCGCGCCTAGCCGCCTGAATTGGAGGGGCCGCGCGGGTCGCGGCCTCGTCGAGGCTAGACCACGTCGAGCACGACCTCGATGTTTCCGCGGGTCGCATTCGAGTACGGGCACACCTGGTGCGCGGCCTCGACGATCTTCATCGCCGCGGCCTTGTCCATGCCCGGGATGGTCACGTGCAGCGCGACCTGGATGCCGAATCCGTTCGGGATCTGGCCGATGCCGACGTCGGCGGCGATCGACGTGTCGGCCGGCAGGACCACTTTCTGTTGCCCGGCGACGAACTTCATCGCGCCGATGAAGCACGCCGAATAGCCGGCGGCGAAGAGCTGCTCCGGGTTCGTGCCGGGCGCGCCGTTGCCGCCGAGGCCCTTGGGCGTCGTCAGCTTGACGTCGAGGATGCCGTCGTCGGTTTTCGAGGTGCCTTCGCGACCGCCGGTCGAGGTGGCGTGGGCGGTGTAGAGGACTTTCTCAGGCTTCTGCATGGCGTTGCCTTTCGTCGATGAGGCGGCCTACGCCGCAGGGGTGAAAGAGGAACGCGGCGCTCGTCGGCGGTGTCGCGCAGCCGCTGCACGAGGCCCGCGGATCCGAGCCGCTTCAGCAGCGGGGTGAGGGTGCCGGAGTCGAGCTCGAGGCGATCGCCGAGCTGAGAGACGGTGATGCCGTCGCCTTCCCACGGCACCTGCATGACGAGGTACTGCGGGAAGGTGAGCCCGAGCGGCGACAGGAGCGGCTTTGTGCGCAATGTCAATCACCAAGCAGGGCAGGTTGGACGTCTGCGTCGGTTCAGGCCAGCTCGCCCTGGAGAGCGAGCCACCGGTCCTCGAGAACGGTCGTCTCGGCGTTGACGTGCGCAAGCTGGCGGCCGAGCTCGGCGAAATCGCCGATGCCGGAGCCCGGCGCCGCGAGCTTCGCCTCGGTCTCGGTTTTCTCGACGGCCAGGCGCGCCAGTCGGGTCTCGATGCGCTGCAGCTCGGCGCGTTGCGGCCGCGTCGCGTCGGCCTGCCTGGCGCGGGCCTGCTTCTGTGCCTTGCGATCGTCGCCTCTGGCCGCGGTGGCTGGCGTCGCCTTCGCCACCGGCGCCGACTTCACCGCCGGCGCGGCGACCGGCGCAGGCACCGGCACGACGGCATCGCGCGATCCCGGCACCGGCGGGGAAGGCTGGCCGCGCGCAGCTGCGCGCGAGACGTCGAGCAGCCACTTCTGGTAGTCGTCGAGGTCGCCGTCGAAGGGCCTGAGGACGCCGCCCGAGACGAGCCAGAACTCGTCGCAGGTCTCGCGCAGCAGGGCACGGTCGTGGCTGACGATCATCACCGTGCCTTCGAACTCGTTCAGCGCCATGCTGAGCGCCTCGCGGGTCGTCAGGTCGAGGTGGTTGGTCGGCTCGTCGAGGAGCAGCAGGTTCGGCCGCTGCCAGACGAGCATCGCCAGCACCAGCCGCGCCTTCTCGCCGCCCGAGAGCGTGCCCACGGCCTGCGTGACCATCGCGCCGGTGAAGCGGAACGAGCCGAGGAAGTCGCGCAGCTCCTGCTCGCGCCCTGCGGGGCCGACGTCGCGAGCGAGCCGAACCATGTGCATCAGCGGGCCGTCGGCGGGCGAGAGGACGTCGAGCTCCTGCTGCGCGAAGTAGCCGATCGTGAGGCCCTTGCCGGCGACGATCTCGCCGGAGAGCGGCGCGAGGTCGCCGGCGATGGTCTTGACGAAGGTCGACTTGCCCTGGCCGTTGGCGCCGAGGATGCCGATGCGCTGGCCGGCGAGTACCGAGCGGTCGATGTGGTCGACGATGCGCCTGGCGCCGGCGCCGCCTTCGGCCGGATAGCCGCAGGCCACATCGGCGAACGCGAGCATCGGATTCGGCAGGCTCTGCGGCTCCTTGAACTCGAACTGGAAGTCGGCGCTCGTGAGCACCGGCGCGAGCTTTTCCATCCGCGCCAGCGCCTTGACTCGGCTTTGCGCCTGCTTGGCCTTGCTCGCCTTGGCCTTGAAGCGGTCGATGAACTTCTGCAGGTGCGCCATGCGCTCCTTCTGCTTCTCGTAGCTCTGCGTGGCCTGCGTGATCCGGATCGCGCGCATCTCCTCGAATGCCGTGTAGTTGCCGGTGTAGCGGACCAGCTTGGTCTCGTCGAGATGGAGCGTGACCCTGGTGACGGCGTCGAGGAACTCGCGGTCGTGGCTGATCACGATCATCGTGCCGCTGTAGCGCTGCAGCCAGGCTTCGAGCCAGACCAGGGCGTCGAGGTCGAGGTGGTTGGTAGGTTCGTCGAGCAGCATCAGGTCGGCCGGGCACATCAGCGCGCGGGCGAGCTGCAGGCGCATCCGCCAGCCACCGGAGAAGCTGTTCACGGGCAAGTCGAGCTCGGCGGTCTTGAAGCCCAGGCCCATCAGCATCGACTGGGCGCGGGGCCGGGCGTCGAAGCCGCCGGCCTCGCTGATGGCGTGGTGGGCGTCGCCGATGTCGTGGCCGTCGCCGCTGGCCTCGGCCCGCGCCAGATAGGCGTTCGCCTCGGCGAGCACGGTGTCGCCCTCGAGCACGAAGTCGGTGGCGCCTTCGGCCGTCTCGGGCATCTCCTGGGCCACCTCGGCGAGGCGCCAGCGCGGCGGCAGCGAGAGGTCGCCGGCATCGGCCTGGAGGCGGCCGGCCAGCAGCGAGAACAGCGAGGACTTGCCGGCGCCGTTGCGGCCGACCAGGCCGACCTTCTCGCCGGGGTTGATGGTGACGCTTGTGCGGTCGAGAACGAGCTTGACGCCGCGGCGGAGGGAAAGCTGGGAGAGAACGAGCATGGCGCGATTTTCACCGCTGCGGCCTTCGGCCGCTGGCGCACGTCCGGGTGCGCTCTTGCCGGCGCCGGATCAGAGGGCGCGGCGCTCGATCAGGACGACGCAGTCTTCGCCGCCGCTGGTGTCGAGCCAGGCGCATTCGAGCCGCGGGAACGCGGCCTCGAAGGCGTCGCGCTCGTGCCCGACCTCGAGGACGAGGACGCCGTCGTCGTTCAGGTGTCGCGGCGCCTCGGCGACGATGCGACGAATCAGGTCCATGCCGTCGGCGCCGCCGGCCAGTGCCAGCGCCGGCTCGGCCTTGTACTCGGCCGGCAGCGCCGCCATGCTGCGCGCGTTGACGTACGGCGGGTTGCAGATGATCAGGTCGTAGGGACCGCG
>JBBRZP010000007.1:0-44614 GCA_038236565.1 Burkholderiales bacterium | reverse complement strand
GGCATGTTCTTGTCGCAGCCGCCGACGACGAGCACGCCGTCCATCCACTGGCCGCCGACGCAGGTCTCGATGCAGTCGGCGATGACTTCGCGCGAGACGAGCGAGTACTTCATGCCCTCGGTGCCCATCGCCATGCCGTCGCTGATCGTCGGCGTGCCGAAGATCTGCGCGTTGCCGCCGGCTTCCTCGATGCCGATGACGGCCGCGTCGGCGAGCTTCTGCAGCCCGGAATTGCAGGGCGTGATCGTCGAGTGGCCGTTGGCGACGCCGATCATCGGCTTGCCGAAATCGCCCGCTTCGTAGCCGAGGGCGTAGTACATCGACCGGTTCGGCGCGCGCGCGACGCCCTCCGTGATGTGGCGTGATCGGCGGTTGATGCTCATCGCGGTCTCGGACGTTCGGAAGTCGTCAAACTATAGCGGCGTACGCCGTGACGGAGCCTTCCGAGCGGCTCGTATCATCGTTGCATGCTCGTGCATCCGCAGTTCGATCCGATCGCGCTCGACCTCAACCGGTTCGGCGTGCCGATCGCCGTGCACTGGTACGGCCTCACGTACCTCGTCGGCTTCGGACTGTTCCTGTTCCTGGCGACGCGGCGGGCGCGCCTGCCGCAGTTCGCCGAGCGCGGCTGGTCGCGGCGCGACGTCGAGGACCTGCTGTTCTTCGGGGTCCTCGGCACGGTGATCGGCGGCCGGCTCGGCTACGTCCTCTTCTACAAGCCGGGCTACTACCTCGGGCATCCGCTCGAGGTCTTCGCGGTGTGGAAAGGCGGCATGGCGTTCCACGGCGGCCTGCTCGGCGTGATCGTCGCCATGGCGCTCTTCGCGCGCGCGCGTCGGCGACCGTTCCTGGAGGTCACCGATCTGGTCGCGCCGTGCGTGCCCACCGGCTTCGCGGCCGGCCGCATCGGCAACTTCATCAACGGCGAGCTGTGGGGACGCTTCTCCGATCCGTCGCTGCCGTGGGGGATGGTCTTTCCGCAATCGGGATCGCCGTTGGCGCGTCATCCGTCGCAGCTCTACCAGTTCGCGCTCGAAGGCATCCTGCTCTTCGTCGTGCTCTGGATCTACGGCAAGAAGCGGCGCGGCCTCGGGCAGGTGTCCGGCGCCTTCCTCGTCGGCTACGGCGTGCTGCGCTTCATCGCCGAGTTCTTCCGCGAGCCCGACAGCTTCCTCGGTCTGCTTGCTCTCAACATGAGCATGGGGCAGTGGCTGTGCGTGCCGATGATCCTCGCCGGCATCGCGCTCTGGTGGTGGGGGAGGGGACGCTCGCCCTCCGCGGCCGCGCCGACGCCCTTGCAGCCCGAAGGCGCCTGAGCGCGCGATGCGCCAGATCTTCCTCGACACCGAGACCACCGGGCTCAGCCCTGAATCGGGCGACCGGATCATCGAGATCGGCTGCGTCGAGCTCGTCGGCCGCCGTCGCACCGGACGCTCGCTGCACTTCTACGTCAACCCCGAGCGGCGCAACAGCATCGACGCCTACAAGGTGCACGGCCTCTCGGACGAGTTCCTCGCCGACAAGCCGCTCTTCGAGCACATCGCCGACGAGCTGATCGAGTTCGTGCGCGGCGCCGAGATCGTCATCCACAACGCCGCGTTCGACATCGGCTTCCTCGACGCCGAGCTTCGCCGCATCGGCCGCCCGGCGTTCACGACGCACGAGGTCCGCGTCACCGACAGCCTGTCGATGGCGCGCGAGACCTTCCCTGGCAAGGCCAACTCGCTCGACGCCTTGTGCAGGCGCTTCGAGGTCAACAACGCGGCACGCGAGCTGCATGGCGCGCTGCTCGACGCGGGCCTGCTGGCCGAGGTCTACATCCGCATGACGCGCGGCCAGGACTCGCTCGTCATCGACGCCGCCGACGCGCTCGCCGCCGACCTCGCGGCGCGACCGATCGACTTCAGCGGGCTCGATCTCGTCGTCATCGTGGCCGACGATGGCGAGCTCGCCGCCCACGGCGCGCTGCTCGCCGACATCGACAAGGCCAGCGGCGGCCACGCCGTGTGGCGCCTGCCCATCGTCACGACGACGCCCGGTGCCATGGCACAATGACATCCTTTCACCGCCGGCAGTTCGCGCCGCGCGCGGGCGGTTAGCTCAGGGGTAGAGCGGCGCATTCACACTGCGTAGGTCGGGGGTTCGAAGCCCTCACCGCCCACCAGAGATGTCGATCGATCCGAAGAGCGTCTTCCACGACGCGCCGGATCACCGTACGGCACCCTTCGGATCGCTACCTGACAAGCTTGACCAGGGCATCGATCTCGCCCGCGCAAGCCTTGGCTGCGCGCTCCTCGATGCGTCGATACACGGCGACCAGAGCGACGCCGACCGCGGTCAGCTGGCTGCCGCCGCCGTCCTTGCCTCCGTTGGCGGACGCGACGGCGGGCTTCTTCAGCGATCCGTTGAGCTGGTCGATCAGCATCCAGGCCCTGCGGTAGGACATGTCGAGAGACTTCGCCGCCCGGGTGATCGAGTGCGTCGCCTCGATGGCTTCGAGGAGCGCGATCTTCCCGGGCCCCACGGCGATCGCCTCTCCCGATGTCACGCGCATCCTGAAGCGCGCGATCGGCTTGGGAACAGATGGCTTCGTGCGTGTCGGGGTCTTCATCGCGCGTCGGCTCCGCTGCCTCTCGTTCGGCCGGTGACGTTACACCACCGCCTGTGCGAAGTGCGCGACGTCGGGTTCGGTTCAGCGGAGCGGGCGTCTCGGCGAATCGCCTCTCGGCCGCAAGGCCGAGCACTCGCGCGCTTTCGCCGCGTCGCTTTGCTTGAGTTCGGACAGCTTCTGCCAGCGCAGGTTGTAGGCCACGTCCGGACCTCCCAGGCAGTGGGGAACGACATGGTGGATGGCCTAGCCGGGGCACTCGCCTTCTTTCGCATCGTTGACCGGACACGTCGTCCTAGGCTGCGGCTACCGCCGTGCTGAGCATCATTGCGGCACGACGCCATCGCGACCGACGTTGATGCGGCTGGCTTCGAGCGAGCCGTCGGCCTTGCGGATCGGCGCAGACACCGTGAACCGGGCGCCGGGTCTGAGGTCGCTGCGACTCCCGATCTCGTAGCGCACGATCGGCACGTCCTTCGTCACGAGGATCTTCTTCTCGCCGTCCTTGTACTTGACGACGAGGGTCGAGCCGTCGACGCCGGTGACGATCGGCCCGGACGTCGCGCCGTTGGTCATCGTGCCGCTCGGCACCTGCGCGTACGGCCGGTGTCCGTCGCCGGTGCCGCGCATCTGGTCAGGAAAGATGTGGATCTCGAGCGCCTTCTGGCTGCCGTCGGCCTGCGGCATCGCCGCGCTGCCCAGGTAGGTGCCTTCCTTGATGTCGGCCATCGATGCCTTGACGATGGCGATGATCATGGCGTTGTCGCCCAACGTCAGCTTGAGCTCGGCGCCCTCGCTCGAGCGGAACGACAGGAGGTTGCCATCGACCTTCTCGATCGTGCCGCGCACCGGTTGTGCCACTGCCGCTGCGCAGGACAGAGCGAGGGTCGCTGCGAGAAGGGCGACTCGCGTGAGTCCGGACATGATGTTTCCCGAGAGTCGATGGAGCACGGCAGCGCGCCAGCCACGCCGCGTGCACGCCATCTTAGGCAGCGAGCGCTCTAATCATCCCGTGACCGAGGGGGATTGTCCGTCCGACAAGTCCCCACGGCGGACCCGCTTCGCCGTATCGTCCGTTCCGGGAGGCAGGGACATGAGAAAGATCGCGTCGGCACTGGCATCAGGGTGGAATCGGGTGATGCGGCGTGGCACGTCGCACCAGGTCGTTCCGCGTCGTACGCGACGCGACCATCGAACCATCTGGGGCGACCAGTCGATGGTCCTGACGCCGGCCCAGCGCCGTGCCCGCTTCGCGCGCAGCCCGTTCTGGCGCTGCATCTCCTGCGGCAAGATCCACGAGTTCGACGAGTCGGTCGCCGTGCTCTACGCCTCGCCCTGCACCTGCGGCAACTTCGAGTTCGAGTCGCCGTTCTCGGTCTTCCTGCGCTAGCGCGCTCCGGCGCGGGCGACGGGCGCGACGATCAGCTCGCCGCTCCGCCCAGGCACCTCGCCCCACGCGATCGGCAGCGTCGGCAAATGGCGTCGATCGAGCCCCGCGAAGAGTCCCCCCAAGTCGACCAGCTCGTGACCCTGCGCGCGCCAGCCTGAGAGCAGCGCGTCGAAGGCCGGCGCCAGCAGGCCGCCTTCGAGCTCGGCGTGCAGCGTGAAGACCTGATCGCGGTCCTCTTCCGTCCTCTTCAGAAGCGCCGACGCGACGTTGCCGGCATCGAGGCCGTCGGTGCCGATCAGCTCGTCGAGCGTCGGCAGCGTCGTCGGCAGCTGGACGTGGGCGAGGGCGACGCCGTCGATCTGCGGCACGTAGGGACCCGTGCCGCGGCCGTCGGAGGCGTACGCCATGCCCCAGGCGTCGATGCGGCGAAACGCGGCCGCATTCATCTGCCAGCCGGCGGCGCCGTGGGTCGCGGGCGGCGTTCCGAAGACCTCGACGAAGCGATCGAAGGCGAGCGTCATCTGGCGCCCGGTCCACAGGGCGTCGCGGCGGCGCACGTTGTCCTGCCAGACGACGTGGTCCCAGCAATGGATGCCGCAGTCATGGCGGGCCTCGCGCGTCGCGCGCATCGCGCTCGCGGCCTTGCGGCCGATGTCGGGGGCGGGCAGGAGCACGCCGTACATCAGCGTGCGCAGGCCGTAGTGCTCGAGCACCGAGGTGCGCTGCACTTTGGCCAGGAAGCCCGGCCGGAACGCACGGCGCAGCGCCCAGCCTGTGTGGTCCGGGCCGAGGCTGAAGAGGAAGGTCGCCCGCGCCGCCGCCCGATCGAGCGAGGCGAGGAGCCGGGGCACGCCCTCGCGCGTACCGCGCAGGGTGTCGACGTCGACCTTGAGGGCGATCCGCGCCAACCGCGTCCTCAGTCGTTCTGGGTCAGCGAGCGCGCGTCGACGACCTTGGTGCGGTACGACTCGAAGATCCGGCGCAGCGATTCCTCCATGCCCACCGTCGGTTGCCAGCCGAGGTCGGCGACGGTGCCGGAGATCTTCGGCAGGCGGTCCTGCACGTCCTGGTAGCCGGCGCCGTAGAAGTCGCCCGCGGAGGTCTCGACGATCCGGCAGCCGGCTGCCGCGCTCGCGTACTCCGGGTACTCGGCGGCCATGGCCAGCATCGACTCGGCGAGCTCCTTCACCGACCAGTGGTTCGCCGGGTTGCCAACGTTGTAGATCTTCCCCGAGGCGATGCCGCCCTTGTTCTCGAGGATCTTCATCAGCGCGCCGATGCCGTCGGAGATGTCGGCGAAGGCGCGCTTCTGCCGGCCGCCGTCGACGAGGTGGATGGTCTCGCCGCGCACGATCTGGCCGAGGAACTGGGTGACGACGCGGGACGACCCTTCCTTCGATTCGAAGATCGAGTCGAGTCCGGAACCGATCCAGTTGAACGGACGGAACAGCGTGTAGTTCAGGCCCTGCTCCATGCCGTAGGCCGCGATGATCCGGTCGAGCAGCTGCTTCGAGCAGGCGTAGATCCAGCGCGGCTTGTTGATCGGGCCGTAGACCAGGGTCGAGGTCTCGGGATCGAACTCGCGGTCGGGGCTCATGCCGTAGACCTCGGAGGTCGACGGGAAGACGAGGTGCTTCTTGTAGCGCACGGCGGCGCGCACGATCGGCAGGTTGGCCTCGAAGTCGAGCTCGAACACCCGCAGCGGCTCGCGCACGTAGGTCGCCGGCGTCGCGATCGCCACCAGCGGCAGGATCGTGTCGCACTTCTTCACGTGGTACTCGATCCACTCCTTGTTGATCGTGATGTCGCCCTCGAAGAAGTGCATGCGCGGATGCGAGGCCGAATCGCCGAGGCGATGCGACGCCATGTCCATGCCGTAGACCTCCCAGTCGGTGGTCTCGAGGATGCGCTGCGTCAGGTGATGGCCGATGAAGCCGTTGACGCCGAGGATGAGGATCTTCTTCATGGCTTGCCTGCGTTGTCGCGGCCGGCGAGGAGCGCGGCCAGCGTGTCGTGTCGAAGGCTCCGGCCATCGCCCAGGAGCTCGTGGATGATGATCCGCCCGCCGTCGCCGCACACGCCGACGATGGCCGAGTCGACGACGTGCAGTCCCGGCGCGAGTGTCGCCGGTTCCGCGCCGCCGGTTCTCGCCAGGCGTGCCTTCGCGACGACGAGGCGCGCGCCGCCGACCTCGGTGAACGCGCCGGGATACGGCGGCGCGACGGCGCGCACGAGGTTGTAGACCTCGGCCGCGGGCCGGGTCCAGTCGATGCGACCGTCCTCGGGGCGGCGACCGCCGAAATAGCTGCCGCGCGCGAGGTCGTTGTCGTGCCACGCGATCTCGCCCGCGACGATCGCCGGCACGCTGCGCCAGAGCACCATCTCTGCCGCGACCGTGACCTTGTCGAAGACCTGGCGCGCCGTGTCGTCGGGCAGGATCGGCACGGCCTGCTGGTCGACGATCCGGCCGGCGTCGGCCTTGGCGACCATCTCGTGCAGCGTCGCGCCGGTTTCGCTCTCGCCCTGCAGCACTGCCCAGTTCGTCGGGGCGCGGCCGCGAAAGCGAGGCAGCAGCGAGCCGTGCATGTTGAAGGCGCCGCGCGGCGCGCGGCCGAGCACGCCCATCGGCAGCATCGAGCGAAAATAGAACGAGAACATGACGTCGGCGCGGAGGCGTTCGACGGCCGCCTGCCACCCGGGGTCGCCGTCGTAGACGAACGGCAGACCGAGCTCGGCCGCGGTGTCGGCGACGCGCTCGAACCACACCGTCTCGCCCGGATGGTCGCGGTGCGTCACGACGAGCGCGACCTCGATGCCGCGCGCGTGCAGCACGCGCAGGCACCGGTCGCCGACGTTGGAGTACGCGAAGACGACGGCTTTCATCTCGCCCTCACGGACTCGGGCAGCGTTCGCCGCGTGTCGGTCGCGGTGGTCTTCTCGAGCACCGCGCTGATCCGGTAGCGGGGCCGGCGCCGGACCTCCTGCTGGATCCGGCCGACGTACTCGCCCATCAGGCCGACGCCGAACAGCATGATCCCGGTGAGGAAGAACTGGAGCGCGAAGAGCGTGAACACGCCCTCGACCTCGGCGCCGAACAGAAAGCGCCGCACGACGAGCAGGATGAAGAGTGCGCCCGAGGCCAGCGCCAGCACGGTGCCGATGAGCGAGAAGAGCTGGAGCGGCACGATCGAGAAGCCGGTCACCAGGTCGAAGTTCAGGCGGATCAGGCTGTAGAACGAATACTTCGATTCGCCCGCATAGCGCGCTTCGTGGCTGACCTCGATCTCGGTCGGGTGCGCCGCGAAGGTGTACGCCAGCGCGGGGATGAAGGTGTTCACCTCCTGGCAGGCGTTGATCGTGTCGATCAGGGGGCGGTCGTAGGCGCAGAGCATGCAGCCCTGGTCGGTCATGTGGATCCGCGTCGTGCGCTCGCGGATCGCGTTCATCGTCCGCGACGCGACGCGGCGGAAGGTGCTGTCTTGGCGCGCATGGCGGTAGGTGCCGACGTAGTCGTGGCCGGCGCGGATCGCGGCAACCAGCTTCGGGATCTCCTCCGGCGGGTTCTGAAGGTCGGCGTCGAGGGTGATCGCGATCTGCCCGCGCACGTGCTCGAAGCCGGCCAGGATCGCCATGTGCTGGCCGAAGTTGCCGTTGAAGAGGACGACGCGGGTGACGTCGGGGCGGGCGCGGAACTGGTCGGCGAGCAGCTGCGCCGAGCGGTCGACGCTGCCGTCGTTGACGAAGACGATCTCGTAGGGCTCGCCGGTGGCATCGAGCACCGGATAGAGCCGCGCGAACAGCGCCGCGAGCACGTCCTCCTCGTTGTAGACCGGGATGACGATCGACAGGATGGGCGAGGTCACGTGAGCAGGCTCCGGCAGGTGCTGGCGAGGGCGGCGCAGACGCGCTCGACGTCGTCGTCGGCCAGGCTCGGGTAGAGCGGCAGGGTCAGGATGCCGCGGCCGATGCGCTCGGCGTGCGGCAGCATGCCGTCGCGCCAGCCGAGGCTGCGGTAGAGGGCGAAGGTGTGCATCGCCGGATAGTGCACGCCGGTGCCGATGCCTGCAGCGCGCAGCCCCGCCATGACCGCGGCCCGGCCGCCGCGCAGCCGATCCGTGGGCAGGACGACCTGGAACATGTGCCAGTTGGTGGTGGCCCCGGTGCGCGCGAGCGGCAGCGGCAGCTCGATGCCGAGCGACGCGAGACCCGCGCGCTCGGCCGCGGCGAAGTAGCGCTCGGCGAGCCCGGCGCGCCGGCGCGTCACCTCGGCGAGGCCGTCAAGCTGGTGCAGGCCGATGGTTGCGTTGATGTCGCCGAGGTTGAACTTGCCGCCCGGCTCCGTGACCTCCATGCCGTCCTCGCCCGAGCGGACGACGCCTTGCAGGCGCAGCCGCTCGGCGCGCTCGGCCTCGGCCTCGCTCGTCATCACCAGGCAGCCGCCCTCGGCGCAGGTGATGTTCTTGTTGGCCTGGAAGCTGATGCTGACGAGATCGCCGAAGCTGCCGATGCGCGCTCCGTTCCAGCGCGCGTCGATCGCCTGCGCCGCGTCCTCGATCACGCGCAGGTCGTGGCGTTTCGCGATCGCGTACAGCCGGTCCATGTCGACCGGCAGGCCCGAGAGGTACACCGGCATCAGGGCGCGCGTGAGCGGCGTGATCGCGGCCTCGACGGCGTCGAGGTCGATGTTGCGCGTGCGCGGGTCGACGTCGACGAAGACAGGACGCGCGCCGACCGCCAGCACGACGTTCGCGGTCGCGACCCAGGTGATCGGCGTCGTGATCACCTCGTCACCCGGACCGATGCCGGCGATGCGCAGCGCCACCTCCATCGTCGCCGTGCCGTTGGCGAAGGAGCGCACCGGCCGGCCGCCGAAGAGCGTCGACAGGCGCGCCTCGAACTCGCGCATCTTGGGGCCGGAGGTGATCCAGCCGGAGGCGAGCACCTCGCCGACGGCGGCGATGGTTGCCGCGTCGATGACCGGCTTGGCGAAGGGAAGGAAACGGGGATCGGACATGGTTGCGACGTCAGGTACGGGCGATCACGAAGACGCCGACGAGGATGATGGCGATGCCGGCGCAGCGCATCGGACCGAGGGCTTCTCCAAAGAGCCAGTACGCGGCGACCGCGTTGACGACGTAGCCGAGCGAGAGCATCGGATAGGCGAGCGAGACCTCGACCCGCGACAGCGCCACCAGCCACACGCCGACGCTGATCACGTAGCAGGCGAGGCCGGCGAGGATCGGCCACTGCGACAGCACGCGCGCGCCGGTCGCGAGCAGCGTCGATGCCTCGACGGTGAGCGCGCCGAGCGGCTTCACCCCGGCCTTCAGCAGCAGCTGTGCGCCGGCGTTGAGGAGCACGCCGGTGAGGAGGAAGAAGAAGGTGGTCAGTGTCATCGGCGTGGAGTCTCGAGGTTGGCGAAGTTGGCGACGACGACGCGCCGGTCATCCTCGGCGACCGGCGTCATCGGCAGGTGGCGGTCGCGCAATGTCGCGAAGGTCTCGTGCGACATCAGCGCCAGCGCCCGCTGTCCCGAGCTCCAGCGCTGCTCGAAGGCGGCGAGCGTCGGCAGCGATTGTCCGGGCTCCTGGGTCAGGCCGAATTCGAGCTCGTCGGACACGTCGACCATGACCGGCGTGCGCCGCAGGTAGAAGGGCAGCGTGTGGTCGAGCATGCGGACCGAATAGATCGGCACTTCGGGTCCGGCCACCGCCTCGATCGCCGGCACGAGGTCGGCGCCCGAGCTCTTGCGCCCGAACGCTTCGTGGCCGCGCAGCGCCGCCGTCGCCATCAGGAAGAGCGCGATCGCATAGACGACGATGCTGCGGCGCGGATCGTCGACGTTCATTCGCCAGGCGACGACGAGGCCGACCAGTGCGATCGCACATCCGCCCGCGAGCCACGCGGCGAAGCCGCGGTAGCTCGCGGCCTGCGCGGCCGTTCCGGCGAAGCGATCGGCGAACGCCGTTGCGACGAGAACCGCGACGATGACCACGACCGCGCCGACGAGGTGACGACGCCACTGCGCCGGCGTCAGGCGATCGAGCGCGACGGCCGCGAGCACGGCGAGCGCCGGGAAGACCGGCAGGATGTAGCCCGGCAGCTTCGAGCTCGACGCGCTGAAGAAGAGAAAGATCGCCACCGCCCAGATCGCCAGCAGGAGCACTGGCCGAAAGCCCGCGCCGCGCGACTCGTCGCGGACCGCCGCCGCCATGCGGGGAAAGAGCGCGATCCACGGCAGGAAGCCGCCCACGAGCAGGGGGATGAAGTACCACCAGGGACCGTCGCGCAGATGCACGGTCGAGAGGTAGCGCTGCAAGTGCTCGTGGATGAAGAAGAAGCGCGCGAATTCGGGGTTGCGCGACGAGATCAGCACGAACCACGGCGCTGCGATCGCGAGCGTCAGCAGCGCGCCGCTCGCGAGATGGATGCGCCGCCAGATCGCGAGGTCGCGCGCGACCGCGCTGTAGACGACCAGGACGAGCCCGGGCAGGGCGATGCCGATGAGACCCTTGGTCAGCACCGCGATCGCCATCCAGCCCCAGGCGAACCACATCCAGAGGCGCCGCTCCGCGGGCGTCGCCGAAGGGTGCTGCGCCATGAGCACGCCGGCGAGCACGCACGCGAGCGCGCCCGAGACGCCCATGTCGAGCGAGTTGAAGTGGCTGCCGAGGTTCCATCCCGGCGCGGCCAGGAGCGCCGCGCCCGACAGCACGGCGACCGTCGGGCCGAACCAGCGCCGCGCCGCGACCGCCGTCATGACGATGCCGAGCCCGCCGCTGACGGCGACCCAGAGCCGCGCCTGCCACTCGCCGATGCCGAAGCCTTCGTACGCCAGCGCCGTCATCCACATCTGGAACGGCGGCTTCTCGAAGTACTTCACGCCGTTGTAGCGGATCGTGATCCAGTCGCCGGTCGCCACCATCTCGCGCGCGATCTCGGCGTAGCGGCCCTCGTCGCTGCGCAGAAGGTGGCGCGCGTCGAGCGTCCCGAACCAGACGCAGGCGATCGCGCCGATGCAGGACCAGAAGAGGACTCTCTGCGATGCGGGGACGCTTTCCCTCACTTCCACAGCCAGCCCGAGAACTCGGCGGACGGCGCCGAGCGAGGCCGCAGCACGACGTCGTGCCGGATCGGCGAGCGCCTGGTGTCGATGCCGTACGGCATGTAGCCGAGCCCCTGCAGGAAGGCGCGAGTCAGGAAGGCGAGGCGTGGATGCATCGTGCCGATTTTGCCGTGCGCCGGCGGGCGGCCGTCACGGCGTCGGGGCGATCAGCGCCCGGGCCGGATCGGCGTGTAGAGCTGCTCGGCGGCTGCCTCGGGCTTCATCAGGCGCCAACGCTCGAGCCCGGCGAGCTCGCTGACCGAGCGGCTCGCTTCGTCGGCCTTGATGATCGGATCCAGCTCGAGGACGCGGCGGAGGCAACGGGCAATCCACTCGTCGGTGTCGCGCACGTAGTCGCCGGCCGTCATCAGGCGCTCGACCGGAATGCGCTCGGTGCGCTCGAAGCGCGATTCGGCCTCCGGGTCGTAGGCGACGGCGCCGGTGCGCGAGCCTGCCTGCAGCCGGGTCGCGAACTCGTCGTCGGCGGCCATCACGGGATCCAGGTGGCCGCGCGTGGCGAACAGGCGCAGGGCCAGGGCGGCGAAGTCCCCGGGCTCGGCGCCGACCTCGAGCTGGCTCAGGTGCATCGCGAAGCGCTCGACCCACTGTTCGCGCGTGACGTCGAACTCCATGGCCTCAGTCGCGCTCCGCCGCGGCCGTCCGCCACTCGCCGCCGACGAGCAGCTCGTGCGGGCCGAACTGGGCCTTGTAGGCCATCTTGCCGCTGCCGTCGATCCAGTAGCCGAGGTAGACGTGGGGCAGGCCGAGCTGCCTCGTCTGCTCGATCTGCCAGAGGACGTTGTAGGTGCCGTAGCTGGTCTTCGGCTCGGGCTCGAAGAAGGTGTAGACCGCCGAGAGGCCGTCGTTGAGGACGTCGAGGATCGAGACCATCTTCAGCGCGCCCAGGCCCTCGGCGCTCGGCTCGCGGAATTCGACGAGGCGCGAGTTGACGCGGCTCTGCAGCAGGAATTGCGTGTACTGGTCGATCGAGTCGTGGTCCATGCCGCCGCCGATGTGGCGGCCGGCCTGGTAGCGCAGGTAGAGCTGGTAGTGCTCGGCGACGAAGCCCAGGCGCAGCACGCGCGCCTCGAGCGCGCCGTGCGCGCGCACCGCGCGACGCTGGCTGCGCGTCGGCTCGAAGGTTGCGACCGGCACGCGCAGCGGCAGGCAGGCGCGGCAGCCGTCGCAGTACGGCCGGTAAGTGAACATGCCGCTGCGCCGAAAGCCGTTGGCGACGAGACCCGAATAGGCGTCGGCGTGGATCAGGTGGCTCGGCGTCGCGACCTGCGACCTCGCCATGCGTCCCGGCAGATAGCTGCACGGATAGGGTGCCGTGGCGTAGAACTGCAGCGACGCGAGCGGGAGTTCCTTCGGATGGGTCACGGGCGTGTGTCCTCGGGTGCGACGGGCTCCACGCCGATCAGCTTCCACAGGCGCAAATCATAGGACCAATCGGCGACATCCACCTGCGCAAGAGCCGTGCCGAGACGCTGACGAAAGTCACGCCGGGCGATCTCGCGGCCGCCGAGCGAGGCCAGGTGCGAGGTCCGCTGCTGGCAGTCGATCGTCTCGATGCCGTTGGCGCGGCAGAACGCGACCAGTCCGGCGAGAGCGATCTTCGACGCATCCGTCCGGTGCGCGAACATCGACTCGCCGAAGAACATGCGGCCGAGGCCGACGCCGTAAAGGCCGCCGACGAGTTCGCCGTCGATCCAGGTCTCGAAGCTGTGCACGCGGCCTTCGCGATGCCACGCCCGATAGGCGGCGATCATCTCGGGGACGATCCAGGTGCCGCTCTCGCCGCCGCGTGGCGTTCCCGCGCAATGCTCGATCACCCGTTCTGTGGCGCCGTCGATGCGCAGCTCGCACGAGGGCATCGCGGCGAAGTGCCGCACGGTCTTCTTCAGCGAGCGGCTCAGCTTGAACTCGGCCGGCAGCAGCACCATGCGCGGGTCGGGCGACCACCACAAGATCGGGCTGCCGTCGCTGTACCAGGGAAAGACGCCTTTCGAATAGGCCTCGGTCAGGCGTGTCGTCGTCAGCTCGCCGCCGGCGGCGAGCAGGCCCGGGACATCGCTGTCGCGCGGCTGCGCCCGCTCGGGATCGGGCAGGGGATCGTCGGCACCCTTCAGCCAGCGGATCACGCCGCTCGCGTTCAGTGCTCGGCGGCCGCGGCCGCGACCGGCTTCTTCTGCGTGACGGCGACGCCGTTCTTCACGGCGACGACCTCGGCCAGGATCGCGACGGCGATCTCGGCCGGCGTCCTGCTGCCGATGTCGAGCCCGATCGGGCCGTGCAGGCGCTCGATCTCGGCGGCGCTCAGGTCGAACATCGCCAGCCGTTCCTTCCTCTTGGCGGTGTTGCCGCGCGAGCCGAGCGCGCCGACGTAGAACGCCGGCGACTTGAGCGCCTCGAGGAGGGCGAGGTCGTCGAGCTTCGGATCGTGGGTCACGGCGACGACGGCGGTGTGCGGATCGAGGCGCATCTCGACGGCGAGGTCGTCGGGCATCGCGGTGCTGAAGGTCGTGCCGGGAACGTCCCACGCCAGGCCGTATTCCTCGCGCGGGTCGCAGACGACGACCTCGAAGTCGAGGCCGAGCGCCATCTGCGCGAGCGACCGCGAGAGCTGGCCGGCACCGATCACGAGCATGCGCCAGCGCGGTCCGTAGAGGGCGCGCATCGTCTTGCCGTCGAAGCGGAACGACTCGCCCCGGCGTGCCGCTTCGACGCGGACGTCGCCGGTCTCGAGATCGACGACGCGGGCGACGAGCTCGTGCCGCGCGGCGCGCTCGAGCACCTCGCAGATCCAGGCGGTGTCGACGAGCGGCTCCTGCACGAGGCGCAGATTGCCGCCGCAGGGCAGGCCGAAGCGCGCCGCTTCTTCCTTGCTGACGCCGTAGGTCACGAGCGACGGCGTCGCGACTCGCTCGCCCTTGCGCACGCGATCGATCAGGTCGTCCTCCACGCAGCCGCCGGAAACCGAGCCGACGACGACGCCGTCGTCACGCATCGCCAGCAGCGCGCCGGGTGGACGCGGTGCCGAGCCCCAGGTCTCGATCACGCTCACGAGCCAGACGGCGCGGCCCTGCTCGCGCCAGTCACGGGCTTGCTGGAGGACCTGGAGATCGAGGCTGTCCATGGATGCGTCACAAGAGCCGGCGGGAGGCCGGCTCGCGGGAGCATGGTACAGACGGCGCAGCCGATTGGCGCGAGGCTCGCGCGACGTCCCTCGTGCGATGACTTCCTTGGCTAGATCTTCCCCATCACCAGCAGGACCACGACGATCAGCAGGACCAGCCCGAGACCGCCGCTCGGGCCGTAGCCCCAGCTTCGGCTATGGCCCCAGGTCGGCAGCACGCCGACCAGGATCAGGATCAGCACGATCAGCAGAATGGTTCCGAGCGTCATGGCGGTCTTTCCGTGGAATCGAGCCGCGGAGGCGGACATCGCGGCACTGAGCCTAGGGCCCGCGCTCGTGAGTCGACGCAGGCGAGGGAGCCGCCTCAGCGTGGGCGGGCAGGCGCCCGCGGCGACGTCGCATTCCTACATCCCGCGCGGCGGCGGGACGTCGTCGGCTACTGCATGAACCAGCCGTGGCTCACCACCAGCGACTGGCCGGTGAGCGCGTTGCTAGGGAACGCGGCGAAGAAGAGCGCGGTCGCGGCGACGTCGGCCGTGGTCGTGAACTCGCCGTCGACGGTCTCCTTCAGCATCACCTTCTTGATGACGTCGTCCTCGCTGATGCCGAGCGCAGCCGCCTGCTCGGGGATCTGCTTGTCGACCAGCGGCGTGCGCACGAAGCCGGGGCAGATCACGTTGGCGCGCACGCCTTGCTTCGCGCCTTCCTTGGCGATCACCTTTGCCAGGCCGATCAGGCCGTGCTTGGCGGCCACGTACGGCGCCTTCAGCATCGACGCTTCCTTCGAATGCACCGAGCCCATGTAGATCACGCTGCCGCCGCGCCCGGAGGCGTACATGTGCGGCAGGCAGGCCTTGGTCGTGAGGAAGGCGCCGTCGAGGTGGATCGCGATCATCTTCTTCCACTCGGCGAACGGGAACTCCTCGACCGCATGGACGATCTGGATGCCGGCGTTGCTCACCAGGATGTCGACACCGCCCCAGGCCTTGACGACCGCGGCGACGGCGGCGTTCACCTGCGCTTCGTCGGTGACGTCCATGGCCACGGCCATGGCCTGCCCCCCGGTCGCCTTGATCTGCTCGGCGGCCGCCTGCGCCGCGGCCATGTTGAGGTCGGCGATGACGACCTTCGCGCCTTCGGCCGCGTAGACGTCGGCGATTTCCTTGCCGATGCCGCTGGCCGAGCCGGTGACGATGGCGATCTTGTCCTGAAGCTGCTTGCTCATGATGGTGCGGTGGCCTTGAAGCCGGTGGTCGGAGTGATGGTCCTGGAGGCGTTCGGCGAGGCCGACGCGAGATCGAATACGTGCACGCCTTCGGCATGCCGGTCGCGGCCGAGCCAGCGCGGATCTTCGAGCGTCGACTGCGTGTCGGCGAGCCCGGCCGACCAATGCTCGAGCATCGACGCGCGCGAGAACTCGTAGTCCTTCGACTGGCTCTCGTAGTGCTTGCTGCGGTAGATGAGATGGACGACGGTGACCGCGCTCTCCGAATGGAGCGCGGCGAGCGCCTTCGCGTCGGGATCGTCGCGCAGGCTCGCCGGCAGCTTGGCGACGAGGCGCCGCGCCGCCTGCAGCGTCGCCTGGCGGCGCAGCTCGTAGGTCGTGTTCAGGCGCGTGCGGCTCGAGAAGCGGATGTCCTTCTCGCGCTCGTTCGCCTCGCCCAGGTTCGCCGGCATCTCGCCGCGCGCCGCGAACAGGTCGACCTGGAAGACGAGGCGCGGCGCCTTGCCGGGCTCGTCGAGAACATATTGCAGCGGCGTGTTCGAGACGATGCCGCCGTCCCAGTAGAACTCGCCGTCGACGTCGATCGGCGGAAAGCCCGGCGGCAAGGCGCCGCTGGCCATGATGTGGCGCGCGTCGATGCGCCGCTCGGTGGTGTCGAAGTACTGGAAGTTGCCGGTCGTGACACTGACCGCGCCGACCGACAGGCGCACGGTGCCGGAGTTGAGCAGGTCGAAATCGACCAAGCGCTCGAGCGAGCGACGCAACGGCTCGGTGTCGTAGTAGCTGATCGCCGCCGGCGTTCCGGCCGGCTGGAACGGCGCCAAGGGCACGCGCGGCGAGAAGAAGCCGGCGACCCCGAACAGCATCGCGAGAGTGGCGTTGGTCTCGTTGAGCGCGTCGCGCGCCCCGTCGAGGCCGTGCGCGGCGGTCGGCAGCGGCGGCGGCGCGAAGGGGAACGACGAGACGCCCTCCCAGAACTCGCGCATGCGCTCGACCCGGCGCGCCGGCGGGTTGCCGGCGATCAGCGCGGCGTTGATCGCGCCGATCGAGATGCCCCCGACCCAGTCGGGCACGTGTCCCATCAGGGCCAGTGACTCGAAGACGCCCGCCTGGTAGGCGCCGAGGGCACCGCCACCCTGCAGCACGAGGATGCACTGCTCGGCGCGACGACGCGCTGCGGGCGGCTTCTTGCGGATGGCCATGGACGACGGAGTGGCGACGCGGACGGCGTCGATCAGTGTCGATAGCTCTGGTCGATCCGGTCGAGCCGGCGCAACAGGCCAGGCCAGGTGAGCGTGTCCGGGGACGTCCCCAGCGACACCATCTTCGCCTGTTCGGTGGCCGTCGCGAGGACCGCGCCGTCGATCTCGATCAGGTCGCCCGCGGTCGTCGATCCGCCGGCCTGCGCCCGGATCTGCACGGCGCACGTCGTCTCGAAGAAATACATCGCCTGGAATGCCGCCGCGACGGTCTTGCCGACCGTGAGCAGGCCGTGGTTGCGCAGCATGAGGAAGGTCTTGCTGCCGAGGTCGGCGACGAGCCGTGGCTTCTCGGCGTCGCGCAGGGCGACGCCCTCGTAGTCGTGATAGCCCAGGCTCGCGAGCACGAAGATCGAGAACTGCGAGATCGGCAGCACGCCCTTCTTCTGCGACGAGACCGCCACGCCGTTCAGCGTGTGCGTATGCATGACGCACTGCGCATCGTGACGGGCCGCGTGCACGGCGCTGTGGATGACGAAGCCGGCGGGATTGATCGGGAACGGCGTGTCCTGCAGCACCTTGCCGTCGATGTCGATCTTCACCAGGCTCGAGGCCGTGATCTCGTCGAACATCAGCCCGTAGGGATTGATCAGGAAGTGCTCGGTGCCGGGAATCTTCGCCGTGATGTGGGTGAAGACGAGATCGTCCCAGCGGAAGTGTGCGACGAGACGATAGGCGGCGGCGAGGTCGACGCGTGCCTGCCATTCCTCGGCCGAGACGCGGCCCTCGAGCGAGGAAACGAGACGGGAGAGATCGGTGGGTGCATTCATGGCGCGGCCTCCGGTAAAAGTGCGCGACGGGGGAAGAAGTATCCCCGAGCGCGGCGTGCGCCGCGCGAGGCGCCGAACACTTCACGTTTCCCCGCCGTGTTACAGCGACCGGCGGACGAACGGTTGAGGCTGCCGGGCCGGGGCAAGGGTCGCCACGCGACACTTGCACATCTTCACGCGGAGGCGCTCCGATGCATACCTCGTTCGATCAGACCCAGCCGCAGCCGTCGCGCTGGGACCAGGAGGGCGCCGAGTACGTCCGCTCGAACATCGACTGGTGCGCGCGCTGCTCGAAGCGGCTCGTCGGGCTCAATCCCGGTCTCACGGCCGAGCACGCGCTCGACCTCGCACACGAGATGAGCCTCGACGACAACCTGCGCGCCAAGAGCCCCGAGGCGGTCGCCGAGGGCCTGCACGAGATCGATCTGCGCACCGACGCCTGATCGTATTGCGCGCGCCGCCGCGGCGCTCAACCCGGGGCGAATCGACCCAGCAGTCGACATCGCTCATTCGGTCTCACGTCATGCGCTCCGTCTTCCAGATCTTCTACGTCAGCCGCGCCGCCGTTCCCTTCGACAACGCTGCGGTCCAGTCGATCCTGCAGATCTCGCGCCGCAACAATGCCCGCGTCGACGTCACCGGCTGCCTGCTGTTCTCGGGCCACTGCTTCGCCCAAGTGCTTGAGGGCGACCAGGCGACGGTGCGGGCGCTGAGCGCGCGCGTCGCCGGCGATCCGCGCCATTGCGACGTCCGATTCCTGTTCGAGGTTCGGCGCGACGAGCGCGAGTACGCCGACTGGTCGATGGGCTACCTGCACGACCTCACGCTCGAGGACGACCTCGAGACGCTGCTCCTGATCCCGGCAGCTCGCCCGTGGTCGTGGCCGACGTGTTGGAGCGGATGCGACCCGATCCGGTGATGGGCGCGCTGCGCTGAGGTCGTTGCTGCCGGCCGTCCTGCGCGGCCGCGTCTCCTAGAATCGCGGCCTTTCCCGGCGGCCGCGAAGGCCGTCCATCCCGCGGAGGCACGACCGATGACGGAGCGATCAGACCAGCCCGTCGGCGTCTACGATCCGGTCGCGGTGTTGCTGCACTGGGCCCTCGCCGCGCTCATCGTCGCCAGCTTCTTCGTCGGTCTCTACATGGTCGACCTGCGCTTCTCGCCGCTTCGCTTTCGCCTCTTCAACTGGCACAAGTGGGCCGGCATGGCGGTGCTCGCGCTGTCCGTCGCGCGCCTCGCCTGGCGTGCGGCGGGACATCCGGCGCCGGCCCTGCCGCCGGGCGTGCCGCGCTGGCAGCTCTTCGCCTATCGCGCCACCCATCTCGCCTTCTACGGCCTCTTCTTCGTCGTGCCGCTGCTCGGCTGGCTCTACACGTCGGCCGTGGGCGTTCCGGTCGTGTGGTTCGGCTGGCTGCCGCTGCCCGACCTCACGCCTGTCGACAAGCCGCTCGCTGACGGTGTCTTCAAGCCGGCGCATGCGTGGACGGCGTACGTGCTCGCCGCTCTTGTCATCCTCCACGTCGGCGCTGCGTTCAAGCACCAGCTCGTCGACCGAGACCGGCTGATGGTGCGGATGTGGCCCTGGTGGCCGAGTCGGAGTCGCTCATGACGATCACCTTGTTCGCGCGACTCCCGGCGTTGGCGCTGGGATGCGTCGTGTCGGCTGCGAACGCGCAGGCGCCCGCACCGGCCCGGCTGCTGCCGGCGCAAAGCGAGATCCGCTTCCAGATCAAGCAGAGCGGCGTGCCCGTCGAGGGCAAGTTCGCGCGCTTCGATGCGCAGCTCGCGCTCGATCCCAAGGCGCCGCAGACCGGCTCGGTGTCGCTCTCGATCGACAGCGCGAGCGCGACCGTCGGCTTCGCCGAGAGCGACGCCGAGCTGCCGGGCGCGAAGTGGTTCAACGCCGCGAAGTTTCCGCGCGCCACGTTCCAGTCGAGCGCGATCAAGGGTCTCGGCGGCGGCCGCTTCGAGGCCGCGGGCAAGCTCGCGATCAAGGGCGCGACGCAGGACCTCGTCGTCCCGGTCATCATCGCCCAGTCGGGAGCCATTTCGACGGCGACCGGAGAGTTCGTCGTCAAGCGACTCGACTTCAGGATCGGCGAGGGCGAATGGGCCGACGTCTCGCTCGTCGCCAACGACGTCCGTGTCCGCTTCAAGCTCGTCTTCACCGGCCTCGGGAATATATAGGCCGGTTCGTTCGTCCATCAACCTTTCGAAAGGCTCCGCGCATGTCCAAGATCGTGTTCGCTTTCCTGATCGCCTCCGCCAGCGGAGCCGTCTCGGCCGCCCCCGAGACCTACGCGATCGACCGGGATCATGCGTTCGTGACGTTCGAGGTCTCGCACTTCGGAACATCGACGAACCGCGGCCGGATGCAGGCAAAGGAAGGCACCGTCACGCTCGATCGCGCCGCCAAGACAGGCAAGGTCGACGTTACCGTCGCCGTCGACACCGTGAGCGTCTCGGTGCCGTCGTTCGAGGGCGTGCTGAAGGGCGAGCGCATGTTCAACGTGACGCAGAACCCGGTGGCACGCTTCGTCGGCGACTCGTTCGCCTTCGACGGCGACAAGGTCGCCTCGGTCACCGGCACGCTCACGATCATGGGCAAGTCGCATCCGGCGACGCTGAAGGCGGTGCGCTTCAACTGCTACGAGAACGGCCAGCTCAAGCGGCAGGTCTGCGGGGGCGACTTCGAGACGACGATCCAGCGCAGCCAGTTCGGCCTCGGCGCCATGGCTGCCGTCGCGCCCGACGACGTCAAGCTGTTGATCCAGATCGAGGCCATCCACCAGTAGCGCGCCGAGGCGCGCGCCGGCCTCAACGCTCGTCGGCCGGGACGGGGCTGTCCTGCAGGCGCGCGAGCAGCGCCCTGGTTTCGAGCAGGGACGTGTCGGTGCGTTTGCGGATGCCGTCGAGGCGGTGGATCTCGCGCTCGAAGGTCGTGACCATCTTCTCGAGCGCCGCGATCCGGCCGCTGCCGGCGGCCGCCTCGGCCTTCAAGGCCCTGGTCGCGGCGCGCAGCGCGGCGTTCTCCTTGGTCAGGCGCCGATTGCGATCCATTGCGCGCCGCAGGCGCGGATTGACGGTGCCGAAGAAGAACGCGAACAGGAGCGCCGCCGCAAAGAACAGGGCGGCGAGGAATGCCAGCCCGGTCATGATGAGCTTGACCTCGGCGGCGTAGATGGCGAGTTCGATGGGGGTCACGGGCGCGGGTCGTGCAGGGTCCCGGCCACTGTGCCACGACTCGCGTGCCCCCGGCCGCCCGGCACGCCCGCCCGACTGCCAACTGCGACACGACGCGGCCGGCGCCGCTCGCGCGCGGGAACGCGGCGGCACGGTTGCATTCGGTGACATGACCGCGCCGGTTGCGCGGAGCGCGGCACGCGCCGTCGCGGCGGACTAAGATCGCCGCCCGCATGTCGAACCTTCGCTCCGGTCGCCTCGCTTCCCGCCGCTTCGGCTGGCTGCTCTGGCTCGGCCTGCTGCTGCCGATGGCGCAGCTCGCGGCCGCGACCCATGCGCTGTCGCACGCACGCACGGCGACGTCGTCGCGCGACGACCCGACGTCGCAGTCGCAGCACTTTGCCCATTGCGATCTCTGCCTCACGGCCGCCGCGATCGGCGGCGCCGCGCCGGTGGCCGATCCGGCGCCGTTCGCGACGCCTGCATTCGGCACGACGCCGCCGCGCGACATGCTTCGCGTGCGGCCGGCGATCGCCCCGGCACTCGCCTACCGGAGCCGCGCGCCGCCCGTCCTCGCCTCCTGACCGTCCGTCGTCGCTCGTTCGCCGCATCGCGGCGGCGCGCGCTCATCGACCCGTTCCGGAAGCGTTCCATGCACCCACTCGTGCCCACGGCCCTCGCGCTCGCGCTGGCCTTGCCGATCGGCGCTCTCGCCGACACCTCGTCCGACGTCGCCGCGCTGCGCACGCAGATGGACGCCATGCGCGCCGCCTACGAAGCGCGCCTGCAGGCGCTCGAGCAGCGCGTGCAGCGCGCCGAGGCGGCAATCGCGCCGGCGGCGCCTGGCGGCGCCGCGCCGGTCGTCGCGGCCGCGTCTGCGGTGGCTCCTGTCGCAGCCGAAGCGTCCGCATTGCCCGATGCAGCCATCGCGACATCGCCGCCATCCGCGCACGTGAGCGCCGCGGCGGCCACCGGAGCGAACGCCTTCAACCCGGCGATGTCGCTGATCCTGTCGGGCCTCTACACCCGCACGTCTCGCAACCCCGCCGACTACGCGATCTCCGGCTTTCAACTGCCGCCCGGCGCGGGGATCGGTCCGGGGACCCGCGGCTTCAGCCTCGCCGAATCCGAGCTCGGCTTCGCGGCGAGCATCGATCCGTGGTTGCGCGGCGCCGCGGCCATCTCGCTGCAGCCCGACGACAAGGTGTCGGTCGAGGAAGCCTACGTGCAGACGACATCGCTCGGCAACGGCTTGTCGTTCAAGGCGGGACGCTTCTTCTCGAACGTCGGCTACCTCAATCCGAAGCACGCGCACACCTGGGACTTCGTCGACAACCCGCTCGCCTACCAGGCGCTGCTCGGCACGCAGTACGGCGACGACGGCGTCCAGCTCACCTGGCTCGCTCCGCTCGATCGCTACGTCGAGCTCGGCGCCGAGCTCGGCCGCGGCCGGAGCTATCCGGGCAGCGACAGCGCGCGCAACGGCGCCGGCATGACCTCGCTCACTGCGCACACCGGCGACGACATCGGCGTGAGCAGCAGCTGGCGCGCCGGCCTCTCGATGCTGAACGCGAAGGCGAGCGACCAGGGCCTGCTCGCGACCGACGCAAGAGGCAATGCCGTGCTCGACGCGTTCAACGGCAGCACGCGCGTCTGGATCGCCGACGCGCTCTGGAAGTGGGCGCCGAACGGCAACGCGACGCGCACCAGTTTCAAGCTGCAGGGCGAGTACCTGCGCAGCACGCGGCGCGGCAGTCTCACCTACGACGTCGCCAACGCGGCCAGCGTCGGCAGCTACCGGGCCGTGCAGTCGGGCTGGTACGTGCAGGGCATCTACCAGTTCATGCCGCGCTGGCGCGTCGGGCTGCGCACCGAGCAGCTCGACGCCGGCTCGCCCGACGACGGCCTGAATGCCGCCGCGTTCGCCAACGACGGCTTCCGGCCGAAGAAGAACACGCTGATGCTCGACTTCAACCCGAGCGAGTTCTCGCGCGTGCGCCTGCAGCTCGCCCAGGACCGCTCGCGCGAGGGCGTCACCGACCGGCAGCTCTTCGTCCAGTACCAGATGAGCCTGGGCGCGCACGGCGCCCACGGCTACTGAACCGCTTTCGATCCGGAGACATCGCCATGACGATCCATCGCTCTCTTCTCGCCGCGCTGCTCGCGACGTCCGCCCTGTCGCTCGCCGCGCCGGCCTACGCCGCGCTGCGCATCTTCGCCTGCGAGCCCGAGTGGGGCGCGCTCGCGCAGGAGCTCGGCGGATCGCTCGTCGACGTCTCGGTCGCCACCAGCGCGCTGCAGGACCCGCACCAGATCCAGGCCAAGCCGAGCCTGATCGCGCGTGCCCGCAACGCCGAGCTCGTCGCCTGCACCGGCGCCGAGCTCGAGATCGGCTGGCTGCCCATCCTGCTGCAGCAGTCGGGCAATGCCAAGGTGCAGCCAGGCCAGCCCGGCAACTTCGCCGCTGCCGACCACGTCAGGAAGCTCGACGTGCCCGGCGCGCTGGATCGCGCGCAGGGCGACGTCCACGCCGCCGGCAATCCGCACATCCAGACCGACCCGCGCAACATCGCGCTCGTCGCCGTCGCGCTCGGCGCGCGGCTGCGCCAGATCGATCCGTCGCACGCGGCGCAGTACGAGAAGCGGCAGGCCGACTTCATGCAGCGCTGGCAGCAGGCGATGGCTCGCTGGTCGACGCAGGCCGCGCCGCTGAAGGGCGTCTCGGCGGTGTCGCAGCACAAGGCCTTCGTCTACCTCTACGACTGGCTCGGCATGAAGGAGGTCGCCGTGCTCGAGCCCAAGCCAGGCGTCGAGCCGACCGCGTCGCACCTGCAGGAAGTGCTCGCGACGCTGAAGGGCTCGCCGGCGCGCATGGTCCTCTACGCGGCCTACCAGGACGCGCGCCCGTCGGAATGGCTCGGCAAGAACGCCGGCCTCGCCATCGTCAAGGTGCCGTTCACCGTCGGCGGCAGCGAGGCGGCGAAGGATCTGTTCTCGCTCTTCGACGACACGGTCGCGCGCCTCGTCGCAGGCGCCGCGGCCAGGCCATGAACTGGAGCGCGCTCGACGCCGGCATCCTCGGCCCGGCGCTCGTCGCCGGCCTGCTCGTGCTCGCGACGCACGTGCCGCTCGGCATGCAGGTGCTCGACCGCGGCATCGTCTTCATCGACCTCGCGATCGCGCAGATCGCCGGCCTCGGCGTCATCGCCGCCGACGCGGTCGGATTGCCGGAAGGCGGCGTCGCGGTGCAGGCCGCCGCGGTGTCGGCGGCGCTCCTCGGCGCGTGGCTCCTGACCTGGACCGAGCGGCGCGCGCCGCAGCAGCAGGAGGCGCTGATCGGCGTGATGTTCATCCTCGCCGCCTGCGCCGGCATCCTGTTGCTCGCCGGCAATCCGCACGGCGGCGAGCATCTGAAGGACCTGCTCGTCGGCCAGATCCTTTGGGTCAACACGACGCAGCTCGCATGGCTCGCGGCGCTCTCGGTCGTGCTGCTCGCGGCGATCGCGTTCGGCTGGGTCGAGCGACTCGGGCGCTTCGGCTTCTACGCGGTGTTCGCGCTCGCGGTGACGGCGTCGGTGCAGCTCGTCGGCGTGTACCTGGTGTTCTCGAGCCTGATCATTCCCGCGCTCGCCACCCGCGCCTGGCGCGGCCGCCGCCGCTACGGCGTCGCCTATGGCGTCGGCGCACTCGGCTATGCGCTCGGGCTCGCGCTCTCGGCGCTGTTCGATCTGCCGTCCGGGGCCGTCGTCGTCTGGACCCTCGCCGCTTGCGCGCTCGCCGCGGCCGTGCTGCGTCCGGTGCCGTCGGTCACGCGGGCGGCATGACAGCCGTCGAGGTCCCACGCCAGCCGTACACCGCGACGGAGGTGTGGCCCTTGATGGCGTGCTCGCCGAGCGACTCCGCCGCCGCGGAGTCGTCGATCGACGCGTGCACCGACGCCGACATCAGCAGCGGACAGCCGAGCGTCTTGGTGAGCCCTTCGAGACGCGAGGCGAGGTTGACGCAGTCGCCGACCGCGCCGTAGGTGTGGCGCGTCGTCGAGCCGATGTGGCCGACGACCGCTTCGCCCGACGCCAGGCCGATGCCGATCGCGAGCGGCGCTTCGCCTCGCTCCTGCAACGCGTCGTTGATGCGCGACAGCGCCGCGAGCATCGCGCGCGCGGCGTCGAAGCCGGCCTGGCCCGGATTCGGCAGCGGCCGCGGCGCGCCGAAGAACGCCATCACGCCATCGCCCATGAATTCCTTGACCGTGCCGCCGTGCGCGTGGACGACCTCGGTCGCGGTCTCGAACAGCGTGTTGAGCATCGCCGTCACGCGCTCGGGCGCATCGCTCTCGACCCGTGTCGTGAAGCCGCGCACGTCGATGAACATGACGCAGACGAAGCGGCGCTGGCTCGTCATGCCGTCGAGCCGGCCGGCCTCGAGCTCGGTCATGACGTCGGGGCTGACGTAGCCGGCGAAGAGCCGGCGCAGGCGCTGCCGCGCCGCGATGTCGTCGCGCAGCTCGAGGCCGTAGCGCAACGCGGCACTGGCGACGAGCGCGATCGCCGCGCCGGCGACCGGCACCGCGACGCCGGCAGCGAGCGCCGCCGGCGCGACCACGGCGAGGACGGTGAGGCCGCCGACGACGACGGCGAGCGCCGGCCGCGAGCGCAACGCGAAGCGCCACGCAAGCCCGCACAGGACGGCCGCGAGCAGCGCGGCAGGTGCCGCTCGCACGGGCAGGGCACCGCCGGTGGCGAGCGTCCGGAACGCCTGCGCCTGAAGGAACACGCCCGGCATCGACGCCGGCACGTAGCCGCTCGCGCCGAGCGCGACCGGAACCCGATGGCGATCGACGAACGGCAGCAACGCGCCGACGAACACCACCTTGCCCGCGAACGCGCGCCGCAGCGCCGCGGTGTCGCCGGCGCGCGCCCATGTCATCACGCTGAGCATCGAGACCGGCTCGACGCCGATCGGCCGCGCGTAGTCGATCAGGCCCGGCTCGACGCGGTAGCCGAGTCGGCGAGCGAGCTCGCCGACCATCGTCGCGACCGGCGCGCCGCCGGCGCCGAGGCGCTCGTCGATGCGGCGCACGGCGCCGTCGCGATCGGCGGGCAGGAGCGCGAAGCCGCTGCCGCCGGGTCCGGCCGCGGCCAGCAGCGGCGCGTGCACGGTGCGCTCGAGGCCGCCGTCGTCGACGGTGCGCGCCAGCACGAGCACGCCGGACTGGCGCATCGCGAGCAGGCCGCGCATCAGCGCGAGATCGGCGCCGGGCGCGATGCTGTCGAAGCTGCGGTCGGGCAGGACGAGGTCGAGCGCGACGGCACGCGCGCCGACCTGGGCGAGCGCCTCGAGCACTGCGCCGAGATGCGGGTGGATCAGCGCGAGCGGCTCCGGTACCGCGGCCAGCGTCGCTTCGTCGAGGCCGACGACCGCAATGTCGGTCGACGGCGGCGTCGGGCGCAGCCGATCGAGCCATCGGAACGACGCGTCCCAGGCGCGGCCGTCGAGCGGCGCGGCGATCGGCGTCAGCGTCCACAGCGCGCCGAGCAGCATGGCCGCGGCGACGCCGAGCCACGCAGTTCGCACTGGCGGCACTAGCGTCGGGCGCGCGCCGTCAGCGCGTCGTCGTCGGGACGCTGCTCGGCCAGCGCCTGCCACATCTGCCGCGCTTCGCCGACGGCGCCGACCTGCTCGAGCCAGAGCGCGTAGACGAGACGGTCGGAGAACGCGGCGCTCTCGGCCGGCCGCACGCGCTTCGCCTCGTCGCGCACGTCGTCGGCCGCGACCGTGAAGCTCGCACCCGACGTGAGCGTGAGCGCGCTGTCGCCGACGACCGTGATGGTCCACGTGTAGCGCTCCTGCGGCTTGAGCGCGATCGATGCGGGAAAGGGCATCGCGAGGCCCTGCGCGCGGCCTTCGTACACGACCGCGCCGGCGGCGTCGCGGAGCTCGACGACGTAGCGGTCGTTGCGCGCGAATGCCTCCCACGCGAAGCGCTCGGGCGGCGCCGTCAGCATGCCGGCAGGCTGGCGCGCGCGCAAGCCGCCGCTGCGCATCACCACGCCGCCCATCGCGAGCGCGTCGCCGCGCAGCTGCACCGGCCTGGCGGCGCCCGGCGGGCGGCGACGGGCGACGGCACCCTGAGTCGTGGAGACGCCGGCAGCGTCGACCTGCGCGCCGCCCGGGCCCGAGACCGTGTATTCGTCGCCCGACGCGACGTACAGCAAGGTGAGACTCGACGCCGGCTCGAGCTGCAGGCGCGTCCCTGCGGGCAGGACGGCAAGAGTCGCGACCGGGCGGGTGGCGCCGGCCTCGCCGAGCGAGACCGCGCCGACGCGATCGACGACGAGGGCCACGCCTGGCGACTGCGCCCCGGCCGGCAGCAACGCCGCGGCAGTGAGCGCGAAGCCGACGACGCTGGCGAAGATCCGTTCTCGAAGTCCCATCGTGCCCGATCGTGTGCCGCCGAATTCTCACCGATCGCGGTGCCGACGCCTGCGCCCCTCACCGGGATGAGGGGCCGTTGCGGCCGAGAGCGCGCTCGATAATGCGGTGTCGTCCCGATCCCTGGAGCCTCCCGTGTCCCTTCGCCTGCTGCGCCGCATCACGGCTGGTCTCGTCGTCGCGGCGCTGCACGCCGGCGTGTGCGCCCAGTCGTCGGGCGACGGCGAGGAGGCTCCCCCCGAGGTCAGCGCCAAGGAGCGCAGCGCCGCCGCCATCGCCGTGCTCGACGCGCGCTCGGTGGCCGTGCACCAGCAGCTCGCGACGGTCACCGATCCGAAGGAGCGCTTCCGCCTGCTCTTCGAGCTCTCCGACGCCTTCTATCGCGCCGGCCGCGTGCCCGAGTCGCTCAAGATCAGCGACGAGATCGTCGAGGACAAGTTCATCGGCCCCGGCCGCAGGTCGTTGCGCGCATCGGCGCTGGCGCTCAGCTGGGCTCTCGCCGGCGACAACGCGAGGAGCCAGCGCTACGTCAGCCGCGCCAAGGCGCTGGCGCGCGAGACGTCGCCGGCCGAGCTCGAGGAGCTGCCGCGCGAGCCCTCGTTTTCCTTCCTCCATGCCGAAGCCGAGATCTACCGGCGCTACGAGGGTCGCCACGACCTCGCGCTGGCGAAGACGCGCGAAACCGTCGAGCTCGCCTGGGCCGGCTTCAACGACGCCTCGATCAGCGAGAAGCGGCGCCAGGCGGCTGCGACGGAGCTGCTGAGCAACGTCAACGTCCACGTCCGCCTGCTGGTGCAGAACAACCGGCGCGACGAGGCGATGAGCTACATCACCGAAGTCCGCCAGCGCATCGCGACCCGTCCGGATTTCAAGGCGACGACCTATCAGCTGGCCTCCATCGACGAGGCGCTGGCGATCGCGCTCTCGTCGCAGGACGACTACGACGCCGCCCTCGCCGCCGTCGACGCTGCCGTCGCCCGGCACACGCGGCTGAAGACGCCGGAGTTCGATCTCAACTACGGCCTGGCGATGCGCATGCGGCTGATGATCGCGCTGGCGCTCGGCCGCGTCGGCGACTACCAGCCCGACGCCGATGCCCTGACGCGCGGCCGCGCTGGCAGCCCGGTGCTGGCCGGCAGCTTTCCGCCCGAGGAGTCGGACTCGCTGGCGTTGGCGTCGCGCGGCCAGTGGAAGGAGGCCGCGGCCCGCATCGGCAGCCACCTCGATCGCGATGCGCGCCGGATCGGCACCGAAAGCCCGTTCTACAAGTACCGGGCGGCGATGCTGTTGCTGTACCTCATCAACGACCCGGCCCGGCCCGACGCCCAGCCCGACATCGAGCGCTTCGTCGCCGCGCTCGCCAACGACGACGGCGATTGGGCCGACGCCAGCTACCGCGGCTCCTATGTCGAGGACGGCGCGCTCTCGGCGTCGCTCGGCAAGCTGATCGCGCCGGGCGGGCGCGCATCCGATTCGGCCGTCGCGCTCGCCTTCCGCATCTCCGAGCTGCTGCGCAGCAGCTCGTCGCAGGGCGCGCTCGCCGACGGCGCGTCGCGGCTCGCCGCGAGCAATCCGAAGCTGCGCGGCCTGATCGAGCAGGAGCAGGCGCTGCGCTTCGATCGCAACGCGAGCCGGCGCACGTTCTCGATCGCCGTGAGCCGTCTCGAGCGCGCGCGCGCGCCCGACAGCGGCGACGAGGCCATCGCCAAGCGTCGCGAAGTCGAGGTCGCCGACAAGGGCAAGGCGGTCGAGGCCAACAACGCCAAATTGAAGCAGCTCCGGCGCGAGATCTCGGCGCAGTTCCCGGTCTACCGCGAGTTGGTCAGCCCGAGCGTGCCGAGTGCCGCCAGGATCGGTGCGGTGCTCAAGCCGGGCGAGGTCTATCTGAACCTCTACAGCGGCGCGACGGCAGGCTACGCCTTCGTGGTCCAGCCCGGCGGCAAGCTGAGCGCGACCCGGCTCGACATCACGCGGGCGCGGACCAAGAGCCTGATCGCGACGCTGCGCCGTCCGTTCGACGCGTCGACGCCGCCCGAGCGCGAAGGCGATCTCGGCGGCTTCGACCTCGCCGCCAGCCGCGAGCTCTACGCCGCCTGGCTGGCGCCGGTCAAGGACCAGCTGCAGGGCGCGACCACGGTCTACATCTCGGCGGGCGGGCCGCTCGCCAGCCTGCCGTGGTCGGTGCTCGTCACCCAGCCGGCGAAGACGCTCGCGGAGGCGTCGTGGTGGGTGAGCCAGATTTCGCCGGTGCAGATGCCGAGCGCATCGTCGCTGGTGCTCGCGCGCACCCATGCCGGTCAGCGCGCGAAGCGTCCGTTCTTCGCCTTCGCCGATCCGAGCTTCGACGGTCGCGAGGTCGCCGCAGCGACCGCCGGCGCGACGCGCGGCGTGCGCGCGCCGGCACTGGCGCCGAACACCGCGCCGCAGGGGGCGGAGTACAAGAGCCTCAACCGCCTGCCCGAGACATTCGACGAAGCGCGGGCCATCGGCGCGTCGCTCGACGCCGGCGACGACAGCGTGATCCGCGGCCAGGCCGCGTCGCGCAGCCGGGTGATGAAGGAGAACCTGTCGGACGTGCGCGTCGTCGAGTTCGCCACCCACGGCCTCATGCCCGGCGAGCTGCCGGGCATGCTGCGCGCCGGCCTGGCGCTGGCTTACGAGGGGCAGGGCACGCGCGATTCCGTGCTCACCATCGACGACATCGTCGGCCTGCGTCTCAACGCCGACTGGGTGATCCTCTCGGCCTGCAACACGGGCCTCGCCAGCGGCACCGCGGGCGATTCGATGTCGTCGCTCGCGCGCGGCTTCTTCGCCGCCGGCACGCGCACGGTGCTGGCGACGCAGTGGGCGGTGGAGTCGCAGTCGGCGAAGGAACTGACCGTCGGGATCTTCAAGAATCTCGGCGCCGATCCGGCGTCGTCGAAGGCCGATGCCTTGTCGAAGACGCAGCGCGAGATGATTGCCGGGAAGTACGGCGGGCTCTACAGGCACCCGTACTTCTGGGCGCCGTTCTTCATCTCCGGCGACGCGGCCCGCTGATCCGGGCGACACGGGCGAAGTGCGTCGCCGCGGCGGCCGGCGGCGATGCTACGGCGCCGTCACGGCGTCGTGGATCGCCTTGGCGATCACCTTGTCCTCCAGGTACTGGACGATGCCGTGCTTGTTGTCGCTGCCGTTGGCGACGCCGCTGTAGTTCGTGACCGCCGGGCCGCCGCGGTACACGGTCGGCGCGATCTCGTAGAGCGCGACCGTGTCTTGCGGGTCGCGCGCGTTGAACCACCGGCCGACGCCGTCCGGCGCCTTCCTCGGCGGCGTATCGGACGGCAGCCGCGACCAGATCGACTCGATGCCGAGCGGCGAGCCGAGCGTGATCAGCGCCTTGATGTTCGTGCGCGGCGACCGGTTCATGAGCAGGTTGTAGGCGACGATGGTGCCGAGCGAATGCGAGACGACGACGCACGGCTCGTCGCGCGGGATCGCGGCGTCGACGATGGCGTCGATCTGCAGGCGCAGGCCCTTCTTCGTCAGGTAGTACCAGACGTCGCGCGTGAAGAGCTCGATCGACGACTGGCCGATGTGGGGCAGCTTGTCGAGCAGGCGCAGGGCCGCGAGCACCGCCTTCCAGTTCTGGATGTCGCGCTCGACCACGGTCTCGCCCGACTCCTTGGCGATGCGCTCGAGCGAGATGCCCTGGGCCGCGGCCATCTCGAAGATCATCTTCTGGGTGAACTCCTGCTCCTCCGCCGGCGGCGCCGACGCGTCGGCACCACGATCGACGAGCGTCTTGAATGCTTCGCGGCCGGCCTCGTCGGTGAGCTTGAAGAGCAGGTTGCCGTAGTAGGGCAGGACGACGCTCCCGGGGGCGAGCTCGGGCAGCGGCGCGAGACCGGCGGCCGCGACGCCGCGGATCGCCGCCTGCAGCCACACGTCCTGCAGCTCGGCCTGGACCTTGTTCTCCTGGGACCGTCCGTGGATGAACACGATCTTCATTGCAGCTCTCCTTCTTCGAAGGCATCGAGCATCGGCACGATGTCCTGGTGGCGAAACGTCGTCCACTCGGCGTTGAGCCGGTGGCGGCCTGCGGCAGTGATGGCGGGGTGCAGCGCGTGGTCGCCGAGGTAGGACGACAGCACGCTCCAGCCGAGCGTCATCATCGGGCAGAACGGCGCGATGCCGGGCGCGCGGCTGGCGTCCGCGGGCGACATCCTGCCTGCGAGCAGGGCGACGTCGAACGGCACCGGCGCGGGCACCAGGCCGCTCTTCGGATCGAGCGACGGATAGGTGCGGAACCACTCGTCGACCGAGCGCGCGCCCTCGTCGTCGCCCGAGAGCGCATAGGCGTAGGCCGCATAGATGCCGAGGGTCGGATCCGCGCGCTTGCTCTGGCGCATGAAGCTGCCGTACGACGCACCGTCGTCGCGCGCCAGCCGCTGGAGCTTGCCCGACGCCGACAGGGCCGCGGCGAGTGCGCGCCTGGACGCGAACTCGGCGCGCTCGGCGTCGGTTTCCTGCAAGTCGGCGCGCAGCTGCGCCGAGACCTCGAACGAAAGCGACGCGGCCAGGCCGTCGCGCAGATGCAGCGTGCCGATGTAGCCCGGCAGGATCGGCAGGATGCAGACCGTGCCGCCAGCGAAGAAGAGCGCCACCGAACCGCGCTGCACTTTCTCCCCGGACTGGAAGGGCGAGGGATAGAGACGCACGTCGTTGCCCGGCGTGCCTTCCTCGGTCTTCGCCAGCTCGCCGCTCTTGCCGCCCGAGAGCAGCACCTTCTCGACCTTGCCGCCGAGGACGCTGTAGCCGGTGCGCGTCTCGAACGCCTGCCGGCCGTGCTCGCTGCCGAGGTAGCCCGCGACTTCGCGCGCCAGGCCGGCATCGCGCGGAACCGCCGCACCAGGGCGCTTCGGATCGAGGATCGGCGCGTTGACGACGGCGCTTGCGTCGTCCAAGGCGGTCTTGCGCCGTTGCACGTCGCGGGTCGTCGCCTTGCGCGCCGGGTCGTCGTCGCGCTCGCCGCCGACGATGCCGCGCAAGGCCGGCCCGGAGCGTGTCGTCGGCGGCGCCGCGACAGCGTAGCCGAAGAACTTCGGCTCGTGCGAGGTGACGTTGAAGTCGGGCGCCTGGTTGAACGACGGCGTCTGCATCGACGCGCGCAGCGGCACCTCGACGCCGAGGCAATCCTCGAGCTTCCACGCCGGCACGACCGCGACGCCGGGATCGAGGCCTGGCCAGACCGCGAGCACCGACGCCGGCGGGTTGGCGAGCACGTCGAGCAGGACCTCGGTGAAGAAGCCCTTGCCGTCGAACTCCTTGGCGGTCTGCGACGGCTCGGTCGCGTAGAAGACGTCGACCTTCGACTTGCGCGCCCCGACCACCGGGCCGCGGTCGAGCGCCGGCTTGCCGGCGACCTGGCCGAGGCTGGTCTCGGGCGCGACGGCGTTGCGGCAGGCGTCGGAGATGACGACGACGTGCGGAACGCCCGAGTAGTACGCGTTTGCCACGGTCGGCGCGATCGCGATCGCCTCGTCCTTGTAGGCGTCGATGTCGGAGAGCAGCACCTGCTCGTCGCCGCCGGCCTTGACGATGCCGTGGCCGGCGAAATATAGGATCAGCAGGTCGAGGTCGCCGCGCTTGACCAGAGTCCGCACGGCGTCCTGCACCTGGCGCGCCGAGACCTTTGCGCCGCCGGCATCGGTGAGCTCCGCGATGTCCGACGCGACCCCGAACGTCGACTGCGAGCGCAGCCACGCGGCCATCTTCGACGCTCCCGAAGCGGCTCCCGCCAGGCGGGTCAGCACGCCCGTGTTGTCGATGCCCACCGCCACCATCCCGACGTTTCGAGTCGTCGCCATCGCTCTCCCTGCTGGGCGTCGCATCGGTGCGCGCCGGATCGAGATACTGCTCGAAATGTCGCCGCTCGAACAGGGCGGGAACACGGTCGCGTGCGCGCCGCGTCCGCTGCCTTGGGGGCGATTCGCGTCAGCGGTACCGGTTCGCAGCGGCGCGCTCGAAGGTCATCTCGTAGACGTAGCGGTTCTCCGGACGCACGGTGCGGCTGGTCTGCCGCAGCTCGCCGCCGGCCGCGAGATAGCGGCGGCGCAGCAGCAGCGCCGGGCTGTCGGCGTCGACCGCCAGGGCCTTCGCCATGTGCTTCGGCACGCGGTCCGCGGAGATCTGCACCTCGACCCGGGCGATCGAGACGTCGAACATCGCCTCGATCTGCTCGTGGATCGGCATGCTGTCGACGTCGCGCGATTTCATCACCCGGGCGAAGCGTAGCTGGATAGATGTCGACCCAGCAGAGCGGCGCCGCGTGGCGGCGACGCCTTGCGCGCGCTTGGGCGGGCTCATCCGAGCAGGAGCGCGGCCGCGGCGAGTCGTTCTTGGTACGCGGCGCGCGTCGCGTCGGCGCTCTCGGGTCTCCACGCAAAGAAGCCGGCGCCGGACTTCATGCCGATCCGCCTTTCGGCGACGAGTCGATCACCACCCGACCCGCGGCTTTGTCCATATATTCGAAGCGTTTTCCGTCGCTTGACAGTCGAGCGAGGGCGACGTCTCAATATCCGTATATTCAGATCGCTTGTCAATTCGCAGGACACCGCCCGTGCCGAAGATCGCATCCGTCAGCGTCGCCGTGGCGCGGGTCCCGCTGGACCGGCCCACGTCGTTCTCCACCCGCACCGTGAGCGAGCGCCACTTCTGCCTCGTCAAGGTCCGCAGCGTCGATGGCGTCGAGGGCATCGGCTTCTGCTACGTCGGCAGCGGCGCCGGCGAGATCGCGAAAGTCGCGGTCGAGCAGCTGCTCGCGCCGGTTCTGCTCGGTCAAGACTCGCTTCGCAGCGAGGGCCTGTGGAGCGAGATGTACCGCGAGGCACTGCTGCAGGGGCGCGCCGGCAGCGTGATGCGCGGCATCTCGATCCTCGACACCGCGATCTGGGACCTCAACGCGCGCAGCGCGACGCTGCCGCTGCACGACTACCTCGGCTGCATGCAGCGCGAGAAGGTCATGGCGTACGCGAGCGGCGGCTACTACGTCGACGGCAAGACGCCCGCCGACCTCGGCTGCGAGATGGCGGGCTACGTCGAGCTCGGCTTCAAGGCGGTGAAGATGAAGACCGGGCGCCTGTCGCCGGCGCAAGAGGAGACGCGCGTCGCCGCCGCGCGCGCCGCGATCGGCCCGGACATCGTGCTGATGCTCGACGTCAATAACGGCTGGGCCGATCTGCCGACGGCCCTCGAGTACACGCGGCGCTTCGAGGCCCATGACCCGTACTGGCTGGAAGAGCCGTTCCTGCCCGACGCGATCGACCTGCACGCGCGCCTCGCGAAGCTCACGTCGATGACCATCGCGACCGGCGAGATCGAGACCGGACGCTGGCGCTTTCGCGAACTGATCGCGGCCGGCGGCGCCGAGATCCTGCAGGCCGACGCGGCGGTCTGCGGCGGCATCTCGGAGTGGCGCCGCATCGCGGCGCATGCCGACAGCTGCGGCGTCACCGTCAGCCCTCATTGGTTCCACGACCTGCACGCGCCGCTCGTCGCCGCGACGCCGAACGCACGCTACGTCGAGTTCTTCACCGACGACCAGGTGCTCAACTTCCGGCGCCTGATCGACCGCCAGCTCGAGCACAAGGAAGGCTTCGTGATGCTCCATCAGACGCCCGGTCTCGGCTTCGCCTTCGACGAGGCGGCGGTGGCGCGCTACGGCGGCACGTCGCCGTGGACGACCGTCTCGGCGGGCCGGTGAGGTGAGCGGGTCGTCGACCGTGCCGGTTCGCGCCGAGACGCCGGGCGCCTTCATCGCGCGCGCGTTCGGCGTTCGTTGCCGCCGGCATGCCCGCCGTCGACGCGGCCAAGGGCAACGGCTGGACCTCGAACGGGATCGGCAATTCACTCGACACGACGTCGGCGTGCACCAGGTCGCGCTCGGCACCGACCCGCCGACCTGACGCACGAAAGTAGCCATGAAGACCATCAAGCTCGGCCGGACCGGCCTCGACGTCTCGCGCATCTGCCTGGGCTGCATGAGCTACGGCGAGCCCGACCGCGGCTCGCACGCCTGGACGCTCGGCGACGCGGCGAGCCGGCCCTTCTTCAGGAAGGCGCTCGATCTCGGCATCAACTTCTTCGACACCGCCAACGTGTATTCCGACGGCTCGAGCGAGGAGATCACCGGCCGGGCGCTGCTCGAATACGCGCGCCGCGGCGAGGTCGTGGTCGCGACCAAGGTCAACGGCCGGATGCACAGGGGGCCGAACGGCGCGGGCCTGTCGAGGAAGGCGATCTTCGCGGAAATCGACGCCAGCCTGAAGCGTCTCGGCACCGACTACGTCGACCTCTACCAGATCCATCGCTGGGACCACACGGTCCCGATCGAGGAGACGCTCGAGGCGCTGAACGACGTCGTGCGCGCCGGGAAGGCCCTGCACATCGGAGCGTCGTCGATGTTCGCGTGGCAGTTCGCGAAGGCGCTGCATCTCTCAGAGACGCACGGCTGGGCGCGCTTCGCGACGATGCAGAACTACATCAACCTGCTCTAACGCGAGGAGGAGCGCGAGATGCTGCCGCTCTGCAAGGCCGAAGGCGTGGGGGTGATTCCGTGGAGCCCGCTCGCGCGCGGCCGGCTGACGCGCGACTGGGACGCGTCGAGCGCGCGCTCGGAGACCGACGGCTTCGGCCGCACGCTCTACGCGAAGACGGCCGATGCCGATCGCAAGGTCGCCGAAGCGCTCGCCGCCGTCGCGACGCGGCTCGGCCGGCCGCGCGCGCAGGTCGCGCTCGCGTGGGTGCTCGCGAAGGGCGAGGTCGCCGCGCCGATCGTCGGCGCGACGCGTCTCGAGCAGCTCGACGACGCCGTCGCCGCGCTGTCGCTGGTGCTCTCGAAGGACGACATCGCCGAGCTCGAGGCGCCGTACGTGCCGCATCCGGTCACCGGCCATGAGTGACCCAGAACGGCGGCCGCGCGTCGCGACCGGATCGGGTCGACGGCGACGCCTATGATCGTTGCCGGCAGTCAACCGGAACGCCGATGAACGACTCTTGCTTGAGCGGCCGCAGCGTCGGCGTGATCGGCCTCGGCGCAATGGGCGCGGGCATGGCCGGATCGCTGCGGCGCGCGGGCTGCGACTTGCATGTCTGCGACGTGCGCGACGGCGTCGCGGCGGCCTTCGCGGCGCAGGGCGGCACGGCCGACGCGACGCCTGCAGCGCTCGCCGCCGCCTGCGACGTCGTCGTCTCGGTCGTCGTCAACGCGGCGCAGACCGAGTCGGTGCTGTTCGGCGAAGGCGGCGTCGCTGCGGCGATGAGACCTGGCAGCGTCTTCGTCATGTGCTCGACCGTCGATCCGAACGTCTCGATCGCCTTCGAGCGCCGGCTCGAGGTGATGGAGCTGCTCTACGTCGACGCGCCGATCTCCGGCGGCGCCGCCAAGGCCGCGTCGGGCGAGATGACGGTGATGGGCGCGGCGCGCGACGCGGCCTGGGCGAAGGCCGAGCCGCTGCTCCACGCGATGGCCGCCAAGGTCTATCGGCTCGGCGACCGCGCCGGCAACGGCAGCAAGGTGAAGATCATCAACCAGCTCCTCGCCGGCGTGCACATCGCCGCGGCGGCCGAGGCGATGGCGCTCGGCCTGCGCGAAGGCGTCGATGCGGCGGCGCTGTACGACGTCATCACGCACAGCGCCGGCAACAGCTGGATGTTCGAGAACCGGATGGCGCACGTGCTGAAGGCGGACTACACGCCGCTCTCCGCCGTCGACATCTTCGTCAAGGACCTTGGCCTCGTCCTCGACACGGCGCGCGCCACCAAGTTCCCGCTGCCGCTCGCGAGCACCGCGCACCAGATGTTCATGCAGGCGTCGACTGCCGGCTTCGCGAAGGAAGACGACTCGGCGGTGATCAAGATCTTCCCGGGCATCACGCTGCCGGACGGCAAGGCATGACGATCCTGCTCGGTTGCATCGCCGACGATTTCACCGGCGCGACCGACCTGGCCAATACGCTGGTGCGCGCCGGAATGCGCACCGTGCAGACGATCGGCGTGCCGCGCGACACCGACGCGCCGGTCGATGCCGACGGCGTCGTCATCGCGCTCAAGTCGCGCACCATCGATCCGGCCGACGCGGTCGCGCAGGCGCTGGCAGCGTGCCGCTGGCTCAGGGCGGCGGGCGCGACGCAGATCTACTTCAAGGTCTGCTCGACCTTCGACTCGACGCCGCGCGGCAACATCGGCCCGGTGCTCGAGGCGCTGATGGACGAGCTCGACTGCCGCTTCACGATCGCCACGCCGGCCTTTCCCGACAACGGCCGCACCGTGTTCAAGGGCCATCTCTTCGTCGGCGACGTGCTGCTCTCCGACAGCGGCATGCGCCACCATCCGCTGACGCCGATGACCGACGCCAATCTCGTGCGCGTGCTGCAGGCGCAGCTCACGACGGCGCCGCGCGCGGCGAGCGCGCCTCGCCGGGTCGGACTTGTCGAGCATCGCGTGACAGGTGCGTCGCCGGAGGCGATCCTGGCGCGCGTCGATGCGCTCGTGGCGCAGGGCGTCTCGATCGCCATCGCCGACGCCGTCGACAACGAGGACCTGCTGCGCCTGGGCGTGGCCGTGAAGGACATGGCGCTGGTCTGCGCCGGCTCTGGCCTGGCGATCGGGCTGCCGGGCAACTTCGGCCTCGTGCCGTCGCGCGACGCCGTCTCGCTGCCGTCCGTGCGCGGGCCGGCGGCCATCGTCTCGGGCAGCTGCTCCGAGGCGACCAACGCTCAGGTCGCGGCGTTCGTGCAGTCAGGCGGCGCGGCCAGGCGCGTCGATCCCGTCGGGCTCGGAGGCGACGACGACGTCGCGCTCGTCCGCGACATCGCGCATTGGGCGGCGGCGCAATGGGCAGCGGCGCCGGAGCATCCGGTGCTGGTCTACAGCACGGCGCCGGCCGAGGCCGTCGCCGCGGCGCAGGCGCGGCTCGGCGCGCACGACACCGGCGCGCGGCTCGAGTCGCTGCTTTCGTCGGTGACGCGGTCTCTGGTCGAGGCCGGCGCGCGCCGTCTCGTCGTCGCCGGCGGCGAGACCTCGGGTGCCGCCGTGCAGGCGCTCGGCATCCGGCGCCTGCGCATCGGCGTGCAGATCGATCCCGGCGTTCCGTGGTGTCACGCCGCACCCGAGATCGCCGCCGACGGGCTGCATCTGGCGCTCAAGTCCGGCAACTTCGGCGCGGTCGATTTCTTCACCCGCGCCTTTGCCGTCCCGAGATGAGCGACGCCGCTCTGCGCGCCGAGCTCGTCCGCGTCGGCTGGTCGCTGTACGAGCGCGGCTACGTGCACGGCACGACTGGCAACCTGAGCGCGCGGCTCGACGACGGCTACCTGATCACCGCGACCGACGCGTGTCTCGGTGCGCTCGACGACGATGCCATCGTCAAGGTCGACGCCGGCGGCCGGGCCGCGAGCGCGGACGCGCGGCCGAGCAAGACACTGGCCTTGCACCTGCGGATCTACGCCGCCGAGCCGGACGCGCGCTGCATCGTCCACACGCATTCGCACCATCTCGTTCGCGCGAGCCTCGCGCTGCCCGTCGATGAATCGCGCGACGACTTCCTGCCGCCGATCACGCCGTACTTCGTGATGAAGGTCGGCCACGTGCCGCTCGTCGCCTACCGGCGTCCGGGCGACACGGCGGTCGGCGATCGCGTCGTCGCCGCGATCGAGCGGGCGCAGCACTCCGGCGCGCCGATCCGCGCGGTGATGCTCTCGCGCCTGGGCCCCAACGTCTGGCACCGGACGCCGGCGGCGGCGATGGCCGTGCTCGAGGAGCTCGAGGAGACGGCGCGACTCTGGTTCGCCTGCGACCCCAGACCCGAGCCGCTGTCGCAAGCGGCCATCGACGAGCTGCGCGCCCATCTTGGCGCGCGCTGGTGAGACCGAGGACTTTTCCATGCCGCGCTTCGCCGCCAACCTGAGCATGATGTACGCCGAGCTGCCGTTTCTCGAGCGCTTCGGCGCCGCGGCGCAGGATGGCTTCGACGCCGTCGAGTTCCTGTTCCCGTACGAGTGGCCCGCGGCGACGCTCGCCGCGCTGCTCGCCGAGCACCAGCTCCAGCAGGTGCTCTTCAACGCGTGGCCGGGCGACTTCGCAGGGGGCGAGCGCGGCATCGGCGGCCTGCCGGGCCGCGAGGCCGAGTTCAGGAGCGGCTTCGAGCGCGCGCTCGAGTACGCGACCACGCTCGCCTGTCCGCGCGTTCACGTGATGGCCGGACTCGTGCCCGCGGGCACGGCACGCGAGACGATGGGGCCGGTCTACCTCAAGAACCTCGACTGGGCGGCGCGGCGCGCGGACGAAGCGAACGTCGATGTGCTGATCGAGCCGATCAACACGCGCGACATCCCCGGCTATTTCCTCAACCGACAGGACGAGGCGCACGCCGTGATCGCCGAGGTCGGTTCGCCGCGCCTGAAGGTGCAGATGGATCTCTACCACTGCCAGATCGTCGAGGGCGACGTCGCGATGAAGCTGCGCCACTACCTGCCGACCGGCCGCGTCGGCCACCTGCAGATCGCCGGCGTGCCCGACCGCCACGAGCCCGACGCCGGCGAGCTGAACTACCCGTACCTGTTCGAGGTGATCGACACGCTCGGCTACGACGGCTGGATCGGCTGCGAGTACCGGCCGGCCGCGGCGACGTCGAGCGGCCTCGGCTGGCTTCGGCGCGCACGTGCCGCGCCGGCGCGCTGACCGCATATGGACAGTGCGGTTCGCATCGGCATCGTCGGCATCGGCGCGATGGGCCTGCCGATCGCTCGCAACCTGCATCGGCGCGGCTACCCGGTGGCGGTGCGCGACGTCGATCCGGCCACCGTTGCGGCCGCGGTCGCGGTCGGCATCGAGGCCTGCGATTCGCCGGCGGCGCTTGCCGCGCGCAGCGATGTAGTGATCGTCGTCGTCGTCGATGCTGCGCAGATCGACGACGTCCTCTTCGGCTCGCACGGCGTCGTCTCCGCCGCGCCGAGGTCGCAGGGAGATCGCCTGGCCGTGATGCTCTGCTCGACCATCGCCGCCGAGGACACCGAGCGCTTCCGCGACCGGCTCGCGCCGCATGCGATCGACCTGCTCGACGCGCCGATCTCGGGCGGCCCCGCGCGCGCCGGCGACGGCACGATGTCGATGATGCTGGCGTGCGACCCGGAACTGCGCGCGCGCCACGACGCGCTGCTGCGTGACACGGCGGCCAAGGTCTTCTACATCGGCGCCAAGGTCGGCGACGCGGCGCGCACCAAGCTCGTCAACAACCTGCTCGCCGGCATCAACCTGGTCGCGGCCGCGGAAGCGATGGCGCTCGGCGCGCGACTCGGGCTCGATCGCCAGGCGCTCTTCGACGTCATCGCGGCGTCGAGCGGCGCGTCCTGGATCGGCAGCGACCGGATGGGGCGCGCGCTTGCCGGCGACTGGGTGCCGCGCGCACGCGCCGCGATCCTCACCAAGGACGTCGGACTCGCGGTCGGCATGGCTGGCGCCGCCGGCATCGCGACGCCGCTCGGCGCCGAAGCGCTGAAGGTCTTCGAAGCGACGCTCGCCGCCGGTTTCGCCGACCTCGACGACGCAGCCGTGATCAAGGCGATCTGGCCCGGGTTCTGACCGCATCGCGCTGGCAGGCAGGGGATGGCGAGCGCATGCCATCCGGGAAGATACGGAGATTGCGGGCCAGCGCGTCACTCAGCATCTCGGCAACGGCCGGAAACAGATTCCGGACTCTCGACGAACGCTGATCGGGCGGCGCCTCACTTGAATTCCAACGCATTGCTGCTCGACCTGTACCGCGTCATGGCACGCATCCGCGCGTTCGAGAACGCGGCCGAGATCGCGAGCCAGGGGGGAGTCGCGGCCTGGGGCCTCGACGCCAGCGCCAAGCCGGCGCGCGTGCGCGGGCCGCTCCATCTCTCGACCGGCCAGGAGGCCGTCGCGGCCGGCGTCTGCGCCCATCTCGCCCGCACCGACCTGCTCACGTCGACCCATCGCGGCCACGGCCACACGCTCGCCAAGGGCGCGAACGTGCAGGCCATGATGTGCGAGCTCTTCGGCCGCGCCACCGGCACCAACAAGGGCAAGGGCGGCTCGATGCACATCGCCGATTTCAGCGTCGGGATGCTCGGCGCGAACGGCGTGGTCGCGGCGGGCATCCCGATCGCCGTCGGCGCGGCGCATGCGATCAAGGTCCGGGCGCGGGCGGCCATCGTCGCCTGCTTCTTCGGCGACGGTGCGGTCAATCGCGGCCCGTTCCTCGAGGGCCTCAACTGGGCGGCGGTCTACAGGCTGCCGGTGCTCTTCGTGTGCGAGGACAACCGCATCTCGGCGACGACGCCGACCGGGCCGATGACCGCGGGGGGCGGCGCGTCGGCGCGGGCCGAGAGCATGGGCATCGCGGCGCTCACCGTCGACGGCAACGACGTCCTCGCGGTGCACGAAGCCGCCGGCCGGCTCGCCGCCGAGGTCCGGGCCGGAGGCGGCCCGCGGCTGCTGCATGCCGTGACGTACCGCTTCAAGGGCCATGTCTCGGTCGATCCGGGCAGCTACCGCGATCCCGCGGAAGTGAAGCGCGCGCTCGACTTCGACCCGCTCGTGCTGGCCAAGAGGCGCCTGCTCGCCGCGGGATCGAGCGTCGCCGAGATCGACGCCGTCGATGCCGCGGCGCGCAGCGAGATCGACGCTGCCCTCGCGGTCGCCGATGCAGCACCGTGGCCGCAGGCAGCCGATGCTTTCGAGGACATCGTCACCACCGGAGCCGGTCAATGGCGGTGATGACCTATGCCCAGGCGGCAGCGCTCGCGCTCGCCGAGGCGATGCGCGACGACCCCACCGTCGTCGCCCTCGGCGAAGACCTCGGCCGCGGCGGCGTCTTCGGCCAGTACCGCGGGCTGCAGCAGGAGTTCGGCGCCGACCGGGTCATCGACACGCCGATCTCTGAGGCGAACATCATGGGCGCGGCGGTCGGCATGGCGCTCGCCGGCCTGCGTCCGGTGGTCGAGATGCGCGTCGTCGACTTCGCGCTGTGCGCCATCGACGAGATCGTCAACCAGGCGGCGAAGAACCGCTTCATGTTCGGTGGCCAGGGCAGGGTGCCGCTCGTGATGCGCCTGCCGATCGGCATCTGGAGCGCGTCGGCGGCGCAGCACTCGCAGTCGCTGGAGGCGTGGTTCGCGCACATTCCTGGCCTCGTCGTCGTCACGCCGGCCACGGCGCAGGACAACCACGGGCTCCTGAAGGCAGCGCTCGCAAGCGGCGATCCGGTCGTCTACATGGAGCACAAGGAGCTCTGGGGCGTCGAAGGCGAAGTCGACGGCGATGCGGCGATCGCGATCGGACAGGCGCGCATCGCGCGGGCCGGCGATCGGCTCACGATCGTCACGTGGTCGCGTGCGCTGCAGCCGTGCCTCGATGCCGCAGAGGCGCTCGCCGCCGACGGCGTGTCGGTCGAGGTGATCGACCTGCGCAGCCTCTGGCCATGGGACCGCGACGCGGTGCTCGCGTCGGCGCGGCGCACGGGCAGGCTCCTTGTCGTGCATGAAGCCGTGCGTGCCGCAGGCTTCGGTGCCGAGGTCGCGGCGACGGTGGCCGAGGCCCTGACGATCCCGGTGCGCCGGCTCGGTGCTCCGCGCATTCCCGTCGGCTATTCGCGGCCGCTCGAAGACGTGTCGCGGCTGAGCGTCGCGGCGATCGTCGCGTCGGCGCGCAGCCTGCTGTGACACCGGAGATCGCATGACCCTCGACAGCAGCTGCGCGGGCCAGACCGCCATCGTCACCGGCTCGGCCAGCGGCATCGGCGCGGCGACGGTGCTCGCGCTGGCGCGTCAGGGCTATCGCACGGTCGGCATCGACATCGACCTGGCCGGCGCGCAGGCGCGTGCTGCCGAAGCCGCGACGATCCATTCGCTCGAGCACATGGCGATCGCGGCCGACGTGTCCGACGAGCCTGCTCTCGTCGCCGCCTTCGCGCAGGCCTTCACCGCGCTCGGCCGGCTCGACGTCCTCGTCACCAGCGCCGGCGTCGCCGAGACGACGGCGTTCATGGACATCCCGGCGGCGACCTTCCGCTCGGTCTACGACGTCAACGTCGTCGGCACGTTCCTGTGCATCCGCGAAGCCGCCAAGCGGATGCAGCCTGGTGCGCGCATCTGCACCGTCGCCAGCGTCGCCGGGCTGCGCGGCGGCGGGCTGAGCGGCACGGCCGCCTACGCGGCAAGCAAGGGCGGCGTCCTCGCGCTCACCAAGAGCGCGGCGCGATCCCTCGCGGCACAGGGCATTCGCGTCAACACGATCGCGCCCGGCGCGACGCTGACGCCGATGATCGCCGAGCTCTGGACGAATGCGGCGCACCGAAAGCGCGTCGAGGGAATGAGCGTCTTGAACCGCACGGCTGAGGCGCGCGAGATCGCGAACGGCATCGCCTTCCTGGTCTCGCCGGGCGCGTCGGCGATCACCGGATCGACGCTCGTCGCCGACAACGGCCTGATGATGTACTGACCCCTTTCGACCAACGACAACACCGACGGAGACCCCCACCATGACCCTCGACCGCAGACAATTCGTGCAAGGCCTCGCCGCGAGCGGAGCGCTCGCAGCCACCGGCGGCCCGGCGTTCGCCCAGACGGCGCCGATCACGCTCAAGTGGGCCAACAACATCCCGGTGACGCACCCGAGCAACGTGCGCATCCGCGAAGCGGCCGAGGCGATCAAGCGCGACAGCAACGGCAAGGTCGACGTCCAGATCTTTCCGAACAACCAGCTCGGCGGCGACACCGACATGCTGTCGCAGGTGCGCTCGGGCGCGATCGACATCTTCCCGCTCTCGGGCCTGATCCTGCAGACCCTCGTGCCGGTGGCCGGCATCAATGGCCTGGCGTTCGCGTTCAAGGACTACCAGACGGTCTGGAGCGCGATGGACGGCGACCTCGGCGCGCACGTGCGCGCGGCGATCGTGAAGGCCAACCTGCACGTCTTCGACCGCTGCCTCGACAACGGCTACCGCAACATCACGAGCAGCACGCGGCCGATCAACACCGCCGCCGACCTGAAGGGTTTCAAGATCCGCGTCCCGGTGAGCCCGCTCTGGACCTCGATGTTCAAGGCGCTCGAGGCGTCGCCGGCGAGCATCAACTTCAGCGAGGTGTACTCGGCGCTGCAGACCAAGGTCGTCGAGGGCCAGGAGAACCCGCTCGCGGTCATCGACCTCGCCAAGCTGTACGAGGTGCAGAAGTACTGCTCGATGACCGGCCACATGTGGGACGGTCAGTGGGTGCTCTTCAACGGCAAGCGCTGGGCCTCGCTCACGCCGGACCTGCAGGCGATGATCACCAGGAACGTCACCGACGCCGTGCTGAAGCAGCGCGACGACATCCGCCGCCTCAACAACGGCCTCGAGGCACAGCTCAAGGCCAAGGGCCTGACCTTCAACTACCCCGACAACAAGTCGTTCCGCGACGCGCTCTCGAAGGCCGGCTTCTACAAGGAGTGGCGCGGCAAG
>JBBRZP010000006.1:0-44972 GCA_038236565.1 Burkholderiales bacterium | reverse complement strand
GGTGCCGAACGGCGTCGCCATGTATTTCGCGGTGGTGACGCGCGAGATCGTCGACTCGTGCAGGCCGAGCTCGTCGGCGATCTCGCGCAGGACGAGCGGCTTCATCGCGATCGCGCCGTGCGTGAAGAAGCTCTTCTGCCGCTCGACGATCGCCTGCGAGACGCGCTGGATCGTGTCGAAGCGCTGCAGGATGTTCTTCACGAACCAGCGTGCTTCCTGAAGCCGCGCGTTGAGACCCGGGCCGGCGCCATTGAGCGCGCCTGTGCCGCGGTGCTGGCGGATCGCGCTGGCGTAGAGGTCGTTGATGCGCAGCTTCGGCATCACGTCGGGATTGAGCTGCACCTTCCAGCCGCGGCCCGATTTCAGGACGACGACGTCGGGGATGACGATGTTCGCCTCGGCGCGCGCGAACGGCCGTGCCGGCTTGGGCTCGAGCGCGACGATCAGCGCCTGCGCCTCGCGCAGCAGCGTCTCGTCGGCGCCGGTCACTGCCATCAGCTTCTTCAGGTCGCGCCGCGCGAGCAGCTGCAGGTGGCTGCGGCAGACGATGATCGCGATCGCCTGCGCTTCCGAGCGCGCGAGCGCGCGCAGCTGCAGGATCAGGCACTCGGCGAGATCGCGCCCGCCGACGCCGGTCGGCTCCATGCTCTGCAGGTAGCGCAGGGCGCAGCGCAGGTGGGCGAGGAGCGGCGCGACGTCGTCGTCGCCGGCATCGCCGTCGTCGATCGCCATGCCGCCTTCGACCAGCCGCGCCGCGATCTCCTCGAGCGTGTCGGGCAGGTAGCCGTCGTCGTCGAGCGAGTCGATCAGCACCAGCACGGCGGCCGCGTCGGCCGGCGCCAGGCGCATGCCGGCGAGCTGGTCGCGCAGATGGTCCTGCAGGCTCTGCGCGGCGGTGTCGCGATCGCTGTCGTCGGGGTCGTCGAAGTCGTTGTTGGTGCGCGACTTGCCCGGCGTCTCGCGGATGCCGTCGAAGTCCTCGCGCTCGGTGCCGTTCTCCCAGTCCTCGCGGTCGGTCGCCGCTTCGGTGCCGTCGATCGCTGCCGGCTCGGCCGCCTCGGCGCTGTCGCCGCCAGGCTCGGCGGCGCGCTCGGACTCGCGCTCGCCGGCGCGCTCAGCGCTCGACAGCCGCTCGGTGAGCGGCTCGAACGCCGGCGCCGAATCCTCCTCGGCTTCGAGGAACGGGTTCTGCTCGAGCATCTGCTCGACTTCCTGGTGCAGCTCGAGCGTCGACAGCTGGAGCAGACGGATCGACTGCTGCAGCTGGGGCGTGAGCGCCAGATGCTGGGAGAGCCTGACTTGGAGCGTCTGCTTCATCGCATCACGGGGTCGGCCGGGCGCCGGGCCGCTCCCGAGCCCGGCCGCGCCCCCTCGGGGGGCACCGAACGGAAGGAGCGCAGCGAGTGATGTGAGCGTGGCGGCGCCATGTCACATCCGGAAGTGTTCGCCGAGATAGACCTTGCGGACGTCGGCGTTGGCGACGATCTCGCCCGGCGTGCCTTCGGCCAGCACCCGTCCCTCGCTGATGATGTAGGCGCGGTCGCAGATGCCGAGCGTCTCGCGCACGTTGTGGTCGGTGATCAGGACACCGATGCCGCGCTCTTTGAGAAAGCCGATGATCCGCTGGATCTCGATCACCGCGATCGGATCGATGCCGGCGAAGGGCTCGTCGAGCAGGATGAAGCGCGGCTGCGTCGCCAGGGCGCGCGCGATCTCGACCCGGCGCCGCTCGCCGCCCGAGAGCGCCGGCGCCGGCGAGGCGCGCAGCTTGTCGATCGAGAGGTCGCGCAGCAGTCCGTCGAGAAGGGCGTCGATCGCCGCCTTCTTGAGCGGCTTGCCGTCGGCGCCCACCTGCAGCTCGAGCACGGCGCGGACGTTGTCCTCGACGTTGAGCTTGCGAAAGATCGACGGCTCCTGCGGCAGGTACGAGAGGCCGAGGCGCGAGCGCTGATGGATCGGCATGCGCTCGACGCGGCGGCCTTCGATCGTGATCTCGCCGCCGTCGGCGCGGACCAGGCCGACGATCATGTAGAAGCTCGTCGTCTTGCCGGCGCCGTTCGGTCCGAGCAGGCCGACGACCTCGCCGCTCTTCACGCTCAGGCGCACGCCGTCGACGACGAGTCTCGAGCCGTACGACTTGCGCAGGCCGTGCGCTTCGAGCCGGTGCGTGTCGGACTCGGTCGCGGCCGGCGTCACTTGCCGTCTCCGAGCGCTGGCGAGGTGCGCAACGAAGGCGACGGCACGGCGCTTGCCGCCGCGCGCGCCGCTTCCGCCGCCGCGGCACTGCCTTCCTTGGGCGTGAGGACGGCGCGGACGCGGCCGCCCGGGTTCGTCGCCGTCGGCGTCGCGCCGCCGCTGACGTTGAAGACCTCGGTACCGCTGTCGTAGGTGACGAGGTTGCCGGAGATCTCGTCGCTGGTCTCGCTGCCGCGCAGGCGCCTGACCGAGGCGTTGTTGACGAATCGGATGACGTCGGACTTGCCGTCGTATTCGAGCCGCTCGGCATCGCCGGCGATGAACTCGTCCGGCGCGTCGCGCCGCTGCCGGAAGGTGGCGTGCTGGCCGGGCGACCCGAAGGCGATCGCCGAGTGGTAGCCGTCGGGCAACTCGCGGACTTCGATCCGCGCCGCCCGGATGACCATCGTGCCCTTGGTGACGACGACGTTGCCGTTGAAGACCACGAACTGGTTGAGCAGGTCGATCTTGCCGGGCAGGTCCGCCTCGACGTTGAGCGGCTTGAAGCGGTCCGACTTCTCGGCGCGTACGGGCGCCGGTCCGCCGACGGAGAACAGCACGGCGGCAGCCAGGATCAGGGTTCGGGCGGGATGAAGGGGCACGGAGAGGAGTCGTTGGAGGCGATACAGAACGTCTCATCCTATCGGCATGAAACTTGCATGCCATTCTATGCCAGCGATGTCCGGGCGACGCGCCTCTCAGCCGGAATCTGCGACCCGAGGTCCGTGCCGATCAGGTCCGGGGAGCTTGGCGGATCCGGATGAGCAGGGCATCGACGACCGCGAGCATCCGTTCGTTCGCCCCGCCGGCCACGCCGCCGTTGGCCAGGGTGCCGCTCGTGAAATATCGACCCTGCACGCCCATCGACGGAACGCCGTCGACCCCGTAGGCGTTGGCGATCTGGCGGGCCTGCTGCGACCGCGCCAGGACGGCGGGCGAGTTGTAGACGGTCATGAACTTGACCGGATCGAGATCGTTGGTGAGCGCGAACGCCGAGATGTCTTCCGGCGTTCGCAGGCGCGCGCGCTGGCCGTGGATCAGCTGGAAGACCCTGCGGTGCAGCGTCGGCACCAGGCCGAGCGTCTCGAGCGCGAAGTAGAGCCGCTGCTGCGGGCCGAACGGCTCCTCCCGGAACCAGACGGGGATGCGGCGGAAAGCGACGTCGTCCGGGAGGCGCTTCGTCCAGGCGTCGAGCGCCGGCTCGAAGGCATTGCAGTGCGGGCACTCGTACCAGAAGAACTCGATCACCTCGATCCTGCCCGGCGGCGCGATCGTCGGCACGGGCGCCGCGAGGCGCAGGTAGTGCGTGCCTTCGACCGGAGCCAGCTGCGCCGCAGCATCGCGCGGCGCGAGCGATCCGACGAGGCCCGCCGCCACCGCACCCAGGGTGAGCTCGCGTCGGGTCGGGTTCATCGCTCGACTGTAGGGCGCCGGCGACGCGACGGGGCCGGGTCGACGCACGACGATCCGGCCGCAGCGTGAGTTACTTCTGGACCGCGACGAGCGCCGCGTCGACCCCGGACGTGCCTAGCTTGTCCTTGGCGCTTTCCGCGTCCTCGCGCCGGTCGAACGGACCGACGCGCACCCGGTAGACCATCCGGCCGCCTTGCTCGCGCTCGGTCAGCCGGCTCTCGACGCCCATCATGGCCAGCTTCGCACGCTGCTGTTCTGCGTCCTCGCTGCGAGAGTAGGCGCCCGCTTGCACAAAATACATGAAAGGCGATCCGGCGGCAGTGGCCGTTGCCGTCGTCGTCGCCTGGGACGCGCGCGGCGCCGCCGTCTGGGCAGCGGCACCGCTGGCCGGCGCACGGGCCGCGCGGGCCGCGTCGGCGGGGGGCGGCAGGACCGGATCGATGACCGTCGGTGCCGTCAGCGTCGGCCGTGACGATCCGGCGACTGCATCGCTCCCGGCACCGGATGCGCCCGGCGCCGGGTTGCGACCGGCCAGGGCGCTGTTGGGGTCCCAGTTGCGGTTGCGCTCGACCTCGGCTGCGTCCTGCGCGCTCGTCCGCGACGGCACCTTGTTCATGAACGGGATCGGCGCCTTGGTGACGTACAGGGCCACGCCGAGCGCGCCGGCCAGGCCGATGAGCAGCCCCACGACCAGGCCGATGAAGAAGCCGCCGCGTTGCCGCGCCGCCGATCGAAGTTCTTTCATGCCGTCTCTGTCTCTCTGTTCATTCGTTCCGGCGCGCTCACGCCGAGCACGGCGAGCGCGTTGCGGATCACCTGGCGGGTCGCGGCGAGCAGCGCCAGCCTCGCCCGGGCGAGCGCCGCGTCGTCGACGAGGAAGCGCTCCGCGCCGTAGTAGCTATGGAAGGCCGCGGACAGCTCGCGCAGGTAGAACGCGACCTCGTGCGGCGCCAGCGCGGCCGAAGCCGCGGCGAGCATCGGCCCGTAGTCGGCGAGCTTTCGCATCAGGGCGATCTCGCTCGGCGCGGCCAGGAGCGCGAGGTCGGCGTCCGCGAGTCCGGCGGTGTCACCGCCCTGGCCGGCGTATTGCTCGAGGACCGAGCAGATGCGGGCATGCGCGTACTGGACGTAGAAGACGGGGTTCTCGTCGTTCTGCTTCATCGCCAAGTCGACGTCGAAGGTGAACTCGGTGTCCGCCTTCCGGCTCAGCATGAAGAAGCGCACCGCGTCGCGGCTGGTCCAGTCGATCAGGTCGCGCAGCGTCACGTACTGGCCGGCGCGCTTGGAGATCTTCACTTCCTGGCCGTCGCGCTCGACCCGCACCATCGTGTTCAGCACGTAGTCGGGATAGCGCGCGGGGATGGCCGGATCCGCGATCTGCAGCCCGGCGCGCACGCGCGCGATCGTGCCGAAGTGATCGGTGCCCTGGATGTTGATCGCCTTGGTGAAGCCGCGCTCGAACTTGGCGAGGTGGTAGGCGACGTCGGGGACGAAGTAGGTGAACGTGCCGTCGGACTTGCGCATCACGCGGTCCTTGTCGTCGCCGTACTCGGTCGTGCGCAGCCAGAGCGCGCCGTCCTGCTCGTAGGTCTTGCCGGCGGCGACGAGGCGCGCGACCGTCGCCTCGACGCGGCCGCTCGAGTAAAGGCTCGACTCGAGGTAGTGGTTGTCGAAACGCACCCCGAACGCCTGCAGGTCGAGGTCCTGCTCGTGGCGCAGGTAGGCGACGGCGAACTGGCGGATGCCGTCGAGGTCGTCGCGCTTGCCCGAGGCGGTGAACTGGCGGTCGTCGGCGTGGACGGTCTTGCCGGCCAGGAAATCGTCGGCGATGTCGGCGATGTAGTCGCCGTTGTAGGCCGACTCCGGCCAGCCGGCCTCGCCCGGCTTCAGGCCGTCGAGCCGGGCGGCGACCGACGCCGCCAGCGTCGCGATCTGCACGCCCGCGTCGTTGTAGTAGAACTCGCGCACGACCCGGCGGCCCTGGGTTTCGAGCAGGCTGCAGATCGCGTCGCCGAGCGCAGCCTGGCGCGCGTGGCCGACGTGCAGCGGACCGGTCGGGTTGGCGGAGACGAATTCAACGATGACCGGATCGCCCTCGGCCGCCCGCACTCCGAACGCCGGACCGGCGGCGAGGACATCGGCGACGATGCGCTGGCGCGCGGCCGCGCGCAGGTGCAGGTTGATGAAGCCGGGCCCGGCGACGGCGATCGATTCGACCCAGCGCTCGACCGCCGTCTTCTTCTGCAGCGCGGCGATCAGCTCGGCCGCGACCTCGCGCGGATTGCGGCGCTGCGCCTTCGCCAGCGGCATCGCCGCGGTGACCGCGAGATCACCGTGATCGGCCTGGCGCGGGGTCTCGAACGCAGCGTCGAGCGCGTGGCCCGGGCTCACTTCGGCCATCGCGGCACGCAAGGCGTCGAGCAGTTCGTCACGGGCCGACATCATCGATGGAATTCTACGAGGCGGCCTTCGCGGGTCCGGAATCGTGACAAGAAGTCACAGGCAAGCGTGAATATGGCGTCGTCGACGCGCCCGTGCGCCTCCGTACAGAGGACCGCGATGCAAGAATGACCGTCCTTCGCCCGCCCCTCGTCATGTCCGTCGCGCTCTCCGCCCAAGCCGCCGCCGAAGTCTCGGCCAGCATGCCGCCGTTGCCGACGCAGATCGGCAAGTACCGCATCCTCGGCCGGCTCGGCGACGGCGCGACCAGCGAAGTCTTCCTCGGCTACGACGATTTCCAGCGCCGCAACGTCGCGATCAAGCGTGTGCGCGGCGCTTCGAGCGCCGGCGATCCCGTCGACGCGCATTACTCGGAGCGCTTCTTCGCGGCCGAGGCGGCGCTCGTCGGCCGGCTGCAGCACCCCAACGTCGTCCAGATCTTCGACGCCGTGCCCGATCCGGTCGCGCCGTACCTGGTCATGGAGTACGTCGCCGGCAGCACGCTGCGCCCCTACTGCCGGGCCGACCAGCTGCTCTCGCTCGAGCTGATCGTCGAGATCGGCTTCAAGTGCGCGATGGCGCTCGGCTACGTCTACCGCCAGGGGCTGATCCATCGCGACGTGAAGCCGGCGAATCTCCTGGCCGTGCTCACCAACGGCACGATCACCGACGTCAAGATCAGCGACTTCGGCAGCGTCCTGAACCTCGGCTCGGACGTGACGCAGATCCACCGCGTCGGCTCGCTCGCGTACATGTCGCCCGAGCAGCTCGACGGCGGCACGATCGACTGCCGGGCCGACATGTACTCGCTCGGCGCCGTGCTCTATCACCTCGTCGCCGGACGGCCGCTCTTCGATGCACAGGTCCAGTCGGCCATGATGCATCAGATCTACAACATGAAGCCGGCGCCGCTCACCGGCATCCGCGCCGGCGTCACCGCCGCGCTCGACGCGGTGATCCAGAAGGCACTTTCGAAGCAGCCGGGCGACCGCTACGGCGACTGGGGCGAGTTCGCGCAGGCGATCTCGGCGCTGGTCACGACCCAGCAGGTGCCGCGCGGCCAGTTTCAGGGGGTGCTCGACTCCGAGCGCTTCACGCTCCTGCGCACCCTCGAGTTCTTCGACAACTTCGGCGACGTCGAGCTCTGGGAAGTGGTGCACCGCGCCAGGTGGCAGCGCTTCCACTTCGGCCACGCGCTCTACCGCAAGGGCGAGGAAGGCAACAGCTTCCACATCATCGCCCAGGGAGAGGTCGAGGTCTTCCGCGACGGCAAAAAGGTCGCCAAGCTCGGCTCGGGCACGTCGGTCGGCGAGATGGCCTACCTCGCGCCGAGCGCCGAGCTGAAAAAGCACAGCACCGACGTCATCATCACCGAGCCGGCGACGACGATCTCGTTCACGCCCGAGACGCTGGTCCAGCTGAGCGCCAACACGCGCCACCTCTTCCACGACTCCTTCATCAAGGTGCTCGTGCGGCGCCTGCACTCGGCGCACGAGCAGCTCGCCCACCCACGGCGGATCTTCTAGGGCACGCCGGCCCGCGCCGGTCGGCTTGGCCACCGCATCGGGGCGTGGTCCAATCGTTGTCGTCCGTTTCGGCGGCTGCGGCGTTGAGTCCATTCCAACGGAGGTTTCCATGAAGCAATTTCTCACCCTGTCGGCCGCCCTGGCCCTGGCGTTCTCCACCTCGGCTTTCGCCGCCTCGCACAAGATGGCGCCCGAGATGTCGGCGAGCGCGCCGATGACCAAGCAGCAGTCCAAGATGGGCGATTGCAACAAGTCGGCCGCCGACAAGAAGGGCGACGACCGCAAGGCGTACATGAAGTCCTGCCTGTCCGGCGACAGCGCGATGGCCGCGCCGGCGACGCCCATGACCCAGCAGGACAAGATGAAGAAGTGCAACGTCGACGCCACCGGCAAGAAGGGCGACGATCGCAAGGCCTTCATGAAGACCTGCCTCTCGGCCTGATCGGAGCGCGGCGCGCCCCGGCTGCGGGCCGGGGCCGCCGCCAACGGGCGGCCGCGGACCGGCGGCCGGCCGCGTTGGCATAAATTAGCGGCATGGAAGCTCCTCCTGGCCGCGCACCGCGCGCCGTCCTGTTCGACGCGTACGGCACGTTGTTCGACGTCTACAGCGTCGGCGTCATGGCCGAGCGCCTGTTCCCCGAGTTCGGCGAGCGGCTCGGACTCCTGTGGCGCGACAAGCAGATCGAGTACACCCGGCTCACCTCGATGAGCGGGCGAACGCGCAGCTTTCGCGACTGCACCCGCGCGGGCCTGCGCTATGCCGTCGCGCGCTTCGGCCTGACCCTGACCGAAGGCGGCGAGCACGAGCTGATGCAGGTCTACGAGCAACTCGCGCCATTTCCCGAGAACCGCGGCGTCCTCGTCGAGCTGAAGCGGCGCGGCATCCGCGCCGGCATCCTCAGCAACGGCGACCCCGACATGCTGGAGGCTGTCGTGCGACACGCCGGCTTTGCCGATTTCGTCGATCCGGTGCTGAGTGTCGAAGGCACCGGCGTCTTCAAGACCGATCCTGCCGCCTATGCGCTCGGCACGAGCGCCCTCCGCCTGCCCGCCGACGACATCCTGTTCGTGTCGAGCAACTGCTGGGCCGCGATCGGCGCGAGCTGGTTCGGCTACACGACCCTCTGGATCAACCGCTTCAACCTGCCGCTCGACGAGCTCGGCGCGCGCCCGACGCGCATCGGCACGCAGCTCGGCGACGTCCTCGACTTCTTCGCTTCCGAAAGCCCCTCGCCATGACCACGACGCTCGACCTTCCCGCCGGTGTGCAGATCAACGCCCCGATCCTGCCCGGCTTCGAACGGATCCTGACCCGGGACGTGCTGGCGCTCGTCGCCAAGCTGCACCGCGCCTTCGAGCCGCGCCGCCAGGAGCTGCTGGCGGCACGTGCCGAGCGAGCGAAGAAGCTCGACGCCGGCGAGCGTCCCGACTTCCTGGCCGAGACCAAGTCGATCCGCGACGGCGACTGGAAGATCGCGCCCCTGCCCGCGGCCCTGCAGTGCCGCCGCGTCGAGATCACCGGCCCGGTCGACGCGAAGATGGTCATCAACGCCTTCAACTCGGGGGCGGACTCGTACATGACCGACTTCGAGGACTCGAACTCCCCGCTCTGGACGAACCAGATCCAGGGCCAGATCAACATCGGCCAGGCGATCCGGCGCACGCTCTCGTTCGAGCAGAAGACCGCCGCCGGTACCAAGAGCTACAAGCTCAACGACAAGATCGCGACGCTGCAGGTGCGCCCGCGCGGCTGGCACCTCGACGAGAAGCACGTGACCATCGACGGCCAGCGCGTGCACGGCGGCATCTTCGACTTCGCGCTCTTCATGTTCCACAACGCCAGGGAGCTTCTGGAGCGCGGCGCGGGCCCGTACTTCTACCTGCCCAAGCTCGAGAGCCATCTCGAGGCGCGCCTCTGGAACGACGTCTTCGTGATGACGCAGGCCGAACTCGGCCTGCCGCAGGGCACGATCAAGGCGACGGTGCTGATCGAGACCATCCTCGCCGCGTTCGAGATGGAGGAGATCCTCTACGAGCTGCGCGAGCACTCGGCGGGGCTCAACGCCGGCCGCTGGGACTACATCTTCAGCTGCATCAAGAAGTTCAAGCTCGACAAGAGCTTCTGCCTGGCCGACCGCGCCAAGGTGACGATGACCGCGCCCTTCATGCGCGCCTACGCGCTCCTGCTGCTGAAGACCTGCCACAAGCGCGGTGCGCCGGCGATCGGCGGCATGAGCGCGCTGATCCCGATCAAGAACGATCCGGTGAAGAACGAGACCGCGATGGCCGGGATCATCGCCGACAAGCGCCGCGACGCGACCGACGGCTACGACGGCGGCTGGGTCGCGCACCCGGGCCTGGTCGAGGCGTCGATGAGGGAGTTCGTCGCCGTCCTCGGCGACAGGCCGAACCAGTTCGACAAGCAGAAGCCCGAGGTCGCCGTCAAGGCAGCCGACCTGCTCGACTTCAGGCCCGAGACGCCGATCACCGAAGCGGGCCTGCGCATGAACATCAACGTCGGCATCCACTATCTCGGCGCCTGGCTCGCCGGCAACGGCTGCGTGCCGATCCACGACCTCATGGAAGACGCGGCGACGGCCGAGATCAGCCGCTCGCAGGTCTGGCAGTGGATCCGCACGCCCAAGGGCGTGCTCGACGACGGCCGCAAGGTCACCGCCGAGCTGGTCCGCGCGCTCGTGCCCGAGGAGCTCGCCAAGATCAAGGCGGCCGGCTTCGAAGGCAAGTTCGACCGCGCCGCCGACATCTTCACGACGATGAGCACGCAGGACGCCTTCGAGGAATTCCTGACCTTGCCGCTCTACGAGGAAATCTGAGCCCAGGCACCGACCGCCGGGTCTGCCGGCGTCTCCGTCGCAGCCCGTCCCGCCCGGTCCGCATTTCATCGCACCACCAGCCCGGGGGAATAGCGCGCTCGCCTAGAGTCTGGCCTTCGCGCGCGCCGACCCGGCGGGCGCGAGGTCGTGCGGACCACCCGTCCGCGAGGAGCCCCGCTTGAAACCGTTGACCTCCCTCCTGGCCGCGCTGGCGAGCGCGCTGTTCCTGGCCCAGACCGCCCTGGCCGCCGATCCGCCGGCGTTGACCTCGGGTGTGGATCGCGCCTCGTTCGACCCGTCCGTCCGCCCGCAGGACGACTTCTTCCGCAGCGTCAACGGCGGGTGGCTGAAGCGCACCGAGTTCCCCGCGGACAAGGCCTACGTCGGGTCGTTCGACGTCATCAACGAGAAGATCCAGGGCGAGTTGCTCGCGCTGGTGAAAGCCGCCGCGACCGCGCCCAAGGACGCGGACGCGCGCCGCATCGGCGTCCTCTACACGAGCTTCATGGACGAAGCCGCGGTGGAGAAGGCCGGCCTCGCGCCGCTCGCCGACGAGCTCGCGGCGATCGACAAGGTCGCGTCGCCGAGCCAGCTCGCGGCCGCGATGGGGCATCTCTCGACGCTCGCCATCGGCATGCCGATCGACGTCGAGATCGGCCAGGACGCGCGCAAGGCCGAGCGCTACGTGCCGCAGATCAGCCAGGGCGGCCTCGGCCTGCCCAACCGCGACTACTTCCTCGTCGCCGACGACGCCAAGTTCAAGATCGCGCGCCAGCAGTACGTCGTCTACATGGCACGGCTGCTCCAGCTCTCTCGCGCGCCGGGCGATGCGACAGCGTCGGCCGAAGCGGTCCTCGCGCTCGAGACCGCGCTCGCGAAGGCCCAGTGGACGCAGGTCGAGAACCGCGATCCGGTGAAGACCTACAACCGCGTCGACCTCGCCGGCCTCGCGCCGCTCGCACCCGGCGTCGACTGGCCCGCGTGGCTGGCGGCGACCGGCATCGCCGGCAAGAGCAGCGACGTGATCGTGGCCCAGCCGAGCTATCTCGCCGGGCTGGCGGCCCAGATGTCGGCGACGCCGATGCCGGTGTGGCGCGCGTATCTGCGCGTCCGTCTGCTCAACGGCTACGCGCGCTATCTCGGCAAGGACTTCGTCGACGCGCGCTTCGCCTTCGTCGGCGCGACGCTATCGGGCACGACCGAGAACCTGCCGCGCTGGAAGCGCGGCATCGGACTGGTCGAAGGCTCGGTCGGCGAGTCGCTCGGCAAGCTCTACGTCGGCGCGTACTTCCCGCCCGATTCGAAGGGGCGCATGGAACAGCTCGTCGCCAACCTGCTCGCGACCTATCGCGAGAGCATCGACGCGATCGACTGGATGGGCCCCGCCACGAAGAAGGAAGCGCAGGCCAAGCTCGCGACCTTCGCGCCGAAGATCGGCTATCCGAAGCGCTGGCTCGACTACAGCGCCATCGAGATGCGGCCGGGCGACCTCGTCGGCAACGTCACGCGTGCCCGGGCGTTCGAGTTCAGGCGCGGGCTGAACAAGCTCGGCAAGCCGATCGACCGCGACGAATGGGGCCTCACGCCGCAGACCGTCAACGCCTACTACAACCCGCTGCTCAACGAGATCGTCTTCCCGGCCTCGGTGCTGCAGCCGCCGTTCTTCGACCCGAACGCCGACGACGCAGTCAACTACGGCGCCATCGGCTCGATCATCGGCCACGAGATCAGCCACGGCTTCGACGACGAGGGCAGCCAGTTCGACGGCACCGGCAACCTGCGCGAGTGGTGGACGGTCGAGGACCGCGCGCGCTTCGACGCGAAGACGAAGATGCTGATCGCGCAATATGCGGCGTTCAGCCCGTTCGCCGGTTACAACGTCAACGGCGAGCTGACCCTCGGCGAGAACATCGCCGACAACTCCGGCGTCGAGATCGCCTACAAGGCCTACCGGCGCTCGCTTGGCGGCAAGCCCGCTCCGGTCATCGACGGCAAGACCGGCGACGAGCGTTTCTTCTACGGCTTCGCGCAGGCGTTCCGCGGCAAGGTGCGCGACGCGGCGCTGCTGGCGCAGATCAAGTCGGATCCGCATTCGCCCGACGAATTCCGCGTCAACGGCGTCGTCCGCAACCACGACGTGTTCTACAAGACCTTCGGACTGAAGCCGGGAGACGCCCTGTACCTGCCGCAGGAGAAGCGGGTCTCGATCTGGTAGCCGACATCGCCATCGCCATGAGTCGAAGGAACCGCATGGGGACGTGTCGCCCGCATCTCGTTCGCGCGAGCGCCGCGCTGCTGCTCGTCGGGCTGGCGGCGACGGGCATCGGCCAGGCGCAGACCGCGCCGCTCCAGTCGGGCATCGATCGCGCCAACGGCGATGCGTCCGTGCGCCCGCAGGACGACTTCTTCCGCCACGTCAACGGCACCTGGCTGAAGACGCAGCCGATGCCGGCCGACAAGGCGCGCATCGGCGCCTTCGTCTCGCTGCGCGAGCAATCGGAAAGCGAGGTCCGCGAGATCGTCGAGGCCGCCGTGCGCGCCCCGGACGGCGCCGACGCACGTCGCATCGGCGACCTGTACCGCAGCTTCATGGACGAGGCCGCGGTTGCGAAGGCGGGTCTCGGCCCGTTGCGCGGCGAGCTCGCGGCGATCGACGCGATCGGCTCGATCGGCGAGATCGCGGCCGCGATGGGCCGGCTCGACTGGCTCGGCGTCGACCTGCCGATCAACTTCTACATCGCGCTCGACGGTCGCGACACGACGCGCAACCTGCCCTGGTTCACCCAGGGCGGCCTGCTGCTGCCCGATCGCGACTACTACCTGGTGACGGGCGACGCCAAGTTCGCGCAGGCGCGCGCCGCCGGCCTGGCCTACGTGACGCGCCTGCTCGCGCTCTCCGGCGCGGGTGGCGACGCGGCGGTGCAGGCGACAGCGGTGATCGAGCTGGAGACGGCGCTGGCCCGCATCCAGTCGACGCGGGTCGAGAACCGCGATCCGGTCAAGGCCTACAACAGGATGCCGGCCGATGCGCTCGGCGATCTCGCCAGGGGCTTCGACTGGCCGGCTTACCTGAAGGCGAGCGGCCTCGCCGGCAGGGCGAGCGAGATCGTCGTGCGCCAGCCGGGCTACCTGACGGCGTTCGCGGCGCAGCTGCAGGCGACGCCGCCGCCGGTCTGGAAGGCGTACCTGCGCAGCCACCTGCTGCACGCCTATGCGCCCTACCTCGGCGCCGAATTCGTCGATGCGCGCTTCGCCTTCGCCGGCACCGCGCTCAGCGGCACCACCGAGAACCTGGCGCGCTGGAAGCGCGGCGTCGCCCTGGTGCAGCAGTCCGCCGGCGAAGCGGTCGGCAAGCTCTACGTCGCGACGTACTTCCCGCCGGCGTCGAAGGCCCGCATGGAGGCGCTCGTCGCCAACCTGCTCGCCGCCTACCGAGAGAGCATCGGCTCGCTGACCTGGATGAGCGCGGCGACGAAGCGGGAGGCGCTCGCCAAGCTCGCCGCCTTCCGGCCGAAGATCGGCTACCCGGACCGCTGGATCGACTACGGCGCGCTCGTCGTCCGGCCCGACGACCTGATCGGCAACGTCGAGCGGGCGCGAGCTTTCGAGCACGAGCGCCAGCTCGCCAAGCTCGGCCGCCCGGTCGACCGCGACGAGTGGCGGATGACGCCGCAGACGGTCAACGCGTACTACAGCCCGCCCTACAACGAGATCGTCTTCCCGGCCGCGATCCTGCGGCCGCCGTTCTTCGATCCGGCCGCCGACGATGCGGTCAACTACGGCGCGATCGGTGCCGTCATCGGCCACGAGATCAGCCACGGCTTCGACGACTCGGGCAGCCAGTTCGACGGCACGGGGAACCTGCGCTCGTGGTGGACCGCGGAAGACCGCGAGCGCTTCAACGCCAAGACCCGGGCGCTGGTCGCCCAGTACTCGGCGTTCTCGCCGGTACCTGGCTACACCGTCAACGGCGATCTCACGCTGGGCGAGAACATCGCCGACAACTCCGGGCTCGAGATCGCCTACAAGGCCTATCACCAGTCGCTCGCGGGCGCAGCCGCGCCGGTGATCGACGGTCTGACCGGCGACGAGCGCTTCTTCTACGGCTTCGGGCAGGTGTTTCGCAGCAGGTCGCGCCAGGAAGCGCTGCTGACGCAGATCAAGTCCGACACGCACTCGCCAGGGGAATTCCGCGTCAACGGCACGGTGCGCAACCACCCGGCCTTCTATTCGACATTCAAGGTCCAGCCCGGCGACGGCATGTACCTGCCGCCCGGGCAGCGCGTCTCGATCTGGTAGGTCGGTCACCACGCCCCGGGGCCGGCGTGCGTCGGGACGGCGACAATCGGTCTGGACCGCCAGGCCCTGCCCGTCCCGTGCCCGATTCCGATCCGATCCACTCCCGCGCCGCGCTCGCCGAGCGCTTCGGCCCGAGCTATCGCTGGCGTGTGCTGGCGACGGTGATGATCGGGACGGTCGCGGCGATCATGGCCTCGACGATCATCAACGTCGCTGTCCCCGACATGAGCCGCGTCTTCGGCCTCGGCCAGGACCGCGCCCAGTGGCTCTCGGCCGGCTTCCTGGGCGCGATGACGCTCTCGATGCTGACGACGCCGTGGCTGCTCGATCGCTACGGCTATCGCCACACGTACACCGGCGCGGTCGCGCTGCTGATGGTCGGCGGCATCATCGGCGGCCTGAGCCCGTGGTTCGACCTCGTGCTCGCGATGCGCGTCGCCGAGGGCCTCGGCGCCGGCGTGCTCCAGCCGATCCCCGCGATCGTCATCCTGCACGCGTTCGGCGCGGGCGAGCGCGGCAAGGCGATGGGCATCTTCGGCTTCGGCGTGGTCCTCGCGCCGGCGGTCGGGCCGAGCGTCGGCGGCATCCTGGTCGAGTGGTGGGGCTGGCGCTCGATCTTCTTCGTCGTCGCGCCGTTCTGCGTCGTCGCCGTCGCGATGGCACAGCGCTACCTGCCGGTCGGCGCACCCGGCGGCGCGCCGATCAGCCGCGCCGGCGGCCGGCTCGATGTCGTCGGCCTCGGCCTGATCGCCGTCGCCGTGCTCGCGCTCCTGAACGGCATGGTCCACCTCAATGCCGAGACGCTCGATCTCGGCCTGGCGCTGCTGGCCTGCTGCGCCGTCGCGACCGTCGCCTTCGTCTTCCACCAGCGCCGCGGCGCCAGGCCGCTGATGGCGCTGCGCCTGTTCGACTACCGCGCCTTCGCGATGGGCGGCACGGTCGCCTTCATCTACGGCATGGGCCTGTTCGGCTCGACGTATCTGGTGCCGGTGTTCATGCAGGAGGCGCTGCACCTGCCGCCGTCGCAGGCCGGCGCGGTGTTGCTGCCGGCCGGGATCGCGCTCGCCATCACGATCCCGGTCGCCGGCCGGATCTCTGACCGCGTCGCCGTGAGCTGGCTCGTCAGCGCCGGCCTGGTGCTGCTCGCGGCGTCGTTCTTCCTGATGCTCGGCGTCGGCCTCGGCACCTCGCTGCTCGTGATCACGCTCTGGGCCGTCGTCGGTCGGCTCGGCCTCGGCATGATCCTGCCGTCGCTCAACCTCGGCTCGATGCAGGGCGTGCCGAACGTGCTGATCGCGCAGGGCTCGAGCACGATCAACTTCCTGCGCCAGCTCGGCGGCGCGGTCGGCATCGGCCTGGTCGGCAACGTGCTCGCGTGGCGCCTGCGCGCCCATGCGGCCGCGCCGCTCGCCGCCTTCCACGAAACCTTCGCCCTGATCGGCGCGATCACGGCCGCCGCCCTGCTCGCCTCCTGGCGCATGGGCCCGGGCACCCAGCCGGCGCCGTCGCCGCACGGCACACGACCCTCATGAACCTCGACCTCGATCTCCTTCCCGACCGTTGCGACGCGATCGTCGTCGGCGCCGGCCCCGCGGGCGCGGCCTGCGCGCAGCTGCTCGCCCGTGCCGGCCGCGACGTCGTCCTCGTCGACGCGCAGGCCTTTCCGCGCGACAAGGTCTGCGGCGACGGCCTCATCCCCGATGCGCACCGCGCCCTCGAGCGGCTCGGTGTCTTCGACGCCGTGATGGCCGAGGCGCGCTCGGCGACGACGCTGGCCTGCATCGCGCCGCGGGGTGGGCGCATCGAGGTGCCGGGCCGGCTGGCCGTGCTGCCGCGCAAGCGCCTCGACGAGATCATCTGCACGGCAGCCGTCGCGGCCGGCGCGCGCATGTTCGCGCCGGCGCGCTTCACGGCACCGCTGCGCGAGGGCGACCCGGCGACAGGCCGCGTCGTCGGCGCGCGCTTCCAGCAGGGCGAGCGCGTGCGCGAGATCCGCGCGCCCTGGCTCGTGCTCGCGAGCGGCGCGCAGCCGCAGGCGACGATCGCCGCCGGCATGTGCGAGCGGCGCACGCCGAGCGGCATCGCCTTGCGCGGCTACGTCAGGAACCCCGCGCTCACGCCGCGCATCACGAGCCTCGAGGTCGTCTGGCACAAGCGGCTCTCGCCCGGCTACGGCTGGGTCTTTCCGTGCGGCGACGATGTCTTCAACATCGGCGTCGGCGTCGCCCAGAGCCACCGCGAAGGCAAGGACGGCCGGCACAAGATGAAGGACGTCAACCTGCGCGAGGTCTTCGCCGCCTTCAAGGATCTCTACGCGCCGGCGCGCGAGCTCGTCGACGGCGGCACCTGGCTCGCCGACGCCGGCCAGGAGCTGAAGGGCGCGCCGCTGCGCTGCTCGCTCGAAGGCGCGCGCCTCGAGGCGCCCGGCATCCTGGTCACCGGCGAAGCGGCCGGCAGCACGTATGCCTTCACCGGCGAGGGCATCGGCAAGGCGATGGAGACCGGCATCCACGCGGCGGAAGCGATCCTCGCGACGCCCGTCGGCACGCCGAGCGTCGGGGCCGACGCCGGCGTGCGCGCCGACTACGCCGCGCGCGTGCTCGCGCTCAAGCCGCGCTTCGACCTGTATGAAGAGGCGAATCGCGCCAACGAATATCCGTGGCTCATCGACCTGCTCGTCTGGAGCGCCAAGCGCAGCCCGCGCCGGGTCCAGCGCATGGCCGGCGTGCTCGAGGAGACGCACATCCCGACCGACGCGGTCACGGTGCGCGGCGTGCTGCGGCGCCTGTTCGACCGCCGCTGAGGCGCGGCGGCGAAGAAAATCATGGACGTTCGCTGTCGCGGTGTCGAAACGGGCGGGTCCGGCGCGTCATCGTCGTGAGCGCCGTGTCAACGCTCGCCAACGAAGGGAAACCATGGACTACATGCTGATGTTCTACGAGCCGACGAGCCTGTTCGAGCAGCGCAAGGACCCCGTCGCGAGCCGGCCCTACTGGGCCGGCTGGATGGCCTACGTCCAGGCGATGCACGAGTCGGGCATCGTCAAGAGCGGCGCCGGCCTGCAGGAGCCGGCCACCGGGACGACGGTGCGCGTCGTCGGCGGCCAGCGGCGCGTCCAGGACGGCCCGTTCGCCGACACCAAGGAGCAGCTCGGCGGCTTCTTCGTCATCGACGTGCCGAACCTCGATGCGGCGCTGTCGTGGGCGGCGCGCGCGCCTTGCGCCGCCGTCGGTGGCGTCGAGGTGCGGCCGGTCCTGCCGCCGCCGCCGCAAGGCTGAGCGCCGATGGATGCGCGCACGGCCGAGGGCACGGCCGCGACGGTCGCGCGCGAGTCGTACGGCCGTCTCGTCGCGTACCTGTCGGCGCGCTCGCACGACATCGCTGCGGCCGAGGACGCGCTGAGCGAGGCCTTCGCCGCGGCGCTCGTCCACTGGCCCACAGGCGGCGTGCCGGATGCGCCCGAGGCCTGGCTGATGACCGCCGCGCGCCGGCGCCTCCACGACGCCTGGCGCCACGGCCGCGTCGAGGCCGGCGCCGAGGAGACGATGCGGATCGTCTTCGGCGATCTGCCGACCGAGGCCCGCGAGGCCGCGTTCCCCGACGAGCGGTTGAAGCTGATGTTCGTCTGCGCGCATCCGGCGATCGATCCGGCGGCGCGACCGGCGCTGATGCTGCAGGTCGTGCTCGGCCTCGACGCGGCGCGCATCGCCTCGGCCTTCCTCGTCTCGCCCACGGCCCTTGCGCAGCGCCTCGTGCGCGCCAAGACCAAGATCCGCGCCGCCGGCATCGCCTTCGAGGTGCCCGAGGCGTCGCAGTGGCCCGAGCGTCTCGGCGACGTGCTCGAGGCGGTCTACGCCGCCTACGGCACCGGCTGGGACGACGTCGTCGGCACCGACGCGCTGAAGGGCGGCCTGGCGCGCGAGGCGATCGACCTCGCGGGGCTGCTGACGACGCTCGCCCCCGAGGCCGCCGAGGTCTGGGGCCTGCTCGCGCTGCTCGCCTTCTGCCAGTCGCGCGCCGCGGCACGGCGCAACGCCGCCGGAGACTATGTGCCGCTCGCCTCGCAGGACACGTCGCTCTGGGACCGCGAGCTGCTCGAGGTCGCCGAGCGCGCGCTGCATCGGGCCGCGCAGCTGGCGTCGCCCGGGCCGTTCCAGCTCGAGGCGGCGATCCAGTCGGCGCACAGCCATCGCGGCCTCGGCGCCGAGGTCCCCGGCGAAGCGATCGTGCAGCTCTACGACGCCCTGGTGGCCCGCCAGCCGACGATCGGCGCGCTCGTCAGCCGCGCGTCGGCGGTCGGCGCCGCGCGCGGCGCGCCGCACGGCCTCGCCGCGCTCGCGGCCCTCGACGCATCCGCTGTCGCCGGCTACCAGCCGTACTGGGCCGCGCTTGCCCACCTCGAGGCGCTCGCCGGTCGCGGCGATGCCGCGCGGATCGCCCGCGAGCGCGCCGTCGGCCTGACGAGCGATCCGGCCGTGCGCCGCTTTCTGCGGGATCGGTCCGCGTCGTCCTGAGCGACGGGAGGACTGTTCGCGCCGCGGGCATCCGGCTGCGCTCAGAATGGCGCTGCATGTGCCAGCTCCTCGGAATGAACGCCAACACGCCGACCGACGTGATGTTCAGCTTCACGGGCTTCTCGACCCGTGCCCAGGAGCACAAGGACGGTTTCGGCATCGCCTTCTTCGAGGCCAAGGGCGTGCGCCTCTTCGTCGACACGCACAGCGCGCGCGAATCGCCGGTCGCGGAGATGGTGCGGCGCTATCCGATCCGCAGCGAGAACATCGTCGCCCACATCCGGAAGGCGACGCAGGGGCCGGTCGCGCTCGAGAACACGCATCCGTTCGTGCGCGAGCTCTGGGGCCGCTACTGGGTGTTCGCCCACAACGGCGACCTGAAGCGGTTCGCGCCGCGCCTGCACGGCGCGTTCCGGCCGGTCGGCACGACCGACAGCGAGCGCGCCTTCTGCTGGCTGATGCAGGAGCTGGCGAAGGCGCACGCCGACGTGCCGTCGATCGACGAGCTGACGGCGACGCTCGCCGAGCTGATGCCGCAGGTCGCGGCGCACGGCGTCTTCAACGCGATGCTCGACAACGGCCAGGCGCTCTGGGCGCACTGCTCCACGAACCTGCACCACATCGTGCGCCAGCACCCGTTCGCGCGCGCCTCGCTGCAGGACGAGGACGTCATCGTCGACTTCGCGCGCGAGACCTCGCCGCGCGACCGCGTCGCCGTCGTCGTCACCGAGCCGCTGACCAGCGACGAGCAGTGGCATGCGTTCGCGCCGGGCGAGATCCGCGTCTTCGTCGACGGCGCGCCGGTCGCCTGCTGAGCGCCGGCGGGGAGCGGCCCGGGAGCGATGACAATCCGGCCCGGATCCCCGTCCGATCACTCCTGGTGACTGCGCCGCCCATGACGACCCCCGCCGCCCCGACCCCGCGCTTCGACAGCTTCTACAAGTACGACGAGCTGACCCAGCTGCTCTTCGAATACGCGCAGGCGTTCCCGACGCTGGCAGCGATCCGCTCGATCGGCAAGAGCTACGAGGGCCGCGACATCTGGGTCGCGACGATCACCAACATCGCCACCGGCGCGGCAGAGGACAAGCCCGCGTTCTGGGCCGACGGCAACATCCACGCCGCCGAGCTGACGGCGTCGACCGCGGTGCTCTACTACCTGCACGAGCTGCTCACCGGGCACGGCCACGACGCCGACATCACCCGGCTGCTCGACACGCGCACGGTCTATCTCTGCCCGCGCCTGAATCCCGACGGCGCCGAGCTCGCGCTGGCCGACACGCCGCGCCACATCCGCTCGTCGACGCGTCGCTATCCGTTCGACGAGGAGCCGGTCGACGGCCTCACCGCCGAGGACATCGACGGCGACGGCCGGATCCTCTTCATGCGCGTCCCCGACCCGAACGGCACGTGGAAGAAGTGCGAGCAGGACCCGCGCCTCATGGTCGCGCGCCAGCCGGGCGAGTTCGCGGGCCAGTACTACCGCCTCATGCCCGAAGGCCTGATCCGCAACTACGACGGCCTCACGATCAAGGTCAACTCCGACATCGAGGGGCTCGACCTGAACCGCAACTTCCCGTCGGGCTGGCGCCAGGAGCACGAGCAGGTCGGCGCCGGCGACTATCCGACGAGCGAGCCGGAAGTCAAGGCGATGGTCGACTTCATCGTCGGCCACAAGAACATCGGCGCGGCGATCAGCTATCACACGCACAGCGGCGTGATCCTGCGGCCGATGGGCACGCAGAGCGACGACGACATGATCCCGGAGGACCTGTGGTCGATCAAGCGCTTCAGCGAGATCGGCGCGAAGCTGAGCGGCTATCCCGCGATCAGCATCTGGCACGACTTCAAGTACCACCCGAAGGACGTCATCAGCGGCACGCAGGACTGGGTCTACGAGCATCTCGGCGCGCTCTTCTGGGTGGTCGAGATCTGGGCGCCGAACAAGGAAGCCGGCATCGCCGACTACAAGTGGATCGACTGGTACCGCGAGCATCCGGTCGAGGATGACCTGAAGCTCATCAAGTGGAGCGACGAGCAGTGCGGCGGCAAGGCCCACGTCGACTGGAAGCCGTTCATGCATCCGCAGCTCGGCGCGGTCGAGATCGGCGGCTGGGACAAGATGAACTACTGGCGCAATCCGCCGCCGCAGCTGCGCGAGCGCGAAGCCGCGCGCTTCCCGAAGTGGATGACGACGATCGCGCTCTCGCTGCCGAAGCTCGAATTGCTGCGCACCGAGGTGCGTGCGCTCGGCCCCGACACCTGGCGCGTGCGCATCGCGGTGGCCAACAGCGGCTGGCTGCCGGCCTACGTCACGCAGCTCGCCCTCGCGCGCAAGACCGTGCGCGGCGTGATCTTCGAGATCCACCTGTCCGATGCCGATCGCTCGGTCTCGCTGGTGAGCGGCAAGCCGCGCATGGAAGGGCCGCAGCTCGAAGGCCATGCGCCGAAGAACTCGCTCAACGCGTTCCTCCCGGCCCGCGAGATCACGGCCGATCGCGCCGTCGGCGAATGGGTCGTGCGTGCGCCCAAGGGCACGCGACTGGCGCTGTCGGCGCGGGCCGACCGGGCCGGCGCGGTGCGCGCCGAGGTCGTCCTCGACTGAGCCGGCGCTAGAAGCGCACGCGAACGCCGCCGGCGAGCGAATTGCCCGAGGAGACGAAGCTCAGCTTCTCGCGCAGCGCGGCGACGTAGATGTCGGTGTTCTTCGAAAGGAAGTAGTCGTAGCCGAGCGAGACCGTGCGGTCGGTCGTGCCCGAGATCCGCGACGACTTGTGCGACTGCCCGTACGACGCCAGGATCAGCCCGGTGCCGATCGGCACGGCCGCACCGAGCTGGTAGAGCGTCGTCTTCTCGTCGACGTCAGCGTCGGTCTTGACGCGCCCGGCCTGGCCGTAGACGCGGACGAACTTGAAGTCGTAGGTCGCGCCGAGCTGGAGCGCGGTCTGGCGATGGAAGCCCGCGGGAATCGCCAGTGGCGTGTTCTCGATGCGCTCGACTGCGAAGCTCACCGCGAACGGACCGGTGATGTAGGCGACGCTCGTGCCGAAGTTGCGGCCCGGTGGCGGCGTGCGCGCTGCTTCTTCCGGCAGGTTGGCGGCGAAGTGGATGCGCAGCGGCGCATCCGTCGTGTTGTTGGTGTACGAGATCGAGTTGTTCCAGCGCCCGTCGCCGAGCATCGCGCCGGTCGTGCCGAAATACTGGCGCGTCGCCGGCGAGAAACCGAAGCCTTCGCCGAACGGGTTGAAGGCGATGGTCTGGAGGTAGAGCGGCGACGGATTGCGGCCGAGCACGCTGGTGCCGAAGGCGCCCGACAGGCCGACGCTCGACTCGCGGCCCCAGAAGCTGTCGCCGGTCACCCGGCCCGCGGCTCCGGCATCGACCCGGACGTAGGTCTCGAGCCGGAAGACGGCGCGCAATCCGCCGCCGAGGTCTTCGCTGCCGCGGATGCCGAGGAAGCTGCGCGTCAGGTTGCCGCTGTCGAGCTCGTACATCGCCTTGCCGCCGACCGGCTTGACGCGGGCGCCGGATGCGTCGAGCAGGCCATAGACCACCGCGGTCTGCGCGGCGGCTCCGGCGCAGCAAATCAGAGCGACAGTCGCGGCGAGGGTGCAACGGATCGAAGAGGTCGTTCGGGACATCTCGGCTTTCGACAGAAGGGGAGGACGTCGTCGCGCGATGGGCGCGCCGCTATTCTGGCCGAGAACCGCGCGCCACCGAGGGGCTGTTGCGCGCGCGGCGTCGCCGCACAATCGGCTCCCTTGCCTTTTCCCGACAACCGATGCAGATCTCCGTCAACGGCACGTCGCGCGAGATCGCCGACGAGCTCGCCGATCCGGCGCTGCCCCTGCTCTGGGCCCTGCGCGACGTGCTGGGCCTTACCGGCACGAAGTTCGGCTGCGGTGTCGGGGCCTGCGGCGCCTGCACGGTGCACCTCGACGGCGCGCCGGTGCGCTCGTGCGTGCTGCCGCTCTCGGCGCTCGGCGGCAGGAAGGTCGTGACGATCGAAGCGCTCGGCACCGCCGACCAGCCGCATCCGCTGCAGCGCGCATGGGTCGAGCACCAGGTGCCGCAATGCGGCTACTGCCAGAGCGGCATGCTGATGGCCGCGGCCGCGCTGCTCGCCAGGAACCGCGCGCCGAGCGACGCCGACATCGACACCGCGATCGGCAACATCTGCCGTTGCGGCACCTATCCGCGCGTGCGCGCCGCGATCCGCGCCGCAATAGCGTGAACCGACGCTCGCTTTTCCTGAGCGGTGTAGGCGCGGCCGGCGCGCTCATCGTCGGCTGGAGCGTCCTGCCGCCGCGCGACCGGATCGGCGCCGTCGACGCGCTGCCAGTCGAGGCCGGCGAGGTCGGGCTCAACGGCTGGATCAAGATCGGCGCCGACGGCACGGTGCTGCTGGCGATGAACCGGAGCGAGATGGGCCAGGGCACGCACACCGCGCTGGCAATGCTCGTCGCCGAGGAGCTCGACGTGCCGCTGGCGCGCATCCGCCTCGTCCCGGCCGGGCCGGAGCGGCTCTACGGCAACGTCGGGATGATGGTCTCGAGCGTGCCGTTCTTCCATCCGCGCGACACCGAGCCGGGCCGGGAGACGACGCCCGCGCGCGCCGGCCAGTGGGTCGTCGCCAAGGTCGCGCGCGAGCTCGGCATCAACGTCACTGGCGGCTCGTCGAGCGTCGTCGATGCCTGGGACGTCCTGCCTCTGGCTGCGGCGACAGCGCGGGCGCGGCTCGTCAACGCCGCCTCGATCGCGTGGAAGCAGCCTGCCGGCGAGATCGTCGTGACCGAGGGCGTCGTCAGCCATCCGTCCGGCGCTTCGGCCCACTTCGGCGAGCTCGCGCGCATGGCGATGGCGACGCCGTCCGGCGACGTGCGCGTCAAGGCGCGCGCCGACTGGCGCCTCGTCGGCACGGCGGCGCCGCGGATCGACGTCGTCGCCAAGAGCAACGGCTCGGCGGTGTTCGGCATCGACGTGCGGCCGCCCGGCCTGGTGTTCGCGGCGATCCGCCACTGCCCGATGCTCGGCGGCAGCGCCGGCGCGGTCGACGTCGCGCCGGCGCTCGCGCTCGCGGGCGTCGAGCGCGTCGTCCGGCTCGGCCCGTACGCCGGCTCGACCGCGGCGCTCGCCGTCGTCGGTCGCACCGTCTGGCACGCGCAGCGCGGCGCCGACGCGATCAAGGTCGAGTGGCAGCAACGTCCCGCGGGCGGGCTCGACAGCGCCGCCATCGTGGCGCGGCTCGAGGCGAGCGCACGTGCCGCGCACGCTGCCGATGGCGGCTTCGCCTTCCACAGCCGCGGCGACGTCGCTGCGGCCGACGCGGCGGCCAGGCTCCACGTCGAGGCCATTTATCGCGCGCCGTACCTCGCGCACGCGACCATGGAGCCGATCAACTGCACGGCGCGCGTCGCCGGCGGCAAGGTCGAGATCTGGGCGCCGACGCAGGTGCCGGGGCTGGCGCGCACCGCCGCGGCCGAGGCCGCGCAGCTTCCGGAGGACGCGGTCACGGTCCACGTCACCTACCTCGGCGGCGGCTTCGGCCGCCGGCTCGACGTCGACTTCGTCGGCCAGGCCGTGCGCATCGCGCTCGAGACCGGCGGCCGGCCCGTGCAGCTCGTCTGGTCGCGCGAGGAAGACATGCGCCACGACTTCTACCGGCCGGCCGGCGTCGCGCTGCTGACCGCCGGGGTCGACGCCGAGGGCCTGCCGCTGACGCTGCGCATCACGAGCGCCGGCGACGCGATCACGCCGCGCTGGATGGAGCGCGGCATCCCCGAGCTCGTCGGCCCGGTCGACACGCCCGACAAGACCGCGAGCGAAGGACTTTTCGACCAGCCCTACGGCATCGCCCACCAGCGCATCGCCCACGTCGCGACGCTGAGCGGCGTGCCGGTCGGCTACTGGCGCTCGGTCGGCCATTCTCACAACGCCTTCTTCAGCGAGTCGTTCATCGACGAGCTGGCGCATGCCGCCGGTCGCGATCCGGTCGACTACCGGCTGCTGCTGCTGAAGGACGCGCCGCGCCACGCGGCGGTGCTCCGGCTCGCCGCCGAGCGCGCCGGCTGGCCTGGCCACGGCAAGACGCGGCCGTTGCCGGCCGGCCGCGCGCGCGGCGTGGCGCTGCACGAAAGCTTCGGCAGCATCGTCGCGCAGGTCGTCGAAGCCTCGCTCGAGAACGGCAGGCCGCGCGTACACCGCGTCGTCTGCGCCGCCGACATCGGCACCGTCGTCAATCCGGGGATCGTCGCGCAGCAGATCGAGGGCGCGGTGATCTTCGCGCTGTCGGCGGCGCTGAACGGACGCATCGACATCGTCGACGGCGTCGTGCAGCAGGGCAACTTCCCCAACTATCCGATGGTGCGCATGGGCGAGTCGCCGGTCGTCGAGACGCATCTGGTGGCGAGCACGCGTGCGCCGGGTGGAGTCGGCGAGATCGGCACGCCGCCGCTCGCACCGGCGCTCGCCAACGCGCTCTTCGCGCTCACCGGCAGGCGCCTGCGAGAGCTGCCGCTGACGCTCTAGCGATCAGCTGCGTGCGGCAGCGAGCTCGTCGCGCGCGGCTTGGGCGGCGCGGCGCGACGCCGCAGCGAAGTCGGGCCCGTCGTCGGCATAGAGCACGGCTCGGGACGAGCTGACGATGATCGGATCCGTCGTCTTGCCTGCATCGCCGCGCCAGCCGGCGCGCACCGTCGCGGACGGATCGCCGCCTTGCACGCCGATGCCCGGGATCAGGAGCGGCAGGCCCGGCGCGAGCTCGCGCACGCGCGCGATCTCGGCGGGAAACGTCGCGCCGACGACGAGGCCGACCTCGCCGCCGCGATTCCACTTCTTCGCCGCGAGCGTCGCGATGTGCTCGTACAGCTTCTCGCCCGACGCCAGCCGCAGATCCTGCAGGTCCGCGCCGCCCGGATTCGAAGTGCGGCAGAGCAGGATCACGCCCTTGCCTTCGTGGCGCAGATACGGCTCGACCGAGTCGAAGCCGAGCAGCGGCGAGAGCGTCACGGCATCGGCCCGGTAGCGGTCGAAGACTTCCTTCGCGTACTGCTCGGCCGTGCTGCCCATGTCGCCGCGCTTGGCGTCGAGGATCACCGGCACGTCGGGCGCACTGTCGTGGATGTAGGCGATCAGGCGCTCGAGCTGGTCCTCGGCGCCTTGGGCCGCGAAGTACGCGATCTGCGGCTTGTAGGCGATGACCACGTCGCGCGTCGCGTCGACGATGGCGGCGCAGAAGTCGTAGATCCGCGCCGGGTCGTCCTTCATCGCGCCGGGGAAGCGCGCCGGATCGGGATCGAGGCCGACGCAGAGGAGCGAGCGGTTGACGCGCTCGGCATGGGCGAGCTGGGCGCGAAAGCTCATGGCTTGTTGCCGTTGCCGCCCGCTGTCGCGGCGTCGGCGGCGGCGACGGCAAGCGCTGCGGCCCGGCCGACGTAGCTGCGCGGCGTCAGCGCGAGCAAACGATCGCGCTCGGCCGCAGGAATCGCGAGGCCGCGCAGGAACGCGTGCAACGCGTCCATGGTGATCGCCTTGCCGCGCGTGAGCGCCTTGAGCTGCTCGTACGAATCGGCGATGCCGTGACGCCGCATCACGGTCTGCACCGGCTCTGCGAGCACTTCCCACGCGCCGTCGAGGTCGGCGTCGATCGCGCCGCTGTCGACGCCGAGCTTGGCCATGCCGCGCGCGAGCGAGTCGTAGGCGAGCAGCGTGTGGCCGAAGGCCACGCCGAGGTTGCGCAGCACCGTGCTGTCGGTGAGGTCACGCTGGAAGCGCGAGATCGGCAGCTTCTCGCTCATGTGGCCGAAGAGCGCATTGGCCAGGCCGAGGTTGCCCTCGCCGTTCTCGAAGTCGATCGGGTTGACCTTGTGCGGCATCGTGCTCGAGCCGATCTCGCCCGCGACCGGGCGCTGCGTGAAGTAGCCCAGGCTGATGTAGCCCCAGGCGTCGCGCGCCCAGTCGACGAGGATGGTGTTGGCCCGGCGCACGGCGTCGAAGAGCTCGGCCATCGCATCGTGCGGCTCGATCTGCGTCGTGTACGGATTGAAGACGAGGCCGAGCCGCTCCTCGACCACGCGGCGCGAGAACGCTTCCCAGTCGACGTCGGGATAGGCGGCGACGTGCGCGTTGTAGTTGCCGACGGCGCCGTTCATCTTCGCGAGGAGCTTGACCGCCGCGATGCCGACGCGGGCGCGGTCGAGGCGGGCGACGACGTTGGCGATTTCCTTGCCGAGCGTCGTCGGGCTCGCCGTCTGGCCGTGCGTGCGAGAGAGCATCGGCGTCGCGGCGTGCGTGCGCGCCAGGCCGGCGAGGGTCGCGATCAGGCCGTCGAGCGCCGGCAGCAGGACGTCGCGGCGCGTGGCCTCCAGCATCAGCGCGTGGCTGGTGTTGTTGATGTCCTCGCTGGTGCAGGCGAAGTGGACGAAGGGCGTCGCGACGGCGAGCTCGGGCTGGCCGGCGAAGCGCTCGGCGAGCCAGTACTCGACCGCCTTGACGTCGTGGTTGGTGCGCTTCTCGATTGCCTTGATCGCCTCGGCGTCGTCGGCCGAGAAGCGCTCGACCAGGCCGCGCAGGAACGACCGGGCGGCGTCGCTCGGCGGCGCGACGCCGTCGAGGCCGGACTCGCCGAGGGCGATGAACCATTCGACCTCGACCTGGACGCGCGCCCGGATCAGGCCGAATTCCGAGAGCAGGGGCCGCAGCGCGTCGAGCTTGGCGGCGTAGCGGCCGTCGAGCGGCGACAGCGCGGTGAGGGGCGAGGCGTGCATCGGCGCGATTATCGGCGGTGACCCTAGAATGAAATCAAACGTATCCACTGCGCAAGCACGCGCCCCGCCCGCCCCATGAAACTCATCGGTTCAGTGAACAGCCCGTACGTGCGCAAGGTGCGCATCGTCATGGCCGAGAAGAAGCTGGACTATCAGTTCTCGCAGGAAGACGTCTGGGCCAGCGATGCGATCCTGGCGTCGAATCCGCTCGGCAAGGTGCCGTGCCTGGTGATGGAAGGCGGCGAGGCGGTGTTCGACTCGCGCGTCATCGTCGAGTACCTCGACGCCCGGTCGCCGCTGGCGCGCCTGATCCCCGAGCCGAACCGCGAGCGCACCGAGGTGCGCACCTGGGAAGCGCTCGCCGACGGCATCCTCGACGCCGCGATCCTCGCCCGTCTCGAGGCGCACTGGGCCGGCCGCACGGCCGAGCAGCGCTCGCAGGCCTGGATCGACCGGCAGATGGTCAAGGTCAACGCCTCGCTCGTCGCGATCTCGACCGGCGTCGCGGCCAAGCCGTGGTGCACCGGCATCCACATGACGCTGGCCGACGTCGCCGTCGGCTGCGCTCTCGGCTACCTCGATTTCCGCTTCCCGCAGATCGCCTGGCGCGCCGAGCATCCCAATCTGGCCAAGCTGGCCGACAAGCTGAACGCGCGCCAGAGCTTCATCGACACCGCGCCGCCAGCCTGACCGCCCGCGCCGCACGGCAACGCAGCGCGGCGCGGCGCGACTCAGACCGTTGCCGAGAAGCTGCCGGCGCTGGCCATCGGCCAGTAGATCCGGAACACCTCGAGCGGCACCTCGCCTTTGAGGAGCGTGCCGGGCTCGATGAACGGCAGCAGGTTCGCGAGCAGCTTGACGCCGTGCTCGGACGTGCGCCGGACGATGTGCGAGGCGCTGATCGCGCCCGGCTCGCGCAGCCCGGCCGCCTGCACCAGCTCCTTCAGCGCCATCAACGTGTTCTGCTGGAAGTGGTGGACGCGCTCGGCCTTCGTCGGCACGTCGAGCGCCTTCTGCCGTTGCGCATCCTGTGTCGTCACGCCGGTCGGGCAGTTGCCGGTGTGGCAGGTCTGGGCTTGCAGACACCCGAGCGCGAACATGAAGCCGCGCGCCGAGTTGCACCAGTCGGCGCCGAGCGCGAGCATGCGCGCGATGTCGAACGCACTCACGACCTTGCCGGCGCAACCGATCTTGATCCGGTCGCGCAGGCCCAGGCCCACGAGCGTGTTGTGGACCAGCAGCAGCCCTTCCTGCAGCGGCGCGCCGACGTGGTCGCAGAACTCCAGCGGCGCCGCGCCCGTGCCGCCCTCGGCGCCGTCGACGACGATGAAGTCGGGGACGATGCCGGTCTCGTGCATCGCCTTGGCGATGCCGAACCATTCCCACGGATGGCCGATGCAGAGCTTGAAGCCGGTCGGCTTGCCGCCGGAGAGATCGCGCAGGCGGTCGATGAACCGCATCATCTCGATCGGCGTCCTGAACGCGGCGTGCGACGCCGGCGAGACGCAGTCGACCCACGGCCGCACGCCGCGCGCCTCGGCGATCTCGATCGTCACCTTCGGCCCCGGCAGCACGCCGCCGTGGCCGGGCTTGGCGCCTTGCGAGAGCTTGACCTCGATCATCTTCACCTGCGGGTCGCGGGCGCTGGCGGCGAAGCGGTCCTCCGAGAAGCTGCCGTCGTCGTTGCAGCAGCCGAAGTAGCCCGAGCCGATCTCCCAGATCAGGTCGCCGCCGTGGACGCGGTGGTGCCGGCTGATCGAGCCTTCACCGGTGTCGTGAGCGAAGTTGCCCTTTTTCGCGCCAGCGTTGAGCGCCAGGATGGCGTTGGCCGACAGCGCGCCGAAGCTCATCGCCGAGATGTTGAAGAGACTGGCGCTGTACGGCTGCGCGCGGTCGGCGCCGATGACGACGCGAAAGTCGTGCGACGGCAGCACCGTCGGCTGCAGCGAATGGTTGATCCATTCGTAGCCGACGGCGGAGACGTCCATCTGCGTGCCGAACGGGCGCTTGTCGGATTCGTTCTTGGCGCGCTGGTAGACGAGCGAGCGCTGCTGGCGCGAGAACGGCGCCGCCTCGTTGTCGCTCTCGATGAAGTACTGGCGGATCTCCGGCCGGATGAACTCGAGCAGGAAACGCAGGTGGCCGATCACCGGATAGTTGCGCAGGATCGCGTGCCGGTCCTGCAAGACGTCGCGCAGGCCGACCAGCACGAGCCCGAGGAAGATGATCGCCAGCCAGAGGTCCATGCCCATCTTCGCCCACGCGAAGAGGCTCGCGGCCAGGCCGACGAAGCACAGGGCCCAGGCGGAATAGCGGACGGGGAAGAACGGGTCGAGCCGGGTGATCCAACGGAACATGCGTGCTCCTGCCTCGGGGTGGCGCGATGGTAGCGACGCAGGCGCGCGTCGGCCGGGCCGCTAGGGCCGCAGGAAGTCGAGCAGTGCGACCGAAGTCTCGACCGGCAGCTCCTCGGGAATGAAGTGGCCCGCCGCCATCGCGTGGCCGCGCACGGCCGCGGCGCACTGCGCGCGCCAGAGCGCGAGCGGGTCGTAGAGCCGGCCGACGACGCCGCGCTCGCCCCAGAGCACGAGCGTCGCGCAAGCGATCACCTCGCCAGCGGCGCGCGAGGCGCGGTCGTGCTCGAGGTCGATCGACGCCGAAGCGCGGTAGTCCTCGCAGGCGGCGTGGATCGCGTCGGCGCGGCAGAAGCAGCGCTCGTATTCGGCCAGAGCCTCGGGCTCGATGTGATCGAGGCCCGCCGCACCCCAGCCGCCGAGCGTCCAGCGCAGGTAGAACGCAGGATCGCCGCCGATCATGCGTTCGGGCAGCGGCGACGGCTGGATCAGGAAGAACCAGTGGTAGTACCAGCTGGCGAAGCGCATGTCGGTCGCGTCGTACATGTCGAGCGTCGGCACGATGTCGATCAGCGTGAGCTTGTCGACGCACCCGGGATGATCGAGCGCGAGCCGGTGAGCGACGCGCCCGCCGCGGTCGTGGCCGACGACGGCGAATCGCTCGTGGCCGAGCGAGCGCATCAGCGCGACGAGGTCGGCGGCCATCGCGCGCTTGCTGTGCTGGGCGTGGTCGAGCTCGGGGGTGGGCGACGGCACCGGCTTGGTCGAATCGCCGTAGCCGCGCAGGTCCGGGATCACGAGCCGGTGGTGCGGCGCGAGCCGTGTCGCGACGCGATGCCACATCGCGTGCGTCTGCGGATAGCCGTGCAGCAGCAGCACCGGCGGGCCCTGCGGGTCGCCGCCCGTGCGCGCGAACAGCTCGATCGAGTTGACCGTATGGATCGCGGTCTCGAATCCTTCGTACCAGGCCATTGACGAGTTCCCGTGCGCGGATCGCGCCGTGACGGTGATTCTCGCGGCCGTCGGTTCGAGGCGTCAGCCGGCGCTCAAGCCCGGTCGGCGGTGCTTTTGGCCGCGGGCGCTCCGTAGCGTCAACAGGCCCTGGTCCGACGGGTCCGGCCCGCGGCCCGCAACCGCCGCGATGACGGGTCGCGTCGCTATACTTGCCCTCGAAGCGCCGATTTGTTCCGGCTTGCGGGCGCTCTATAAATTCGGCTAAAGACAGGACCCGCACACCCGGTATCCCGCTTTGGCGGCGCCGGGTTTTTTCTTTCCCGCGCCCATGTCCTCTCCCGGCGGTTCCCTTGGCGATGTCCAGCCGCAGTCGATGCACTTCGCGGCGCCGCTGCCGCTCGCCAGCGGCGCGCAACTCGCCGACTACACGCTCGCCTACGAGACCTACGGCACGCTGAACGCGGCGCGCAGCAACGCCGTCCTGGTCTGCCACGCGCTCAACGCCTCGCACCACGTCGCCGGCACCTATGCCGGCCGGTCGAAGAGCGAAGGCTGGTGGGACAACCTCGTCGGCCCCGGCAAACCGCTCGACACCGACCGCTTCTTCGTCATCGGCGTCAACAACCCCGGCTCGTGCTTCGGCTCGACCGGGCCGACGAGCCCGAACCCCGATCCGGCCGCGAACGGCCGCGCCTACGGCAGCGACTTCCCGGTCGTCACCGTCGAGGACTGGGTCGACGCTCAGGCGCGTCTCGTCGACGCGCTCGGCGTCGAACGGCTCGCCGCCGTGCTCGGCGGCAGCCTCGGCGGCATGCAGGCGCTCGACTGGTCGCTGCGCTATCCAGGGCGCCTGCGCCAGTGCGTCGCGGTCGCGACCGCGCCGAACCTGTCGGCGCAGAACATCGCCTTCAACGAAGTGGCGCGGCGGGCGATCGTCAGCGACCCCGATTTCCACGGCGGGCACTACCGCGATGTCGGCGTCGTGCCGAAGCGCGGCCTCACGGTGGCCCGGATGATCGGCCACATCACCTACCTGTCGGACGACTCGATGGAGGCCAAGTTCGGGCGCGACATGCAGCGCGCCGCGCTCGGCTACTCGACCCAGGAGATCGAGTTCCAGATCGAGGCCTACCTGCGCCACCAGGGCGACAAGTTCAGCGAGTACTTCGACGCCAACACCTATCTCCTCATCACGCGCGCGCTCGACTACTTCGATCCGGCCCGCGCGCATGGCGGCGATCTGACGGCGACCTTCGCCGCGGCCCGCTGCCGCTTCGAGCTCGTCAGCTTCACGACCGACTGGCGCTTCGCACCGGCCCGGTCGCGCGAGATCGTGAAGGCGCTCGTCGACAACCGCATCGACGTGAGCTACGCCGAGATCGACGCGCCGCACGGCCACGACGCGTTCCTGCTCGACGACCCGCAATATCACGGTGTCTTGCGCGCCTGCTTCACGAACCTCGCGAGGGAGCTGGGATGAGCGATCGCAAGGACATCGAACTCATCGCCGAATTGGTGCCGCGCGGCTCGCGCGTGCTCGACCTCGGCTGCGGCAACGGCGAGCTGCTCACGCTCCTGTCGCGCGAGCGCGGCTGCAGCGGCTACGGCATCGAGCTCGATGATGCCAACGTGCTCGCTTGCCACGAGCGCGGCGTCAACGTGATCCAGCTCAACCTCGAGGAAGGCCTGGCCCTCTTCGACGACCGGAGCTTCGACGTCGTCCTCCAGCTCGACACGCTGCAGCACCTGAAGAACACCGAGAAGATGCTGCGCGAGACGGCGCGCGTCGGCCGCATCGGCATCGTCAGCTTCCCGAACTTCGCGCACTGGCCCAACCGCCTGCGCGTCGCCACCGGCCGCATGCCGGTGACCCGCGTCCTGCCCTACGAGTGGTACGACACGCCCAACATCCGGGTCGGCACCTTCGCCGACCTCGAGGTGCTGGCGAGGAAGGACGGCCTGACGATCCTCGATGCCTTCGGCATTCAGGCCGGCAGGATCGTGCGCTCGTTTCCGAACCTGCTCGCGAGCGTCGCCGTCTTCAAGTTCGAACGCGCCTGAGCGTCGCGGATCCCGGCAGCGGCGTCGGCGATCGCGCGGGTGCATCATCGACGGCACCGTGGACACCGCAGCGAGCCCCGCCACCACTCCGGCCGCCGACGACGCCGCGGTGCGGTTCGGCCGGCCGCCAGGCGGCTGGCGGCTCGGTCTCTACCGCGTCATCTTCGAGTCCGACACGCCCGCCGGCCGCCGCTTCGACCTCGTCCTCATCTGGCTCATCGTGGCGAGCGTCGGCGTCGTCATGCTCGACAGCTTCGAGACCCTGCACGCGCGCTGGGGCACGGCGCTGGGGGCGCTCGAATGGTTCTTCACGGTGGCGTTCACCCTCGAGTACATCGCCCGGCTGTCGTGCGTGCGGCGGCCGCTGCGCTATGCGCGCAGCGGCTTCGGCATCGTCGACGTGCTGGCCGTGCTGCCGACCTGGGCGGCTCTCTTCGTCCCCGGCCTGCACGCGCTCATCGACGTCCGGCTGCTGCGGCTGCTGCGCCTGTTCCGGATCCTGAAGCTGGCGGAGTACGTCGAGGAGTACGGCGCCCTCGGCCGCGCCCTGATGGCGAGCCGGCGCAAGATCCTCGTCTTCCTCAGCTTCGTGCTGCTCGTCGTCGTCGTCCTCGGCACGCTCATGTATGTGGTCGAGGGACCGGCCAACGGCTTCTCGAACGTGCCGGTCTCGGTCTACTGGGCGATCTCGACGATGACGACCGTGGGTTTCGGCGACATCACGCCCAAGACCGGACTCGGGCGCTTCATCGCCTCGGTGATGATGCTGATCGGCTGGGGCACGCTGGCGGTGCCGACCGGGATCGTCAGCGCCGAGTTCACGGCCCTGCGCTTTCGCGCCGGCGGCTATCCGGCCGAGCGTGCCTGTGCCGGCTGCGGCAGCACCGGCCACGAGCCGCGCGCGCGCTTCTGCCGCGACTGCGGCGCGCCATTGACGCCGATGACCGCCGCCACCGCTGTCGACCGCTGAAGACCGGCGCGCTGGATCAGGATCGAGTCGCCGAACTCGTGCGTCCGACAGCACGCTGCGTCGAGCGCGGCGGCGATGCGGGCGAGTGTCCGCGCGGAGACGACATGCGCTCGAGACGGGCGACGTGCTCGCCCTCCCCGGCAACCTGCCGCGCTCGTACCAGAACGCCGAAGCGGTTGCGCCGGCGCGCGGCGTGTCGGTGGTCGTGCTCGCCAAGGCCGGCGTCTGACGCGGCCCGCGGCGACGCTGTCCGGCCCTCTGCCGCTGCCGGTCGCTCGCCTCGGCTATTCTCCGCAGCTTTCGCCTGCCGGAGCCTCCTCCATGACGTCCATCCGCTTCCTGCGCAGCATGCTCGTCGCGCTGCTCGCACCGTGCCTCCTCGCTGGCGCCGCCCGAGCCGCCGCTCCCCAGGTCAAGACCCAGGCGCCGGGCTACTACCGGATGATGCTCGGCGAATTCGAGATCACCGCGATCAGCGACGGCACCGTCGATCTCAAGCCCAAGGAGCTGCTGACCCGGACGACGACGGACCACGTCGGCAAGATGCTGGCGCGCTCGTTCGAAGGCGACGCCGTGCCGACGTCGGTGAACGCCTACCTGATCAACACTGGCGACAAGCTGATCCTCGTCGACACCGGCGCGGCCACCCTCTTCGGCCCGACGCTCGGCAACCTGCTGACCAACATCGCCGCGTCCGGCTACAAGCCGGAGCAGGTCGATGCCGTCCTCATCACCCACATGCATCCAGACCACGTCGGCGGCCTGATGGCCGGCGGCAAGATCGCGTTCCCGAACGCCACGGTGCATGCCGACAAGCGCGATGCCGCCTTCTGGCTGAGCGCCGACGAGCTCGGCAAGGCGCCCGAGGCGATGAAGGGCTTCTTCCAGGGCGCGGCCGCGTCGCTCAATCCCTACGTGAGCGCCGGCAAGTTCAAGCCCTTCGACGGCTCGACCGATCTCGTCCCGGGCGTGCGCGCCGCCGCGGCCCCGGGCCACACGCCGGGCCACACGATCTACGTGATCGAGTCGAAGGGCCAGAAGCTCGTCCTCTGGGGCGACCTGATGCACGTCGCCGCGGTGCAGTTCCCGGAGCCCGCCATCACGATCGCGTTCGACACCGACCCGACGGCGGCGGCCGGCCAGCGCGCCAAGGCCTACGCCGACGCGGCGAAGGGTCGCTTCCTCGTCGCCGGCGCGCACCTGCCATTCCCGGGCATCGGCCACCTGCGCAGAGAGGGAAAGGGCTACGCCTGGGTGCCGGTCGATTACACGACGGCGCGTTGAGATGGGCGAGGCGGCACCGGCACGAGGGTCTCTTCGCATCGATCGCAGGCGCGGGGCGGCCGCGGCTGTCCTGACGCTGTCGCTGGTCGTCCTGATGGCGGCGTGCGGACAGAAGGCCGACAACGCGCCCGCCGCCACCGCCGGCTCGGGCAAGGGCGGCGGGGCGGGTGGCGGTCCGCCGCCGGCCGAGGTCGGCGTGATCACGGCGCAGCCGAAGGCCGTCGGCCTGGTGACCGAGCTGCCAGGGCGCCTCGAGGCTTCGCGCGTCGCGCAAGTTCGGGCGCGCGCCGCCGGCATCCTGCAGAAGCGCCTCTTCGTCGAAGGCAGCGACGTCAAGGCCGGCCAGCAGCTGTTCAAGATCGATCCCACGTCGCTGCAGAGCGTGGTCGCCGGCGCCCAGGCGTCGCTCGCGCGCGCCCAGGCCAGCGTGACGCAGGCGGCGGCGCAGGCCGAGCGCTACAAGCCACTGCTCGAAGCCAACGCGATCAGCAAGCAGGACTACGTCAACGCCGTCGCCGCGCAGAAGACCGCCGAGGCCGACGCGGCGCTGGCCCGGGCCAACCTGCAGACCGGCCAGATCAACCTCGGCTACGCGTCGGTGACGGCGCCGATCTCCGGCCGCATCGGCCGCGCGCTCGTGACCGAAGGCGCGCTCGTCGGCCAGGGCGACGCGACCCAGCTCGCCGTGATCCAGCAGATCAATCCGATGTACGTGAACTTCACGCAGTCGACGACCGAGGTGCTCAACCTGCGCCGCGCCATCGCCAGCGGCAAGTTCAAGCGCTCCGGCGGGGCCGACTCCGGCGAGGTGACGATCGTCCTCGAGGACGGCAGCGTCTATGCGCAGAAGGGCAAGCTCCTGTTCTCCGATCTCAGCGTCGATCCGACCTCCGGCCAGATCACGCTGCGCGCCGAGATCGCGAACCCCGTGGGCCTGCTTCTGCCGGGCATGTACGTGCGCGTGCGCATCGAGCAGGCCGAGACGCCGAGCGGCATCGTCGTGCCGCAGCAGGCCGTCCAACGAGGCTCGACCGGCGACTCGGTGAAGGTCGTCGGCGCCGACGGCACGGTCGCGACCCGGACGGTCAAGGTCGGTGCGGCGCAGGGCGGCGACTGGGTCATCCTCGACGGCCTCAAGACCGGCGAGTCGGTGATGGTCGACGGCTTCCAGAAGCTGCGCGGCAATGCGCCGGTGAAGCCGGTGCCGTGGCAGCGCACCGACCCTTCTGCAGCCGCTGCCTCCGGCCCGGCGGCTGCCGGTGCGGCGTCGAGCGCGTCGTCCGCGCCTCGCTGAGAGCGCATCGATGGCCCAGTTCTTCATCGACCGCCCGATCTTCGCGTGGGTGATCGCGCTCTTCATCCTCGTGCTCGGCGGCGTCTCGATCAAGCAGCTGCCGATCGCCCAGTACCCGACCGTCGCGCCGCCCTCGATCGTCGTCAGCGCGGTCTACCCGGGCGCGTCGGCGCAGACGCTCGAGGACAGCGTCATCAGCGTCATCGAGCAGGAGATGAACGGCTCGCCAGGCCTCATCTATCTCGAGTCGACGAGCCAGTCGAACGGCTCCGGCTCGATCACGCTCACCTTCGAGTCGGGCACCGATCCGAACTTCGCACAGGTCGACGTGCAGAACCGGCTCTCTCGCGCCGCGCCGCGCCTGCCCGCGGCGGTGACGCAGCAGGGCGTGCGCGTCGACAAGGCGCGTTCGAACTTCCTCCTCTTCACGATCCTCTCGTCCGACAACCCGGCCTACGACCCGATCGCGCTCGGCGACTACGCCTCGCGCACGGTGCTGCCCGAGATCCAGCGCATCCCCGGCGTCGGCCAAGCGCAGCTCTTCGGCACCGAGCGAGCGATGCGGATCTGGATCGATCCCGCGAAGCTGGTCGGCTTCAGCCTCTCGGTGGGCGACGTCTCGAACGCGATCCGCTCCCAGAACGCCCAGGTCTCGTCGGGGACGCTGGGCGACTTGCCGATCGCCGGCAACCAGCCGATCAGCGCCACCGTCGTCGTCGCCGGGCAGCTGACGACGGTCGAGCAGTTCGGCGCCATCGTCCTGCGCGCCAACGTCGACGGCTCGACAGTCAAGCTGAAGGACGTCGCCCGGATCGAGCTCGGCGCCCAGAGCTACGGCACGTCGGCCCGGCTGAACGGCAAGCCCTCGACCGGCATCGGCGTGCAGCTCTCGCCGACGGGCAACGCGCTCGCGACCGCCGAGGCGATCCACAAGCGCATGGGCGAGCTCGCCCGCTACTTCCCGACCGGCGTGAAGTACGACATCCCGTACGACAGCTCGAAGTTCATCAAGATCTCGATCAGCCAGGTGGTCGAGACGCTCGTCGAGGCGGTGATCCTCGTCTTCCTGGTGATGTATCTCTTTCTGCAGAACCTGCGCTACACGCTGATCCCGACGATCGTCGTGCCGGTCTCGCTGCTCGGCGCGTTTGCGGTGATGAACGTGTTCGGCTACTCGATCAACGTGCTGACGATGTTCGCGATGGTGCTCGCGGTCGGCATCCTCGTCGACGACGCGATCGTCGTGATCGAGAACGTCGAGCGGATCATGAGCGAGGAAGGCCTCTCGCCGCGCGATGCGACCAAGAAGGCGATGGGCCAGATCACCGCCGCCCTCATCGGCATCAGCGTCACGCTGGTCTCGGTGTTCCTGCCGATGGCATTCTTCTCGGGCTCGGTCGGCAACATCTATCGCCAGTTCTCGCTCGTCATGGTGAGCGCGATGCTGTTCTCGGTGTTCCTCGCGCTCTCGCTCACGCCGGCGCTTTGCGCGACATTCCTGAAGCCGGTCGAGAAGGGCCACAAGCACGAGAAGGGCGGCTTCTTCGGCTGGTTCAACCGCGCCTTCAGGGCGACGACGCACGGCTACGAAGGCTGGGTCGCGAAGATCCTGCGCCGCGTCTGGCGCTTCATGATCCTGTTCGCGCTGATCGTCGCCATCGTCGTCTTCATGTTCACGCGCATGCCGGCGTCGTTCCTGCCGACCGAAGACCAGGGTTACCTGATCGCCAACGTGCAGCTGCCCCCGGGCGCGACGCAGGCGCGCACGCTGCAGGTGATGCAGCAGGCCGAGGGCTTCTTCCTGTCGCAGCCCGAGGTCGACAAGATGGTGAGCGTGCTCGGCTTCAGCTTCTCGGGCAGCGGCCAGAACGCCGCGCTCGCCTTCGTGCCGCTCAAGTCCTGGGGCGAGAGGAAGGGCCCCGAGCACTCGGCGCAGGCGCTCGCGGGCCGCGCGTTCGGCGCGCTCTCGAAGGTGCGCGACGCGTTCATCTTCGCCCTCGTGCCGCCGGCGATCCCCGAGCTCGGCACGGCAACCGGCTTCTCGTTCCGGCTCCAGGACCGGGGCGGCAATGGTCATGCCGCACTGCTCGGCGCGCGCAACCAGTTGCTCGGCATGGCGGCGCAGAGCAGGGTCCTCGCGGGTGTGCGCGCCGACGGCCTCGAGGACGCGCCGCAGCTGCAGATCGACGTCGATCGCGACCGCGCCAGCGCCCTCGGCGTGTCATTCGACAGCATCAACGCCGTGCTCTCGACCTCGCTCGGCTCGAGCTACGTCAACGACTTCCCGAACGCAGGCCGGCTGCAGCGCGTCGTCGTCCAGGCCGATGCGCCCGATCGCATGCAGCCCGACGACCTGCTCCAGCTCAACGTCCTCAACAACCAGGGCAAGCCTGTGCCGATGGCGGCGTTGGCAACGACGCGATGGATCACCGGGCCGATCCAGACCGTCCGCTACAACGGCTATCCGACGATGCGCATCTCGGGCGACGCCGCCGCCGGCTACTCGACCGGCGACGCGATGGACGAGATGGAGCGCCTGGCCGGCCAGCTGCCCGCCGGGTTCGCGTTCGAGTGGACCGGGCAGTCGCGCGAGGAGCGGCTCTCCGGCTCGACCGCGACCATCCTGCTCGCGTTCTCGATGCTCGCCGTGTTCCTGTGTCTCTCGGCGCTCTACGAGAGCTGGTCGATCCCGCTTGCAGTGCTGCTCGCGGTGCCGCTCGGCGTGCTCGGGGCGGTCCTCGGGGCGACGATGAGGGGCATGCCGAACGACGTCTTCTTCAAGGTCGGTCTGATCACCGTGATCGGCCTGTCGGCGAAGAACGCGATCCTGATCATCGAGTTCGCGAAGGACCTGGTGGCCGAGGGCAAGGACCTGATCGAGGCGACGCTCGAGGCCGTGCACCTGCGCTTCCGGCCGATCCTGATGACCTCGATCGCCTTCATCCTCGGCGTGCTGCCGCTCGCGATCTCGTCGGGCGCGGGTTCGGCGAGCCAGCGCGCGATCGGGACCGGCGTGATGGGCGGCATGATCACGGCGACCTTGCTCGCGGTCTTTTTCGTTCCGGTGTTCTTCGTCGTCGTGCGGCGACTCTTCAAGGGCAAGGTCATGGCGACGGCGGGTGCGGCAACGCCGGCGCCCACGCCTGCCGCGGTGCCGCCGGTCGCCGAGGAGGGCGGGCATGCGTAACGCCGTCCTGCGCGCGGCCGCGCTGGCGTCGGCCGCCTGGTTCCTGGCGGCCTGCTCGACGCTGATCCCGCCGTACGAGCGTCCGTCTGCGCCCGTGCCGGCGAGCTATGCCCCCGAGATGTCGCCGGCGTCGGCGGCCGGGACTGAAGCGGCGGCCAACCTCGACTGGCAGCGCTTCTACGCCGATCCGCGCCTGACGCGCCTGATCTCCCTCGCGCTGGCCAACAACCGCGACCTGCGCGTCGCCGTGCTCAACATCGAGCAGACGCGCGCGCTCTACCAGGTGCGCCGCGCCGACCAGCTGCCGACGGTCGGCGCCGGCGCGACGGTCTCGCGCACGCCGATCGGCTCGGGCGTGTCGACCGCGTATGCCGTCGGCCTCGCGGTCACCGGCTACGAGATCGATCTGTTCGGCCGCGTCCACGACCTGAGCCAGGCGGCGCTGTCGCAGTACTTCGCGACCGCCGAGACGCGCAAGGCCGTGCAGATCAGCCTGATCTCGTCGGTCGCGACCGCGTACCTCGCGGTCCTCGCGGACGACGAGCAGCTGCGCGTCACGCGCCAGACGCTCGTGACGCGCGAAGACGGCTCGCGTCTCACCAAGCTGCGCTTCGACAACGGCGCGTCGTCGGAGCTCGACTACCGCCAGGCCGAGTCGCTGCTCGAAGGCGCGCGTGTCGCGCTCGCGCAGGCCCTGCGCCAGAAAGCGCTCGACGAGAACGCGCTGCAGCTGCTCGTCGGCCAGGCGCTGCCCGCCGACCTGCCGGCGCCGCTGCCGCTCGACACGTCGCAGATCACCGCCGACGTGCCTGCCGGCCTGCCGTCCGACCTGCTGATCCGCCGACCCGACGTGCGCGCCTCGGAGCGCCAGCTGCTCGCGGCCAACGCCAACATCGGCGCCGCGCGGGCGGCCTTCTTCCCGCGCATCTCGCTCACCGCCAACCTGGGCACCGCGAGCACGGAGCTCTCCGGCCTCTTCAAGGGCGGCTCGTTCGCGTTCACCGGCACGGCGCAGCTGCTGCAGCCGATCTTCGACGCCGGCCGCAACCGCGCCAACCTCGACGTCGCCACGGTCAACCGCGATATCGCCGTGGCCCAGTACGAGAAGTCGATCCAGACCGCGTTTCGCGAGGTCTCCGACGCCCTCGCCGGCCGAACGACGCTCGGCGAGCAGTTGCGCGCGCAAGCGGCGCAGACCAACGCGCTGGCGATCACCTACAAGCTCGCCGACCTGCGCTACCGCGCCGGCGCCGCGAGCTATCTCGACACGCTCGATGCGCAGCGCTCGCTCTTCACCGCGCAGCAGGCCCTGGTGCAGACGCAGGCGCTGCAGCTGCAGAACCTGGTCGCGCTCTATCGCGCCCTCGGCGGTGGCTGGCGCGAGGCATCCGAGCTGAGCGCCGCGTCGAACCCGCCGCTACCGCCACCGCGCTGAGGGCGATCCGGATTTCCTGATCCATTGGGCGGCCCGGGCGCGCGCCTTCAGACCTGCGCGATCGGGGAGAGCGGGTCGAACTCGGGATCGCGCTTGGCCTTCCAGCCGGCGATCGCACGGGCCATCTCGTTGCGGTCGAAGATGGCGCTCTGCAGCAGCGTCATTTGCTGCAGAGCCGATGCTGTCGAGTGGTCGCGCGCGTGATTCAGCGCAAGCTTGCTGCCGGCGATCGCGAGCGGCGATTTCGAGGCGATCGTGCGCGCCAGCAAGAGGGCGCGCTCGACGAGCGCGGCGGCGTCGGGCAGCACCGCGTTGACCAGGCCGACCGCGAGCGCGCGCTCGGCGCCGAGTCGCTCTCCCGTGTAGGCCATCTCGCGGGCGACGCCCTGCGGCACGATCTTCGGCAGGCGCTGCAGCACGCCGAGGTCGGCGGCCATGCCGATCGAGATCTCCTGCACGGTGAAGAAGGCGTCTGCGCTGCACAGGCGGATGTCGCAGGCGGTCGCGAGGTCGAGGGCACCGCCGATGCAGCCGCCCTGGATCGCGCAGATGGACGGGAAGCACGCCTCGTCGATCGCGGTGAAGCAGTCCATCAGCTTCCTGAGCGAGGACTGAAAGCTCAGCCGGGCGCGCGCCGTGTCCGTCGCCAGGGCGAGGTCGTCGCCCGCGAAGACATCGAGCGACATGCCGGCCGAGAAGTGCTTGCCGGTCGACGAGATCACCAGCGCGCGCGTCGCGCCGGCGTCGCCGAGCTCGCGCACGGCGTCGCGGATCGCCGGGAAGAACGCCGGCGTCATGGTGTTCATGCGCTCCGGACGAGCGAGGCGAAGATGCGCGACGCCGTTCTCGTGCGAGAGTTCGAAGAAGTCGTTGTGCATGGCGTGAAGGGATCTCAATGAGCCAGACGATTCGAACCCGCGACGGCCTCGACCTGTTCCGGCGCGACTGGCCGTCCGACGGGGCCAGGGGAACGATTGTCATCGTCCATGGCCTGGGCGAGCACATCGATCGCTACGGCCACGTCGCCGCTGCGCTGAACGCGCGCGGCTGGGGTGTCGTCGGCTACGACCATCGCGGCCATGGGCGCAGCCCGGGTGCTCGCGGCCGGCTCGCGCGCGACGACGATCTGCTCGCCGATCTCGGGACAGTCATTGACGCCGTCCGGCACGACGTCGACGGGCCGCTCGTGCTGCTCGGGCACAGCCTCGGCGGCCTCGTCGCGGCGTGCTTCGTCGGTGGAGGGATCGAGTCGCCGATGTCGGACTGGCATCGGCCCGTCGATGCGCTCGCGCTGTCGTCGCCTGCGCTCGGCATCCCGATGACGCCGCTCCAGCGTGCGCTCCTCGGTGTCCTCGGCCCGCTCGCGCCGGACCTGGGCGTGAGCAACGGCCTCGGCGCCGGATCGGTGTCGCGCAGCGCCGTGACCGTGTCGACTTACGCGAGCGATCCGCTCGTCCACGATCGCGTGACGGCCCGGCTCACGCGCTTCATCGTCGACGGCGGCGAGCGCGTGCTGAGCCTCGCGCCTCACTGGAGCGTGCCGACGCTGCTCCTCTACGCCGGCAGCGACCTGTGCGTGCTGCCTGCGGCGAGCGCTGCCTTCGCCGCGGCCGCGCCGAAGGGGATCGTCAAGGAGCGCGCGTTTCCCGCCCTCTTCCACGAGATCTTCAACGAACCCGAGCAGGCCGAGGTGATATCGGTGCTCGCCGCCTGGCTCGATACACTGTCTTTTTCGCCGCCGACGAGGAGACCGCGATGAACGCACGCGACCCGCTGCAACCGATCCAGAAAGACGAGGCCGAAGCTCTCGGCCGCTATGCCGATCGCGTCTGGGACGACGAGATCGTGCCGCAGATCACCCGCTACATCGAGGTGCCCGCGAAGAGCCCGATGTTCGATGCCGAGTGGCAGCAGCACGGCTTCATCGACCACGTCGTGCGCGACGCGGCCGCGTGGGTGGAGCGCCAGCAGGTCGCGGGGCTCAGGCTCGAGTTGATCCGCCTCGAAGGCCGCACGCCGGTGATCTTCTTCGAGGTGCCGGCGACCAGGCCCGGCGGCAACGCCGTCGACGCCGACACGATCTGCCTCTACGGCCACCTCGACAAGCAGCCCGAGTTCAGCGGCTGGAAGAACGGCTACGGCCCGTGGACGCCACGCTACGAGAACGGGCTCCTCTACGGCCGCGGCGGCGCCGACGACGGCTATGCGATCTATGCCGCCGTCACCGCGATCAAGGCCCTCGATCTGCAGGGCATCGCCCGGCCGCGCTGCGTGGGCCTGATCGAGACCTGCGAGGAAAGCGGGTCGCCCGATCTGCCCGCGTACGTCGATGCATTGCGCGAGCGGCTCGGCCACATCGGCCTCGTCGTCTGCCTCGACAGCGGCGCCGGCAACTACGACCAGCTCTGGCTCACGACGAGTCTGCGCGGCAACGTCACCGGCACGCTGAAGGTCGAGATCCTGACCGAAGGCGTGCACTCCGGTGACGCGAGCGGCCTCGTGCCGTCGAGCTTTCGCATCCTGCGCCAGGTGCTCGATCGCCTCGAGGATTCGAAGACCGGCCGCCTGCTGCCGGAGAGCCTGCACTGCGCGATCCCGCCGGAGCGCGTCGAGCAGGCCAGGGCGACGGCGCAGATCCTCGGCGACGAGGTCTGGAAGCGCTTCCCGTGGGCCTGCGGCGCCGATGGCGGCGCGACGCTGCCGACGACGACCGATCCGGTCGAAGCGCTCGTCAACCGCACCTGGCGGCCGACACTCTCGGTGACCGGCGTCGATGGCATGCCTGCGCTCAAGGATGCGGGCAACGTGCTGCGTCCGTACACCGCGTTCAAGCTCAGCCTGCGCACGCCGCCGCTCGTCGACGGCAACGTCGCGGCGCAGACGCTGAAGGCGCTGCTCGAGGACAACGCGCCGTACAACGCCAAGGTCACGTTCCACACCGACAGCCGCCCGGGTGCCGAAGACGTCGCCACGGGCGCGACCGGCTGGAACGCGCCGGCGTTGTCGCCCTGGCTCGACGACGCGCTGCATGCGGCGTCGCGGGCGCAGTTCGGGGCGCCGTGCGGCTACATCGGCCAGGGCGGCACGATCCCGCTGATGTCGATGCTGCAGCAGAGCTTCCCGAAGGCGCAGATGATGGTCTGCGGCGTCCTCGGACCGAAGAGCAATGCGCACGGGCCGAACGAGTTCCTGCACGTGCCGTACGGCAAGAAGCTGACGGCGGCGGTGGCGCAGGTGATGGCGGCGTGCCCCTGAACGCCGAAGCAGGCGCTGCGGCGCGCGGCTAGCCCGGAAATTTCGCCAGAAGAGGGTCGGCAGCCTCGTGCTTGCGCGCGTTGTCATAGGTATTCGACGCCAATGACAACCGAGGACTGCCGATGCCAAAGTGTACCGATGGGCGGAATGGAT
>JBBRZP010000005.1:0-51911 GCA_038236565.1 Burkholderiales bacterium | reverse complement strand
GCGCCGATGGCGCCGCTCGACGGCCACACTTTCGAAGGCTTCCGCAACGCCGACGGATCAGTCGGCACGCGCAACATCCTCGCGATCACGACGACGGTGCAGTGCGTCGCCGGCGTCGTCGAATTCGCCGTCAAGCGCATCAAGGACGAGCTGCTGCCGCGCTTTGCGAACGTCGACGACGTCGTCGGCCTCGAGCACACCTACGGCTGCGGCGTCGCCATCGACGCGCCGGGCGCCGAGATCCCGATCCGGACGCTGCGCAACATCACGCTCAACCCGAACTTTGGCAACGAGGTGATGGTCGTGAGCCTGGGCTGCGAGAAGCTGCAGCCCGAGCGCCTGCTGCCGCCGGGCTCGTTCGCGATCGTCGACGAGCGCGACGCCGCCGACGTCGGCGCCACGGCCTCGCCGAAGCTCGACGTCGTCTGTCTGCAGGACGATGAGCACATCGGCTTCCTGTCGATGATCGACGCGATCGTGGCCACCGCCGAAGAGCATCTCGAGCGGCTCGACGCGCGCCGGCGCGAGACCGTGCCGGCGAGCGCGCTCGTCGTCGGCGTGCAGTGCGGCGGCAGCGACGCGTTCAGCGGCGTCACCGCGAATCCGGCGGTGGGCTTCTGCACCGATCTGCTGGTGCGCGCCGGCGCGACGGTGATGTTCAGCGAGACGACGGAGGTGCGCGACGGCATCGAGCAGCTGACGTCGCGCGCGTCGACGCCGGAAGTCGCCGACGCGATGATCGGCGAGATGGCGTGGTACGACGCCTATCTCGGCCGCGGCCAGGTCGACCGCAGCGCCAACACGACGCCGGGCAACAAGAAGGGCGGCCTGTCGAACATCGTCGAGAAGGCGATGGGCTCGATCGTCAAGAGCGGCAGCGCGCCGATCTCCGGCGTGCTCTCGCCGGGCGAGAAGCTGCGCGACCGCGGCATCGAGCGCGGCCTCGTCTTCGCCGCGACGCCGGCGAGCGACTTCATCTGCGGCACGCTGCAGCTCGCCGCCGGCATCAACCTGCACGTCTTCACGACGGGCCGCGGCACGCCCTACGGGCTGGCCGAGGTGCCGGTGATCAAGGTCGCGACGCGCAGCGACCTGGCGCGGCGCTGGCACGACCTGATGGACGTCAACGCCGGCCGCATCGCCGACGGCACGGCGACGATCGAGGACGTCGGCTGGGAGCTCTTTCGCCTGATGCTGGAGGTCGCGAGCGGCCGCAAGAAGACCTGGGCCGAGCACTGGAAGCTGCACAACGCGCTCGTGCTGTTCAATCCGGCGCCGGTGACATGACGGCCGCTCTGCCGGTGCTGATCGCCGGCGGCGGCATCGGCGGCATCGCCGCTGCGCTCGCGCTCACACGGCAAGGATGGCGCGTCAAGGTGCTCGAGCAATCCGCCGAGCTCGGCGAGATCGGCGCCGGCATCCAGCTCGGCCCCAACGCCTTCGCGGCGTTCGACGCGCTCGGCATCGGCCCGAAGGCGCGCAGCCGCGCCGTCTACACCGACGAGATGGTGATGCACGACGCGATCGACGAATCGCTCGTCGGCCGGATCCCGGTCGGCGCGGCGTTCCGCGAGCGCTTCGGCAATCCCTATGCCGTCATCCACCGCGCCGACGTGCACCGTTCGCTGCTCGAAGGCGCAGAGGAGAGCGAGAGCATCGAGGTGCTGACGTCGACGCGGGTCGCGAGCGTCGAGCAGGACGAGGATGGCGTCACCGTTGTCGATGGTCACGTCGCTCGGCACCGCGGCGTTGCGCTCGTCGGCGCCGACGGCGTGAAGTCGGCGGTGCGTGCGCAGTACGTCGGCGATGCGGCGCGCGTGTCGGGGCACGTCGTCTACCGCGCCGTGGTCGAGAAGGACGATTTTCCCGCCGACCTGCGCTGGAACGCGGCGAGCATCTGGGTCGGTCCCGACTGCCACCTGGTGCACTACCCGCTGCGCGGCGGCGAGCAGTACAACGTCGTCGTCACCTTCCATAGCCGGCGCCGCGAGGAGTGGAGCGTCACCGAGGGCTCGGCCGAGGAGGTCGAGAGCTACTTCCAGGGCATCTGCCCGCGTGCGCGCCAGCTCATCGATCTGCCCAAGAGCTGGAAGCGCTGGGCCACGGCCGACCGCGACCCGATCGGCCGATGGACCTTCGGTCGCGCGACCCTGCTCGGCGACGCGGCCCATCCGACGCTGCAGTACCTGGCGCAGGGCGCCTGCATGGCGCTCGAGGATGCGGTGACGCTCGGCGAAGCGATGCGCGTTCACGGCAACGACGTCGATGCGGCCTTCGACCACTACCAGCGCTCGCGCATCGCCCGCACAGCGCGCGTCGTGCTCTCGGCGCGCGAGATGGGCCGCATCTTCCACGCGTCGGGGGTCGAGCGGCTGGTGCGCAACGAGCTCTGGACCGATCGATCGCCCGAGCGCTTCTACGACGCGCTCGAATGGCTGTACGGCTGGCGCGTCGAGCACTGCCTCGCGGCCTGAGGTCGCGAGCCGCCCGGGAAAGTCCTGCGTCGGCCAGGGCCGTCGCGTCGGGTGGCGACGACACAATCCTTCGAGCTCGCGACCCTGGAGACCGACATGCACCGCAGACACACCCTCGCCGCGATCGCCCTGGCGCTTGGCCTCGCGACTCCGGCGTTCGCCGCCGACCCGCTGAAGATCGGCCTGGTGCTGCCCATGACCGGCCCGTTCGCCGCCTACGGCAAGCAGATCGAGCACGGCATCCGCCTCTATCTCGCCGCCAACGGCGACACCTTCGGTGGGCGCAAGGTCGAGCTGATCATCCGCGACGACAGCCCGGGCACTGCCGGCGACGTCAGCAAGCGGCTGGCGCAGGAGCTCGTCGTCAAGGACAAGGTCGACATCCTCGCGGGCTTCGGCCTCACGCCGGCCGCGCTCGCGGTCGCGCCGATCTCGGTCGAGGCGAAGAAGCCGATGGTCGTGATGAATGCCGCGACCTCGGTGATCACGACGCGCTCGCCCTACATCGTCCGCGTCTCGCACACGCTGGCGCAGGACACGGCGCCGATCGCCGCGTGGGCAGCGAGGAACAAGATCAGGAAGGTCTACACGCTGGTGGCCGATTTCGGCCCCGGCCAGGACGCGGAGATGCAGTTCAAGAAGACCTTTACCGCGGCCGGCGGCGAGATCGTCGGCGAGGTCCGCGTGCCGGTGCGCAATCCCGACTTCGCGCCCTACCTGCAGCGCGTCAAGGACAGCAAGCCCGACGCCGTGTTCCTGTTCCTGCCGCCCGGTGCCGAGACGGTCGGGTTCATGAAGAGCTTCGTGGAGCGCGGCCTGGCGCAGGACGGCGTCAGGATCGTCGCCACCGGCGACCTGACCGACGAGGACATCCTCGACGCGCTCGGCGAGTCGGCGCTCGGCACGATCACCGCGTTCCACTACTCGCAGGTGCACAAGTCGGCGGAGAACGCGGCCTACACGGCGGCCTACGCGAAGGCCTATCCCAAGGACCGGCCGAACTTCATGTCGGTCGCCGGCTACGACGGGATGCAGCTGATCGCCGAGGTGATGAAGAAGACCGGCGGCAATGCCGACGGCGACAAGTTCATCGAAGCCGCGAGGGGCATGAGCTGGACCAGCCCGCGCGGCAGGATCACGATCGACCCGGCGACGCGCGACATCATCCAGACGGTCTACATCCGAAAGGTCGAGAAGGTCGACGGCAGGCTGCAGAACGTCGAGTTCGACTCGACGCCCGACGTCAAGGATCCCGGCAAGAACTGATCGCGGCGCCGTCAGCTCGCCCGGTCGAGCACGAGCCGCGCCGCCGGGCCACCGGATCGACGCGGCACTTCTCGTAGATCGGCTGACGCAGCACCATGCCCCAGCTAGACTCGATTCGCCTTCACTCGCTTCTTCGCCATGGCCGCACTGACCCTCGCCCAAGCCAACCAGATCATCGCGGCCGCACTGGCGCAGTCAGAGACGTCGGGCTACAAGCCGATGGCCGTCGTCGTGCTCGACGATGCCGGCCATCTCAAGTCGGCCCAGCGCCAGGACGGCGCGAGCATGTTCCGCATCGACGTCGCCAGCGGCAAGGCGTGGGCGGCGATCGGCATGGGCGCGGCGAGCCGCGTCCTCGGCCAGCGGGCGAAGGAGAACCCGAACTTCTTCGTCGCGCTCGCAGCCACCGCGCAGGGCAAATTCCTGCCGCAGACAGGCGCGGTGCTCGTCAACGACGCGGGCGGCACGGTGATCGGCGCCGTCGGCGCCAGCGGCGGCACCGGCGACGAGGACGAGGCGATCTGCATCGCCGGCATCGCCGCCGCCGGTCTGGCCCACGGCTGACGACCCGGATCGCAGGCGGCGCTCGCTGCCTGCTGCGGCATCGACGTGCACTCGCCACGTCGTGCCCGAGCGCTTCCCGGCCTGCGTCGGGTCGAATGTTCGCGTCCGCTGTCCGTTCGCAAGCCGGCACTCGAGTGCAAAGAAATGTCGCCTTGCGTGCGTTACCGCGCAGACGAGTCCAGTGCGGGGCGTGAAGGTTGCATGTGACGTCTGCCTTCGCCCACAACACCACACAGCGTGAACCCGCGCCCCCCGCCATTCGAGCATTCCTGCCCGCCGGCGTTCGGAACACGCCGCGAAGCTCAAGATTCGGAGCGAACCGAAGTGGACTCGGCTCACGTCCTGCGGCGGTGATGAGGCGAAGCAAGGCGTGAGCAGCAGGCTGCAACGGAGGTCGATGGTCCATGAGCCGGCCAAGCCCGAACACGACCGGCGACCGGAGCGCGTCGAGGACCAATTTCTCATGCCGTCGGCGAGGAACTGGCTGGACACGCTGCCGAAGGGGGTGCGTCCGATCCATCTGCAGAGGATGTTCCCGCGCATCTGCAACGGAATCCAGCGACGCTGGAAAAGCGCCCCGGATATCAATGCGTATCTGGCCGAGAAGGAGATGAGCGCCCGGTCCCATCGACAGGGGTTCCCGCCGCTCATCAAGGAAGAGCTGCTCGCCATTCGCGTGCACTGGATGCGACAGCAGGCGGCCCGCGCAACCGCGCTGCGGGCCTCCGTCAGCGTCGCGCCGGTGCACGACGTTGCTGCGACCGGCTGATGCCGTGAAGCCGATGTTCGAGAGCGACGTGCAGGAGCCCGGTGGTTCAGGGTGGCCGCTATGCGCGCTGGCGCACCGACGAGTTGGCCGCTCGGGCGCACGCTCGAATGCATGAACCCCGCCCCGATGTCCGCCATCCGCTTCAAAGATGTGTCGCGAGGCAGTTCGTCAACGACGACGACTCTGTCGATGGCACAGCTGCCCCTAGGGACGCAGATGGCCGCTACGACGGATTCGTTCCCTTTATCGCAACGTCGGACTGGGTCGTGACGCAGGTCGTGCGACAGGGCGCAATGCTGAGTGCGAACGGCAGCACGTCCCGACCACCACGAGCCGGACGTTCGACATGAGCATCATCGAATCCATGCGCCGCCGCATGATGCTGGCCGGAGAACACGACGTCCCGCGCGATGCCTTCCTCGACAGCGAGCACCAGACGGCCGTGCGCCTCCAGGACAGCGAGATTCCGGGCATTCAGGCGATCGGAAGGGAGCACACCCTGGCGGTGATGAGCCTGTCTCGTGAAGCCGGCTGGCCGACCTCCGCCTTCGCGGGAATGGGCGAAGTGGACGCGGCTGAACCCAGATGTTCGAGGCGCGTGCGGGATTGATTCTTCGGACGGCCGAAGTCGATGGGGCTCGCTCGATCACTTGGACGGACCACTTCGCGAGCACCCGCTCCAGGAAGTTCGAGGCGGTGACTTCCAGATTCGATTCGAGTTCGCTGACTAGCCAGTCTCCTGGGTGACGAGCCGGTGGACAGGCCGACCGGCACCAGCCCAGGCCTCGATGCCGCCGAGCAGAGGCCTCACTCGGGTGAAGCCTTCCAGACGCAGCTGCTTTGCAACGCGTGCAGCTGATATTTCGTTCGGACAGGCGCAGTACACGACGACCTCGGTACCAGGCGGAAGATCGACCGTCGCACCTTGGCTTGCGGCCTGGGGCCAGCGAATGGCGCCAGGAATGACTCCATCACGCAGGCGCTCGGGCTGACTGCGCACGTCGAGGATCACCGGGGGCGCGCCGGCATCGATCAGTCCTGCCAGCTCCGGCACCGTGATGCGGGTCATGCGCAGTGCCTTGATGAGGCTGTGCCGCTGCCACCACTTGACTGCGATGAACAAAGCGAACGCCGCGACGATGCCCGCCAAACCGATGCGACCGAGTTCCGAAAGGACGATCAGAACGTCGCCGACAGCATCGCGAAAGAGCACGCCGATGCCGATGCCGATGCCGACAAAGAGCGATGCACCGAGCGTGTCATAGAGGAGGAAGGCGGCGAGCGGGACGCGCACGTTGCCAGAAAGGGCCGTGGCGATGGCGGCAAGGCCAGGCACGAATCGCGCCACCACCAGCGAGCGCGCACCCCATCGTGCGAACAGGGTCTGGGTCTGGCGAACGCATGAATCGGGCGAAATCGAGATGCGGCAGACCGCCCGCACCACTCGGCCGCCGTAGCATCTGCCTGCCGCGTACCAGACCAGATCCGACAGCAAACAGGCCAAGACGGCGACCGCGAAGAGCGCAACGGTCGAGCGACCGGGCTGCATGCTGAGCGCGCCAGTGATGATCAGCACCGGATATGACGGAACGGGCATTCCGAGCTGTGCCAGGAAGACGTTGACGAAGGCCACGGCCAAGCCGTGGTTGCCAAGCCATGCAAGGAGCGTGTTCATCGGCTATGGCGCGTCGGCCCGAATGCCGCGAAGAGTTACTCTTTTGCGGCAGCCTCTTCGACAGTGAGCACGGCCTCGGGATTGGCTTCGAGTCGATCTTTGGGGATGGGCTTGCCGCTGACGTCGGAAAGTCCATAGCTGCCGAGCTCGATCTTCTTCAGGGCCCGGTCGATATTGCTGAGGCGCTTCAGATCGACGTCGTGCTTCGCTTGCAAGACTTCCCTGCGGTCCATCTCCTGCGCCGAGTCTTCGTACTCTCTCGCCTCTCCGCCGCGCTCCTCCTGCATCTCGTTGGTCTCCTTCGCGGCCGCAGACTCTTCGCCCATGAGATCCGACCTCAATGCCTCTAGGCGCTTTCGTTGACCTGCAATGAAGTCACGGCTCAGAACACTCTTGTTGGACATGTCGATTCCAGGATGTTTGGCTTCAGGACGCGAACGGCGGGCATGCATATCGCGAGATAGAGCACGTGACGTGCTCACTCCAATGTGGGAGTCTGATCGAGATCTCGCGCACGAGTCGGGAAATCCACTCCTCTGACCGGACTTTCGATGACGCGGTCCTCACAGGCATCTCCTCCATGGCTGGTCCCTCGAACACTCGACGGTCAGTATGAATGGCCGGTACGCGATGAACTGCTGACAGACGCCGACGCGGCGGGCATCGCCCCGCATCTCCTGGCAGACAGGGCGTTTACGCAACCCAGTAGGATCGTCGCGGTGACCAGGCGGTGCGCAGGAACCTCGCGCGGCCGTTGCAACCGGAGCGCACGACCCATGAAGAAGCCGACTCGCCCTTGCGCCAAGAAGACCGCAGTCAAGCACGCGAAGAAGTCGGTTGGTGGCACCGCCGCCACTCTCCGACGACGCCGCTCAGAGGCGGCTGAAATCAAGAACGCCGCCATCGCGACTGAACTCGCGCCCGCAGTAGCGATCGCGGTGCTCGAGAAGTCAGAGCGAGCGCCGGGCAAACCACCGGCGGCGCTGGAGGTCTTGGCGGCCGGCGCTTCTCCGTCGGAAGTTGATGGGAACGTGCGCGTGCAACTCATGTTCGAAGGCGGAGCGGTCCTACCTGTAGAGATGAGTGCCGCTGCCGGCGCCGCACTATCTGCGGGGCTTTCCAGCGAGCTTCCAGCAGCGAAGAAATCGAAATCGAGGCGCTAGCCGGCGTGCAACTCACGAGCTAAAGCGGTTCAGGTCGACTCCAGGAGAGCCGCACGCTCCTATAGAGCAGCGTCCTTGAGCTTTTTCAGAGCACGCGTTTTGATCCTCACGCTTGCAGGCTTCGCAGCGAATTCGCGCTCGACCTTCGTGAAGGGGTCGATGCCGCGACGCTTCTTCTTGGCGGGCACGTTGATGACGTTCACTTTGAGCAGTCCCGGCAGCGTAAACGAGCCCAAGCCCTTCTTGTGGACCGAGGCGAGCATCGTCGCCTCGAATGCCGCCATCAGTGTCCGCACCGCTTTGAGCTCCATCGCCGTCACCTCAGCCAGGTGAGCGATAAGGCTCGACCGATTGAAGGCGCTCGAGATGGGTTTCATGGGCGAGGGCGATGTGGTCCGCAGGCCAACGGCAGCTTGCTTCGCCACAGTCTTGCCAATAGATGCCTTCTTGGCAGGAGTCTTCGTCGAGCTTTTCTTTGCAGTTGCCATTTGACCTTCTGGGTAGTTGAGAACGTGCCCCGGTCGTCGGGGTGGTCGGATTTTAGGGGCCGTTCGACAACGGTCATCGGGAGGAACAATGCTTGAAAGACTCAAAGAAGAGATGCCTGGGTACACCGTACGGATCGGTCCCAAGGCATTGCCTCGATTCGGCTTCGACTTGAAGACCGATTGGACGGTGCTTATCACCGCGTCGCACCACGAGCCTGTCCGGAATTTTGTGTGCGAGGCATAGCATGACCAAGAGGAGCAGCTATGTCGATCAGCAAGACGAAGATGAAGAACGCGGCGATTGCGGCCAAGTCCGCGGCGTTGCCGAAGATTCCCAAGGAACTGCTCGACCAGTTCGTGAGCGGGCCGATGACCGGCGAGGCGGTCAACGCCGCGTCGCTCTCAACGCACCAGGTTCTCGATCAAGGTAGCCATGCCCATTCCCGACCCCAGGCACATGCTGATGACGGCGTAGCGCCCGCCGGTGTCGGCCAGGTGGTGCATGGCCGTGATGGTCATGCGCAGACCGGTGGCGCCGGGCGGGTGGCCGAGGCTGATGCCGCCGCCATACAGGTTGGTGCGTGCCTTCGGAATGCCGAGTTCGCGTTCGGCGTGCAGGTTGACCACAGCAAAGGCTTCGTTGATCTCGAAGTAGTCGATCTCGGCCACCGTCAGGCCGGTGCGCTGCAGCAGCCTGCGCATGGCCGGCACCGGGCCGGCGCCCATGATCTCGGGCGCCACCCCCACCACGGCCCAATCCACCAGGCGCGCCTGTGCGGGCAGGTCATGGGCCTGGGCGGCGGCGCAGCTGGCCACCACCAACGCCGCGGCACCGTCGGTCACGCCGCTGGAGTTGCCGGCGGTGACCTGGCCCAAACCGTCCTTGCGAAAGGCGGGCTTGAGAGTCCCCAGCTTCTCGCGCGTGATCTGCGGGCGCGGGAATTCGTCTCGCTCGAAGCGGCGAACGCCTGGCTTGCCCTTGCCCGATGCGGGCACGTCGATGGGCGCAATCTGGCGCGCCAGAAAGCCTGAGGCCATGGCCGCACCGGCGCGCTGCTGGCTCATGAAGCCCCAGTCGTCCATGGCCTCGCGGGTGTATCCAAAGCGTGCGGTGAGGTTCTCTGCGGTGTCGCCCATCAGCTCGCGCGTGAACGGACAGCGGTAGATGTAATCCAGTCCGTCGACGAACTCGAAGGGGCCGCGCTGCGCGCCCCAACGCACCTGATGCGCCAGGTAGGGCACGCGGGAAAAGTTCTCGCCGCCGGCGGCCACGGCAATCTCGCTGTGGCCGGACTGGATCTGCTGCGCCGCACTGACGATGGCCTGGGAGCCGGTGCCGCAGGCGCGCGACACACCGAGCGCGGCGCTGTCTTCGGGCAGGCCGGCCTGCAGCGCGATCTTGCGGCTGACGAACAGGCCGTCGTGGTCCACCGGGGCGACGTTGCCGAACACCAGGTGGTCCACAGCCGTGGCCGGCAGACCGGCGCGCGCCAGGCAGGCCTTGACCACATGCACGCCCAGTTCGGCCAGCGGCACGTCGCGCAGCGACTGGCCGAAATCGCCAAACGGCGTGCGCACACCGGAACTCAACACGATGTCCTGAAAGCTCATGGCAGAAGCGCCCGGCCCGGGTGCCGTGCGCTGTGGTGGGAAGGTGATTCACTATAGCGATCAGCGCGTATAAAGCAAACGAACGCTTGCTATAGTGGCCGCGCAAGCTCACCGCACCGATGGCCACCCCCCGCGCTTCGTTCGTCCCGACTGCACGCGTCGCCTCCCGGGCCAGCGTGCACGCCGACAGCCGCGCGCCGCAGTTGCTGGACGCCGCGGCGCGGCTGTTCTGCCAGCACGGCTACGAGGGGACGACAGTGCGTGACATCGCGCGCTCGGTGGGCATGCTGCCCGGGTCGCTGTATTGCCACTTCGCCACCAAGGATGACCTGCTGTCGGCGGTGTACCTTCGGGGCGTGGAACAGATCTGCGCGGCGGTGCAGGGGGCAGTGCAGCCGCTGACCGAACCCTGGGCGCGGCTGGAGGCGGCCTGCGTGGCCCACCTCGAGGCCATCCTGCGCGACGATGACTACGCCCGCGTGGTGGTGCGCGTGCGCCCGGACGATGTGCCTGCCGCCGCGGCGTCGATGGCGATCGAGCGTGACCGCTACGAAGCGATCTGGTCTTCGCTGCTGGCCGATCTGCCGCTGCCGCCCCGCACCGATCGCAGGGCCGCGCGCCTGATGCTGCTGGGTGCGCTGAACTGGTCACAGAATTGGTACCGCCCGGATGGCGGCGCCACCCCGCGCAAGTTGGCGCGCCAATTCACCGCCCTTCTGCGCCAGGGCTTGGGGAACCCCGCATGAACGTACTCACCGCCAACGGCGTCATCCCGGAGGTACTGTTCACCAAGATCGGCTTCGACGGCGACGACCGCGGCAGCCGCGTCGTGGCCGCGGCGTTGCGGGATGCCGGCATGAAGGTGATCGACACTCCACCGTGGCAGGAAATTGCCGCCGTCGTGAAGCTGGCCACCGAAGAGGATGTGGGCTTCATCGTGCCCGATGAAGCCGAGCAATTGCTGCTGGATGCCGGCATGCCGGGCTGGGTTGTGTTTCGCGACAGCCTGCCGACCACGCCCACCCACAGGATCCAGAAGAACCTGATCTTCGAAGAAGGTGACGACCCGCGGCAAGGCGCCTTCGATTGCCGAGCCATGAAGTCGCGCACCGCGGTGTCCTGACGGTCATGGTGCACCCGCCGGAGATGACGCCAATGCTGCTGCAGGCTGACGACGTCCACTTGGGCTTCGGCGGCATCAAGGCGCTCTCGGGCGTGTCGCTGGCGGCGCGCGCCGGCGAGATCACGGCGATCATCGGCCCCAACGGCGCGGGCAAGACGAGCCTGTTCAACGCCATCTCGGGCTTCTACAAGCCGCAGCAAGGGCAGGTGCAATTCGAGGGGCGTGACATCACTGCGCAAGGCCCCGCCCGGCGGGCCGCTCTGGGGCTGGCGCGCACCTTCCAGAACGTGGCGCTGTTCCGCGGCATGTCGGTGCTGGACAACGTCAAGCTCGGCGGCCACACGCGGCTTTCGGCCAACCCGTTCACAGCGCTGTGGTACCTGGGCCCGGCGCAGCGTGAAGAGATGGCGTTGCGCCGCGAGATCGAACGCGAGGTGATCGACTTCCTGGAGATCGACCACGTGCGTCACCAGAGCGTGGCCTCCCTGTCCTACGGCCTGCAAAAGCGCGTGGAACTGGCACGCGCGCTTGCCATGCGGCCCAAGGTGCTAATGCTGGACGAGCCGGTGGCCGGCATGAACCGTGAAGAAACCGAGGACATGGCGCGCTTCATCCTCGATATCCAGGAAGAGCGCGGCATCACAGTGCTGCTGATCGAGCACGACATGGGTCTGGTGATGGACATTTCCAACCACGTCGTGGTGCTCAACTTTGGCCAGGTCATCGGCACCGGAACGCCGGCCGAATTGCGGCACAACCCCGAGGTGGTGCGCGCCTATCTGGGTGACAAGGCCGCGGCAGGGGTCAGCGCATGATGGGCGGCTTCGACTGGATCGCCCTGGTCGAATACAGCGCCATCGGCTTGCTGTCGGGCGGCCTTCTGGCGCTGATCGCGCTGGGCTTCGTGCTCATCTACAAGGGCACCGGCGTCATCAACTTCGCGATGGGCGAATTCATGATGCTCGGCGCCTACTTCTTCTACACCGCCAACGTGATGTGGCAGTGGCCCAACTGGGCCGCCCTGGCCGCAACGCTGGCCGCCGTGGCACTGGTGGCTGCGCTGATCGAACGCGCGCTGCTGCGGCCTCTGTCGGGGCAGCCCGTGATCTCGGTGCTGATGGCCACCATCGGGCTGGCCAGTGCGCTGCACGGCGGGGTGGACGCCGTCTGGGGCGGCAGCAACTACGAGATGCCGGCTCTGCTGTCGCGCAAGCCCCTCACGGCGGGCGAGATCCTCATTCCCGGCCAGGTGGTGTGGAGCTTCGTGCTGGCGGCCGCGGTCATCACCGCGTTCACGCTGTACTTCCGCTACTCGAAGACCGGCATCGCGATGCGCGCGGCGGCCAGCGACCCGCTCACCGCCTACGTGCTGGGCATCGACGTTCGGCGCACGCAGGCGCTGACGTGGATGTTCGCCGGCATGGTGGGCGCGGTGGCCGGCATCGTGGTCGCGTCGATGACCAGCCTGTCGCCGGCCCTGGGCAGCGCCGCGCTGGGTGTGCTGGCGGTCATCATCCTGGGCGGGCTGGACAGCATTGCCGGCGCCATCGTGGCCGGGCTGCTGGTGGGTCTGATCGAAAGCCTCACCGCGGCCTACCTGGGCGGCAAGGTGCGCGACATCGTGCCCTACGCCACCGTGCTGGTGATCCTTCTGATCAGGCCCTACGGCTTGTTCGGCACGCGGCAGATCGAAAGGCTGTAGCGCATGCGCATCGGCGACTTCCGGGCCAGTTATCAGCACGACGAGTCGCTGTGGCCCACATCCGTGCAGCGTCGCTGGCTGCTGGCCCTGGCCGCAATGCTGCTGGCTTTTCCGTTGACGGCGAACGGCTACCTGGTGGGGCTGGCCTGCATGGTGGGCATCCACTGCATCGCCGCGGCGGGCCTGAACGTCATGACCGGCTACACCGGGCTGATCTCGCTCGGCCATGCCGCCTTCATGGGCGTGGGCTGCTACACCGCCGCCTGGCTGGCGCAGCGCGGGCTGCCCTTTGTGCTGACCCTGCCACTGGCCGGCGGCATGGCCGCGCTGCTGGGCATCGCGGTAGGGCTGCCCAGCCTGCGCATCAAGGGCCTGTACCTGGCGGTGGCAACACTGGCCATGCAGTTCCTGCTGGTCTACGTGTTCCGCGAATGGGACAGCGTCACTGGCGGCGTGCGCGGCGTGAACGTGCCCAACGCAAGCCTGTTCGGCTTCGAGTTGCTGAACGATCACCGCATGTACTACCTCATCGTGCCGGTGGCCGCGCTGATGCTGGTGGGAGCGCGCAACCTGTTTCGCACCCGGGTCGGCCGGGCCTTCATCGCCATCCGCGACAAGGACATCTCGGCCGAGGTGCTGGGCATCAACCTGCTGCACTACAAGCTGGCCTCGTTTGCCATCGGCAGCTTCTACGCCGGTGTGGCCGGTGCCTTGCTGGGCTACTTCTACCGCGCGATGACGCCCGAGTATTTCACGCTGCAACTGTCCATCTTCTACCTCGCGGCCATTATCGTGGGCGGCCTGGGCAGCATGCTGGGCACGATCTTCGGCGCCGTCTTCATGACGCTGGTGCCCGAGCTGCTGCGTGCCGGCGTCGCGATGCTGGCGCAATGGGCGCCGCGCGCAACCGAGATCCTCAGCCCCGTCCAGCAGATGGTGTTCGGCCTGCTGATCATGGGCTTCCTGGTGTTCGAACCGCACGGCATGCTGGAGATGTGGCGGCGAGTGCGGCGTGTGTTCCACCTGTGGCCCTTCCGGGCCTGACTGTTCAAGGAGACAAGGATGAGCGCTTACAACGACAGCAACGGTCACCACGACGCTGCCAACCCGTCCCGCCGTCGCATCGTCGGTGCCGGACTCGGCGGGGCCGCGCTTTCGGCGCTGCCACTGCGCGCTGCCCTGGCGCAAAGCGGTGAATTGGTCGTGGCCGCCGCGCCGCCCATCACCGGCGTGTTTGCCTTCGCGGGCGTCGGGCTGCACCAAGGCCTGGGCGACTACTGCGACTGGCGCAACCAGGCCAAGGGTGGCGTGGCCGGGCGCAAGCTGCGCTACATCGGTGAAGACTCGGGCTACAAGATGGACCAAGCCATGAGCGTGTTCAAGAAGCTCATGGGTGCGCACCAGCCGCCGGTGTTCTACGGCGACAGTACGGCTTGGGCCAAGGCCGCTTCCAAGGAAGTCAGCCAGCTCGGCACCACGCTGACGGCCAGCCCCAGTTTCAGCTCCGACCTGGCCGACCCGAGGAACGTGCCCTACTACTTCATGGCCGGGCCCACGTACACCGCCATGTGCGAGATGTTGCTCGAGTACATCAACCGGACGTCACGCGGCGCCACCAAGCCGGCCGTGGCGGTGGTGTACAGCGACACCGAGTTCGGCCGCGACCCCATCGCCGGCCTGAAAGCCAAGGCGGCCGCATTGCAGATTCCCATCGTGCAGGAGATTGTCACCAAGCCGGGCGCAGTGGACGTGAGCAGCGAAGTGGCCAAGCTGCGTCGCGCCAAGCCCGACTTCGTGATCTTCCACGGTTATGTGTTGGCGCCGATCCCCGAGTTCATCAAGCAAATGCGCGAAGCAGGCATGAGCACCACGTCGATGGGCACCATCTGGAGCATGGACAAGACCACGGTGGACGCCATGGGCGCCGCGGGCCAGGGCTGGATGGGCGTGATGCCATATCGCTACAGCTACGACACCAAGGATGCGCCGACCATGCAGGCCATCAAGGACTACGCCGCCAAGGCACGGCCGACCATGGCCTATGTTCCGCTGTTCTACACCCATGGCTGGCTGGTGGGCATGATCTTCTCCGAGGTGATGGACCGCGTGCTCAAGGCCGGCAAGCCGTTGACCGGGCCGAACATGAAGGCCGCGCTGGAGAGCATCAACGACTGGGACACCGGCGGCGTGACCGGCCTGCTGGCGTCGCTGAAGGGCCACCAGATTTCGAGCGGGCGCATCTACGCCTACAACGCGGAAACCAAGCTGCTCGAGCCCGCCAGCGGATGGATCAAGACTACGTCGTGAGCGACGCGCCCGCGCTGGCCATCGAGAACATCGAGGTGGTCTACCACCACTCGGTGCAGGTGCTGCGTGGACTGTCGCTGCTGGTGCCGCCAGGGCAGATCGTTGCGCTGCTTGGAAGCAACGGCGCGGGCAAGACCACCACGCTCAAGGCGGTGTCGGGCCTGCTGCCGCTGGAGGTGGGCGCGCTGCGCTCGGGCGCCATCCGCTTTGACGGTGAACGCATCGACGCGGTTGCACCGCACCTGCTGGCGCGGCGGGGCATCGCGCATGTGCGCGAAGGTCGGCATGTTTTCGAGGACCTGACGGTGGACGAAAACCTGGTGGCCGCTGGCAACGCGTTGATTGGCCGCGGCGAGAAACCCGACCCGGCGCTGATCTACGACTACTTCCCGCGCCTCAAAGAGCGCCGCACGCAGCGCGCTGGTTACCTGTCGGGCGGTGAACAGCAGATGCTGGCCATCGGCCGTGCGCTGCTGGGCAAGCCGAGGCTGATGTTGCTGGACGAGCCGTCATTGGGCCTGGCGCCGCTGGTGGTGGACGACATCTTCAAGATCATCGCGCGCATCAATCGCGAGCAAGGCGTGGCCATGCTGCTGGTGGAACAGAACGCCATGGCGGCCTTCGGCATCGCGCAGTACGGCTACATCATGGAAAGCGGGCGCGTGGTGATCGACGGGCCCACCGACAAGCTCGTGGCCGATCCCGACGTGCAGCGCTTCTACCTGGGCTATGGCGACACCTCGGCCGAACTGGCCAGCTTCCGCGACGTGAAGCACTACAAGCGGCGCAAGCGCTGGTTGTCTTGAGCAGCACTGATCCTCACGACAAGACCCTGCCGCAGCAGTTGCTGCATTGGGCTGACACACGCCCCGACGCCGTGGCCTTGCGGCAGAAGGACTATGGCATCTGGGAGCCCTTTACCTGGGCGCAGTACGAACAGGCTGCGCGCCACTTCGGCCTGGGCCTGGTGAAGATGGGGCTGCCCGAAGGCGGCCACTGCGCGGTGATCAGCGAGAACCGCAAGGAATGGGTCTTCATACAACTGGGCTGCGGCCTGGTGCGTGCGGTGACGGTGGGCGTCTATCCCACCTCCCCTGCTGCGGAGGTGGAGTACCTGCTGCGGGCCTCGGACGCCGTGGTGGTGGTGTGCGAAGACCAGGAGCAGCTGGACAAGGTGCTCGAAGTGCGGCCCCGGCTGCCCGCGCTGACGCACCTCGTGGTGATGGATCCGCGGGGACTGCGCCACTACGAGGTGTCCAAGCTGTTCACCTTCGATGAGGTCAGCGCGCTTGGGGCCGCCTTCGACAAGGAGCACCCGCGGTTGGTGGAAGAACGGCAATCGCGGCAGACGATGGACGACACCGCGCTGATGATCTTCACCAGCGGCTCCACCGGCCGGCCCAAGGCGGCGATGATCAGCTACGGCAACATCGCCGCCATGGCGAAAGGCACCGACGCGGTGTACCGCTGCAGCCCGGCCGACAGCATGCTGTCTTACTTGCCGCTGTGTCACGTGGCCGAGCAGATCTATACCGTGTACCTGCCGCTGCGCGCCGGGGCAGTGGTGAACTTCGCCGAGAGCCTGCGCACCGTGCAGACCGATTTGCGCGAGGTCGCGCCCACGCTGTTCCTGGGCGTGCCGCGCATTTGGGAAAAGCTGCATGCGTCCATCGAGACCAAGAGCCGCGAAACGGGCGGCCTGCGTCGCGCGCTGTACACCCGCGCCCTGGCCGCCACGATGCCCTCTGCCGACCTGCCGCCCGAGCGCCGGACGCTGGCGCAACGCATCACGCACGCGGTGTGGTCACTGCTGGTGCTGCGCGCGCTGAACAACTTCATCGGCCTTCGCGAGTGCCGTCTGGCGCTGTCGGGCGCGGCACCGATCGCGCCGGAGATGCTGCGCTTCTTCCGCGCCTTGGGCGTGCCCATCCGCGAGGGCTATGGCATGACCGAAACCGCCGGCGTGGTGTGCGTGCAGCGCAGCGCCGCGTCGCCGGTCGGTACGGTGGGCTCGGCCATCCCCGGGGTCGAACTGCGCATTGCCGTGGACGGTGAGCTGCTGGTGCGCGGCCCCACGGTGTTCAAGGGCTACTACCGCAACGAAGCGGCCACGCGCGAGGCCATCGACACCGAAGGCTGGCTGCACACCGGCGACGTGGCACAAGCCGTGGCCACGCCCGAAGGCGAAGAGATCCGCATCGTCGACCGCAAGAAGGACATCATGATCACCGCGGGCGGCAAGAACATCACGCCCAGCGAGATCGAGAACGCCTTGAAGTTCAGCGCCTACGTGAAGGAGGCGATCATCGTCGCCGACCGCCGGCCCTTCGTGGCGGCACTGATCCAGATCGATTTCGACACCGTCAGCGCCTGGGCCGAGGAGCAGGGCCTGGCCTACACGCACTTCCGCAGCCTGGCCACGCACGAGCGCGTGCGCGAGCTGGTGCGTGCCGAAGTGGACCGTGTCAACGCCCGCATGCCGCAGGTGCAGCAGGTGCGCAGCTTCCACATGCTGACCAAGGAACTCGACCACGACGACGGCGAGATCACCGCCACGCTGAAGATCAAACGCAAGAGCATCGCCGAGAAGTACGCCGGCGAGATCGAGGCGCTGTACGGCGGCCACCAGCAGCTCAAGGAAAACGCATGAACGACATTCGCTTCGACGGCCAGCTGGCAGCGATCACCGACGCCGGCGGCGGCCTTGGCCGCGCGATCGCACTGCTGCTTGCTTCACGCGGCGCCACGGTGTTCGTCAACGACCCGGGCGGCAGCATGGGCTCGGCCAGTCCGACTACGCCGCCGCCAAGCTGGGTGTGGTCGGGCTGATGAACGCGGTGAAGCTGGAGGCCGAGAAACACGGCATCCGCATCAACACCGTGGCCCCGGTGGCGCTGACTCGCATGACCGAAGGCCTGCCCTTGGCCCGCATGCTCGGCGAAGCCACGCCCGATCGCGTGGCCGCCGGCGTGGCCTACCTGGCGTCATCGGCGAGTGACTTCAGCGGCGTGGTGCTGGCTGCAGGCGACGGCTGTTTCTCGACCGTGCGGCTCGTCGAAGGGAAGGGCGTGCACGCTGCGGTGGACGAAATATCGCCCGAGTTCGTGGCCTCGAACTGGGCGCGCATCTGCGACCCCAGCGGCGCGCGCCCCTTCGCGAGTGCGGTGGAGGCGCTGACGGGCGCGCCCGGACCGACATCATCCTAGCCGTGGCAGCAAGTGCCTTCGACCCCGCAGCGCTGCTGCAGCGCGCCCTGCCCACGGTGCGCCAGCGCTACCAGGCGCGCGACACCATGCTTTACGCGCTGGGCGTCGGTGCAGCAAGTGGTGCGAACGCGTGGGACGAGCGCCATTTGCGCTTTGTCTACGAGCGCGACTTGCAGGCCTTGCCCACCCAGTGCGCCATGTTGGGCGACCCCGGCTTCTGGATGCGCGAACCCGACACCGGGCTGGACTGGCCACGGCTGGTGCATGCCGAAGAATCGATGCATTGGCCCCAGGCTCTACCGCCCGAGGGCGAGGTACAGGCCCGGCACCGCGTGCTGCGCGTGGAAGACCGCGGCGCCGAGCGCGGCGCTCTCTTCGTGGTGCAGCGCGAGTTGCGCGAGGTCGCCACCGGCGCTCTGTGGGCACGCACGCTCACCACCGTTCTGGCCCGCGGCAACGGCGGCTTCAGCCCCGCAGGCGGCCCGCTGCAGGCGCTGGGGGAAGCAGCCGAGCCCGCACTGCCCGCGCTGCCCGACCGCCCCTGCGATCATGCCGTGCGCTGCTCGACCGACGCGCGCGCACCGCTGATCTACAGGCTCAGCACCGACCTGAACCCCTTGCACGCCGACCCTGCCGTGGCGCGCCACGCGGGCTTCGATCGGCCCATCATGCACGGCATGTGCACCTTCGGCCTGCTGGGCCTGCTGTTGGTGACCGAGTTCTGCGCATTCGATGCCTCGCGCCTCGCCATGATGCGCGCTCGCTTTTCCGCGCCCCTGTACCCGGGTGAGACCTTGCACTGCGAGTTCTGGCGCGAAGGCGAGCAGTTGCGCTTTCGCGCCACCGCCGTCGAGCGCGGCGCGGTCGTCATCAACCAGGGGCTGGCCCAGCTGCGCGAGCACTCAGAGACGACATCAGAGACGACATGAGCGAGCTTTACCCACCCACGCCCCCGCTGGACAGCGCCGAGCACCAGGCCTTTCGCGACACCGTGCGGCGCTTCGTGGCCGACGAAATCGTGCCACACCACGCGCAGTGGGAAGCCGACGGCCAGGTGCCGCGCGCCCTGTGGCGGCGTGCCGGCGAACTGGGCCTGTTGTGCCTGACCGTTCCCGAGGCCTACGGGGGCGCGGGGGTCGACTTCAGCTACAGCGCCATCGTCGTGGAAGAAATGGCGCGTGTCGGGGCCACCGGGCCGCTGTTCTACCTGCACTCGGACATCGTGGCTCCCTACGTGTTGCACTATGGCACCGAGGCGCAGCGCCAGCAGTGGCTGCCACGCATGGCGCGCGGCGAGGTCATCGCCGCCATCGGCATGACCGAGCCCGGTGCGGGCAGTGACCTGGCCGCGCTGCGCACGCGTGCCGAGCACTATGCCGACGCTACCGGCGAAGGCTGGTGCATCAACGGCCAGAAGATCTTCATCAGCAACGGGCAACTGGCTGATCTGCTGCTGCTGGCCGCCAAGACCGACCCGGCCCGCGGTGCACAGGGAGTGAGCCTGCTGCTGGTGCCGACCGAGCGCCCCGGCTTTAGCCGCGGCCGGCGGCTGGACAAACTGGGCATGCACGCCCAGGACACCTCGGAACTGTTCTTCACCGATTTACGCGTGCCGGCAGACCATCTGCTGGGCGTGGCGGGCCAGGGCTTCCGATTCATGATGAGCCAGTTGCCGCAGGAGCGCCTGCTGGTGGCCATTACCGCCGTGGCGGCAATGGAGGCGGCGGTGGTGTGGACGCGCGAGCACTTGACGCAACGTCAGGCGTTCGGAGCACCGCTGGCCGACAAGCAGACGCTGCGCCACCGCCTTGCCGAGGCACACGCCAACACCCAGGTGGCGCGAGCTTTCCTCAACGACTGCCTGCGCAAGCACTTGGCCGGTCAGCTCGACACCGCGACCGCGTCGGTGGCCAAGTTCTGGTGCACGGAGATGCAGTTCAACGTGCTCGACAACTGCCTGCAGATGTTCGGCGGCTACGGCTACATGCGCGAATACCCGATCGCGCGCGCCTGGGTGGACGCGCGCGTGCAGCGCATCTACGGCGGCACCACCGAGATCATGAAGGAGATCGTGGCCCGCGACCTTTTCGCGGACAAGCGCTGAGCGTCGACTGCACCCCTGATTGCCCGAAGCACCCAATTGGGTCACAGTGCCGCGAGCGACACGTCGCCGCTGAAAGGCGTCTGGCTCGAACGACTCATCGACCGATCGCCGCAGGCGCTCCACTGGAAGTGCAGTTCTCCGCAACTGCGAAAGGCGCCTTGTCTGTCGGCGCGGAGTCACGTTAACCCCACCTATGGCCTCGCCAAAATCTTGGCGCAGCCTACCCTCTGAATCGAGTGTCCGCCAGCCATTGGCTTGACGACAGCTTCCATGCGTTGGAGTGAGGGGAAAGACAGGACCGCTCCGGTCGTGTAGCGAAGCAGAAGCGTGCAGTGGATTGCGCGAGCCAGGGCTCGGGCGAGACGTGTATCGGCAGTTTTCCCCGATCGCTGGAGCTCTTCCGGCAGGCCGGCGTGCCGTTCGCGGAGTACGCGAGGACGCGCCAACGAAAGTACCAGATGCCGTGACCGCTCTTGCCGATGTGCGAAGCGTTGGAGTGCATGAGATGCTCGATGTGGATCACTGGATGGACCAGTTCGACAAACACCCGCCCCAAAAACAGAAAAAGCCCTGATGACAAGGCCCTGGCTGCATAGTGGTGGAGAGGAGGAGGATCGAACTCCCGACCTTCGCATTGCGAACGCGACGCTCTCCCAGCTGAGCTACCCCCCCACTGCGGACGCGAGTTTACCGCAGCTCCGCTGGCCCGCCGCCCGCGCTCGCGGCATAGAGAGCCGCAATGCGCCTGATTGAAATCGCGCGCTTGCTGCCGGCACGCGAACGCGATAGTGTCTGCCGAGTGCGGACCGGTGCGCCGCTCGGGCCGTCCGAGAGGTTGTGTCCAGCCATCAAGGAGATCGACATGGGCTTGAAGGGATCGAAGACCGAGCAGAGCTTGCGCGACGCGTTCGCGGGCGAGTCGCAGGCCAATCGCCGCTATCTCTACTTCGCGAACAAGGCCGACATCGAAGGCCAGAACGACGTCGCCGCGCTGTTCCGCTCGACCGCCGAGGGCGAGACCGGCCACGCACACGGCCATCTCGAATTTCTCGAGCATGGCGTCGGCGATCCGGCGACGGGCCTGCCGATCGGCTCGAGCCGCCAGAACCTGATGGCCGCTGTGGCCGGCGAGACCCACGAGTACACGGACATGTACCCTGGCATGGCCAAGATGGCGCGCGAGGAAGGCTTCGATGAAATTGCCGACTGGTTTGAGACGTTGGCCAAGGCCGAGCGCTCGCATGCCAATCGCTACCAGAAGGCGCTCGACGCACTGGTCGACTGATCCGTCGCTCCGTTCGAACCGAAACAAGGGCCCGCGCGGCCCTTGTTTTCTGAAAGGCCCGCCGCCGATGAGCCTGCGCGAAGGAAACCTCGAGGCACCGACCCGCCATCCGATCGACTGGCAGGGCGCCGACTATCGCGACGATGCGAAGGCCTTCGCCGAGATGGAGCGGGTGTTCGACATCTGCCACGGCTGCCGGCGCTGCGTGAGCCTGTGCCAGTCGTTCCCGACGCTGTTCGACCTCATCGACGCGACCGCCGACGGCGAAGTCCACGGCGTCGACAAGCAGGACTACGCGAAGGTCGTCGAGCAGTGCTATCTCTGCGACCTCTGCTACGTGGTGAAGTGCCCATACGTGCCGCCCCACCCGTGGAACGTCGACTTCCCGCATCTGATGCTGCGTGCCAAGGCGATCGGCTACGGCAAAGGCGAAGTCGGCACTGGCGCGAAGCTGCTCGCCGCCACCGGCGTGCACGGCCAGCTCGCCGGCATCCCGATCGTCTCGCAGGCAGTCAACGCCGCGAACCGGACGAAGCCGGTGCGGACGCTGCTCGATGCGGCCCTCGACGTTCATCCCGATGCCTGGCTGCCGGAGCTGGCGACGAAGCGATTTCGCAGCGTTGCGAAAAGGGGCGAGGTTGCTGCGACCGACGCCGTCGCGGGCGAGCGCAGTCCGGGCAAGGTCGCGATCTTCGCCACCTGCCACGTCAACTACCACGAGCCCGGCATCGGCCGCGACCTGCTGGCCGTGCTCGAGCACAACGCCATCGCGTACGAGATCGTGGAGAAGGAGGCGTGCTGCGGCATGCCCAAGCTGGAGCTCGGCGATCTCGACGGCGTCGCAGCGCTGAAGGCCCGCAATATTCCCGTGCTGGCGCGCTATGCGCGCGAAGGCTTCGCGATCGTCGCCGCTGTGCCGTCGTGCACGCTGATGTTCAAGCAGGAGCTGCCGCTGATGTTTCCCGACGACGCCGACGTGAAGCTCGTCCAGTCGGCGATGTTCGATCCGTTCGAGTACCTGATCGCGCGCCATCGCGACGGGCTGCTGAAGACAGACTTCAAACGTCCGCTCGGCAAGGTGAGCTACCACGTGCCATGCCACGGCCGGGTGCAGAAGATCGGCCGCAAGACCGAGGAAGTGCTCAAGCTCATCGGCAAGACCGTGGCGGTCGAGATCAACACCGTCGAGCGATGCTCGGGGCACGCCGGCACGTACGGCGTGAAGACGCAGACGCATCCGATCGCGATGAAGATCGGCAAGCCCGTCTTCAAGGCGATGGCCAGCAGCGCGCCCGATTTCATCAGCTCGGACTGCGCGCTCGCCGGCCATCACATTGCGCAGGGCATGGCGGAGAACGGCGGCGCCGTCGCCGAGCTGCGTCATCCGCTGAGTCTCGTGCGGCTCGCCTACGGACTGGACTGACGCCATGGCGATCACCCCCGCGAGCCTCCTGTCGCTCGAGGCCTACGCGAAGATCCGCAAGCCGGGCCGCGCCGAGTTCATCGTCCACCGCAAGCTCCGCACCGTCCATCTCGGCGAGCACCTCAGCGTGCAGTTCGAGGACGAGACGACCATCCGAAGGCAGATCCAGGAGATGCTGCACATCGAGAAGATCTTCGACGAGGCCGGCATCCAGGGCGAGATCGACGCTTACGCAGCGCTCGTGCCCAACGGCACGAACTGGAAGGCGACGATGCTGATCGAGTATCCCGATCCGAACGAGAGGAAGCGCGAGCTGTCGCGGCTGATCGGCGTGGAGGACCGAGTCTTCGTCGAGGTCGAGGGCCATGCGCGGGTCTACGCGATTGCCGACGAAGACCTCGACCGCGAGAACGACGAGAAGACGTCGGCCGTCCACTTCCTTCGCTTCGAGATCGCCGCGGCCGCGCGCGATGCGGTGCGGGCGGGCGCCGGCGTGCGGCTCGGCTGCGACCACACGCACTATCCGGCGCACACGACGATCGCGCCGGAAACGCTGGCGAGCCTCGCCGGCGACTTGCGCTGAATCTCAATCAGCTGGGTAGTTACAAGCTATTGGAATGTCGTAGTCAATAGCCTAAACTGATTTCCTGTCGCGCCACCGGCGCTTTCACCAAGCAACAGGGACCTGCATGAAAACCATCGGCGACAAGCTCGAAGCCTTCACCGTCAACGGCGTCAAGCCCGGCTTCAACCAGCACGAGGAAAACGGCGTCTCGGCGTTCGAGGCGATCACGGAGAAGAGCTTTCCCGGCAAGTGGAAGGTCATCTACTTCTGGCCGAAGGACTTCACCTTCGTCTGCCCGACCGAGATCGTCGGCTTCGACAAGCTCGCCAAGCAGTTCGAGGAACGCGATGCGGTCCTGATGGGCGGCTCGACCGACAACGAGTTCTCCAAGCTCGGCTGGCGCCGTGACCACAAGGACCTGTCCAAGCTCGGCCACTGGAGCTTCGGCGATTCGCGCGGCGCTCTCGTCGACCAGCTCGGCATCCGCGACAAGGTCGAAGGCGTTGCGCTGAGGGCGACGTTCATCGTCGATCCGGACAACACGATCCAGCACGTGAGCGTGAACAACCTGAACGTCGGCCGTAACCCGGAAGAAGTCCTGCGCATCCTCGACGGCCTGCAGACCGACGAGCTCTGCCCGTGCAACCGCACGGTCGGCGGAGACACGCTCTGACCCGGGCGCATCGGCCACCGACTCAGCCCGCCTCGGCGGGCTTTTTCTCGACCTCCCGATTGACGAAAGAACATGGCATGGAATTCCTGAACACGATCAAGGAACTGATCCCCGACTACGCCAAGGACATCCGCCTCAACCTCGACGGCGTCATCGGCCGGTCGAGCCTGGCGCCGGCCGACGCCCTGGGCGTCGCACTCGCCGCGGCATTCGCGGCGAAGAGCAAGCCGCTCGTCGATGCCTTCAAGGCGGCGGCCCCCGAGACCGAGGCGAACGCGGCGCTCGCGGCGGCGGCGCTGATGGGGATGAACAACGTCTGGTATCCGTTCGTCGAGATGGCTGCCGACGAAGACCTGAAGACGCAGCGCGCCGAGCTGCGCATGAACGCCTACGCCACGTCGGGGGGAGTTGCCAAGAAGCAGTTCGAGGCCTACGCGCTCGCCGCGTCGATCGTCGGCAAGTGCCACTTCTGCGTCGCGTCGCACTACGCCTTGCTGAAGAAGGAAGGCCTGACCACGCAGCAGCTGCGCGACATCGGCCGCATCGCAGCCGTCGTCAACGCCGCGGCTCAGGTGATCGCGGCCGGCTAGGAGCCTGGAGTTCGTCGGCGCTGTACCGGCCGTGACCGGCGCCGAGCCCGGCCGAAATCCGCGAAACCGCCGCGAGCAAGGCCTCGCGAACGGCGCCGACGGGGATGGCGATGTCGCGCTGCTTCAGAAACGGCACGGTGAGCGCGGCGACGGCACCCTCGCTGTGGTCGAACACCGGCGCGCAAAGATCGGTGACGCCGTCGGCGGTATCGCTCGGCGCCATGTAGAAGCCGCGCCGCGCGATCGCCGCGAGCTCGCTTCGAACGCGCGCCGCCGACCGGGCGCGGCTGCCGTTGGCCGTCAGCTCGGCGACCAGCTCGTCCTGCATCGTCGGCGGCTGGAAGGCGGTGAGCACGCGCGACGAAGCGCGGTCGGGGCGGAACGGAAAGTGGGCGCCGAGGCGAACGCCGAAGCCCATCGGCTCGGGGCTATCGACCTGGGCGACGACGAGGATTCGGCGCGCGAAGTGGATCACCAGGTGGTTCGACTGCCGGCTCGCCTCGGCCAGCGCCTGCATCGCCGGCAGCGCCACGCTCAACAAGCGCTTGAGCGGAGGGTGGCGATGGGCGAGCTCGAACAAGCGCAACGAGAGCCGATACGCGCCATCGCCCTGACGCGTGAGATAGCCGCGCCGCTCGAGGACGGCCAGCATGCGGAACAGCTCGGTCGTCGTTCGGCCTAGGCGCTGGCCGATGACCGCCTGCGCCAGACCTTCGTTCTCGCCGGCCAGGAGCTCGAGAATGTCGAGCCCCTTCTCCAGCGCCGGCGCGGTGTACGCGGCCGCGTCTGCCGGCGGTGAATTCGCCACGGCGCGTTGCCGGGGCGGCTTAGGGGAAACGACAGGCGACATGTCCGAGTTTTACATGCGAAACTGACTTTCATCAATGAAGGCATGCGTTCGGTGTGCCATGGGAAGCGCAGATGGCACACGGGTTGACGGCCGAACAGGTGGCGGCGTTTCGCGCCGGCGGCATCGTCCATCCGGTGCGCGCGTTCGCCGCCGCCGAGGCCGCGGACCTCGACTCGCGCTACCGTGCCGAGGCAGGCTTCCTCAAGGGCCGCAACAACCAGAAGCCGCATCTGCTCTTCCCCTGGCTCGACGCGGTCGTGCGCGACGCCCGCATCGTCGATGCCGTCGAGTCGCTGCTCGGTCCGAACCTGTTCTGCTGGGCCTCGCAGTTCTTCGCCAAACCGGCAGGCGACGCCGCCTACGTGAGCTGGCACCAGGACGCGACCTATTGGGGCCTGTCGTCGCCCGACGTCGTCACCGCATGGGTCGCACTGACGCCGAGCACGCCCGAGTCGGGCTGCATGCAGGTGGTGCCCGGCACGCAGCGCGCGCAGGTGCCGCACGAAGACCGCTTCGACGACGCCAACCTGCTCTCGCGCGGCCAGGAGGTGGCGGTGAAGGTCGACCCGGCCGCGGTGGTCGACGTGATCCTGCAGCCGGGCGAGATGTCGCTGCACCACGTGCTGCTGTTCCACGGGTCGGAGCCGAACCGCTCGTCGCTGCCGCGCATCGGCTTCGCCATCCGCTACCTGCCGACGCACGTGCGCCAGCTCGCGCCCATCCGCGACAGCGCGCTGCTGGTGCGCGGGCGCGACGATTTCGGCCACTTCGAGCACGACCAGCCGCCCGAGGCCGACCGCCATCCCGACGCCGTCGCGCGCCACGGTGCCGTCATCGACCGCCAGCTGCGCATCCTCTACGCCGGCGCCGAGGCGCGCGGCAAGCTCAACCCGGCCGCCCGAGCCAACACCCAGGAGACGACATGACGAAGACCCTCCGACCGCTGCTCGCTGCCGCCGCAGCGGCCGCCACGCTGGCGGCCTCCGCCGGCGCGATGGCGCAGGACATCAAGATCCGCTTCGCGCACTCGCTCTCGACGAGCGAGCCTGCGCATCAGGCGGCCGAGTTCTTCGCCAAGAACGTCGCCGCGCGCACCGGCGGCAAGGTGCAGATCACGGTCTTTCCCGCCGAGCAGCTCGGCCCGGGCAAGGACGTCAACGAGATGATCCGCCAGGGCGCCAACGTGATGAACATCACCGACCCGGGCTACCTCTCCGACTTCGTTCCCGACGTCGGCGTGCTGAACGGCCCGTACCTCATCAAGACGCCGCAGGACTACGAGAAGCTGCTCGCGTCCGCCTGGTTCAAGAGCATCGAGACAAAGCTCGAGGCGGCCGGCTTCAAGCTGATCATGGCCAACGGCTACTTCGGCCAGCGCCACCTCATCGCCGACAAGGCGGTGCGAAAGCCCGAGGACATGGCCGGCATGACGGTGCGCGTGCCGCCGAACACGATGTGGATCGAGACCTTCAAGGCGATGGGCGCGCGGCCGACGACGGTGCAGTGGTCGGAGGTCTACAACGCCCTGCAGCAGAACGTCGTGCAGGGCGCCGAGGCGCCGCTCGGATCGCTCTGGGGCTCGAAGCTTCAGGAGACTCGCAAGTACATCTCGATGACCGGCCACTTCACGGCCTTCGTCATGTGGCCGATCAACGCCGCCTACTTCAACAAGCTGCCGAAGGACGTTCAGCAGGTGCTGCTCGAAGAGGGCAAGAAGGCCGGCAACGAGATGACGCGCCTGACGCTCGCCGGGCAGGATGACTACGTCGCCAAGTTCAAGGCCGCGGGCACCACCTTCGTCACCGACGTCGACGTGCCCGCCTTCCAGAAGGCGACGGCGAGTGTCTATACGGCCTTTCCGAAGTGGACGCCCGGACTGCGCGAGGCGGTGCTCGCAAACCTCAAGTGACGGCGGTTTCGGGCGTGACGGGGCCGCGGAGCGCGGCCGGGCCGCTCGCCTGGTTCGAGGAAGCGGTCGCCGGCGCGGCGCTCGTGGTCGTCGTCTTCGCGGCGTGCTGGGGCGTCGTCACGCGCTATGTCACCGCGCAGCCGGCGACCTGGACCGGCGAGGTCGCTGCCATCGCCTTCGCCTGGCTCGTCTTCGTCGGCGCCGCGGCGGGCTTCAAGTACGGCATGCACGTCGCCATCGACATGGTCGTGGCCCTGCTGCCGGCGTCGCCGCGACGCCTGCTGATGGCCGCTGCCGACCTCCTCGTGCTCGCCTTCCTGGCGACGCTGTTCGTGCTCGCCGTGCAGTTCTCGATCGACGCGTGGGACGACCCGACCTCGGTGCTGCGCATGCCGCGCACGGTCACTTACGCGTCGGTGGTGGTCGGCGCCCTGTGCATGCTGCTGCGCCACGCGCAGGCGGCGTGGCGCCGCTGGCAGGGCCTGCCGGGAGCGTGGCTGCAGGTGCCGGGACCGGCCGACGCCGCCCTCTGACCGGTCGACCGAGATGGAGTACCTCCCCGCCCTGCTGATGTTCGTGCTGTTCGCGCTCGACATCCCGATCGCGTTCGCCATCGCCATCGCCGCGCTCTCGTTCTTCTTCTTCGCCGACGGCCTGCCGCTGCGCGTGTTCGTGCAGAAGCTGGTTCAGGTCACCGAGTCGTTCCCGCTGCTCGCGGTGCCGTTCTTCATCTGTGCCGGTTCGATCATGAACCACGCCGGAATCACGAAGCGGCTGCTCAACCTGGCCGATGCGCTCGTCGGCCACTGGGTCGGCGGGCTGGCGCAGGCGAATGTCGTGCTCGCGACGCTGATGGGCGGCCTGTCGGCGTCGGCCAATGCCGACGCAGCGATGCAGGCCAAGATGCTCGGGCCCGAGATGGTGAGGCGCGGCTATTCGGCCGGCTTCGCCGCCGCCATCACCGCCTGCGCGGCGGTCATCACGCCGATCATTCCGCCGGGCATCGGACTCATCATCTATGGCTACCTGGCCGACGTCTCGGTGGGGCGCCTGTTCATCGGTGGCATCGTCCCCGGCATCCTGCTCTGCGGCGGGCTGATGGTGGCGGTGCACCTCGTCTCGAAGCGGCGCGGTTACCTGCCGACGCGGCCGAAGCGGGTGCCGGTCGCGACCCTCGGCCGCGCCGTCGTCGACGGTGCCGGGGCGCTCTCGATCGTCGCCTTCATCCTGCTCGGAATTCGCTACGGCATCTTCACGCCGACCGAGGCCGGCGCGATGACCGTGGTCTACGCCGCCCTCATCGGCGCCTTCTGGCACCGCGAGTTGAAATGGGCGGCGCTGCCGGCGATCGTCGTCGAGACGGTGCTCGCCACCGCCGCGGTGATGATCATCATCTGCGCGGCCAGCGCCTTCGGCTTCTACATGTCGTGGCAGCGCATCCCGGCGCGCGGCGCCGAGTTCCTGATCCAGCTCACGCAGCAACCGTGGCTGCTGCTGCTGCTCATCAACGTCGGCCTGATCTTCGTCGGCATGCTGATCGAAGGCACCGCTGCGCTGATCCTGCTCACGCCGATCCTGGTGCCGGCGGTGACCAAGCTCGGCATCGACCCGCTCCACTTCGGCCTCGTCATCGTCGTCAACCTCACCATCGGCGGCATCACGCCGCCGGTCGGAACGATGATGTTCACCACCTGCTCGATCATGCGCGTCAAGATCGAGACCTTCGTCAAGGAAGGCTGGAGCTTCATGCTGGCGATGTTCGTGGTGCTGCTGCTCATCACCTACGTTCCGGCGCTCGTGGTCTGGTTGCCGACGCGATTGATGGGGCCCTGATCGGCCGGCCTTGGCGATGGAGTTCGATGCCGCCGTCCTCGCCCGCACCGGCGCCCCGCTCATGATCGAGCGCGTGACCCTTGCCCCGCTGCGTCCCAGCGACGTGCTCATCCGCAACCGCGCCAGCGGCCTCTGCCACACCGACCTCGAGGTGATCGAGGGCAGCCTCGCCTATCCGCTGCCGATCGTCCTCGGCCATGAAGGTGCGGGCATCGTCGAGGCCGTGGGCGGCGCCGTCACGCAGGTGCGGCCGGGCGACCACGTCGTCGCCTCGTGGAACCCGCACTGCGGTGACTGCTTCTACTGCGACCGCGACCTGCCCATCCTCTGCGAGCCCTTCACGCGCGAGCAGCCGCGCGGCCATCTGCTCGACGGCGCCTCGCGCCTCTCGCTCGGGGGCGCGCCGCTGCACCACTTCTCGGTGGTGTCGTCGCACGCCGAGTATTCGGTGGTGCCGGAATCGGGCGCCAGCATCGACAGCGTGCGCGCTGCCACTGCGGGCCGCGGCGCCGACCACGTCTTCGAGTGCGCGGGCGCCGAAGCGTCGCTGCAGCTCGCGCTCGAGATCACGCGCCCGGGCGGGCAGCTCGTCATTCTCGGCAAGACGGCAGTGAATCGTCACATCAGCCTGCGCTTCGGATCGCTGATGGGCGAAAAGCGCATCGTCCGATCGAGCTACGGCGGCGCGCGCCCGCGCCGCGACTTCCCCTGGCTCGCTCAGCTCTACCTCGACGGCAAGCTCGACCTCGACACGCTCGTCAGCGGCCGGATGCCGCTGGCGCGCATCAACGAGGGCTTCGACGCGATGCGCGAGGGGCGCGGCGTGCGGCACGTCGTCGTCTTCTGCGACTAGCGGCGCCGCGATGCCGGGCCACCCTCCGCTCGCTCCCGGCTGGATCGACCGTCCGCACCAGCGGCTCGAGCTCGGCGACCTCCCGCTCGCTTCGGGCGATACGCTGCGCGACGCTTTCGTTTCCTACGTCGTGCACGGCGAACCGGCCCGGATCGCCGATGCCGGCATCCTCGTGCTCAGCGCGATCGGCAGCACGCACCACCGGCTCGACTTCCTGATCGGGCCGAACGCGCCGCTCGACACCGAGCGCCGCTGCATCGTCGCCGTCGACGCGCTCGGCAACGGCCTGTCGTCCTCGCCTTCGAACAGCCGCACCCAGGCCGGCGCCGCGTTTCCGCGCATCGCCATCGCCGACATGGTCGAGTCGCAGCGCCGGTTGCTCGATCACCTCGGCGTCGGGCGCCTGTTCGCCGTCGTCGGCGCCTCGATGGGCGGGATGCAGGCGCTGCACTGGGCGGCGATCGCGCCGGCGCGAATGCAGCGTGTCGTCGCGATGACGCCGATGGCGCGCACCTCGCGCTGGTCGCAGCTCGTCAACGAGATGTCGCGCCGGGCCCTGTTCGCCGACCGCGAGTGCCGCGTTCCGAGGCCGCGCGAGGAGGCGATGCGCCTGTGGCTGCCGCTGACCCAGCTCGTCATGGCACGAACGCCGCGGGCACTCGCGGAATTTCCGTCGGAAGCTGCGATGCACGGCTGGCTCGCCGCGGCCGAAGCCGCAGCCGTGGCCGAAGCGCCCGACGCCTTCGACTGGTATTGCCAGAGCCGCGCCTACGACAGCCACGACATCGGCAGCGTCGTCGGCGAAGCCGTCGCCGCGGGGAGCTCAGGCGACGCGCTGACGCGCGCCGCCTTGCAACGCATCGAGGCCGACGTGCTCGTCGCCGCGCCCGCGCTCGACCTCTACAACCCCGCCGAAGACGCGCGGGCGCTGGCCGCGGCCATCCCGCACGCACGCTTCTTCGAGTTGCCCGGCGACGATGGCCACCGCAGCGCCAGCGGCGGTGTCGACGCCGTCGCGACCGAGGCGCTTCGCGACGCTATCCGCGCCTTTCTTGCCTGAGGGTCGTCATCGATCGGGCAGCGGCGGCGGCATGCGCCGCCGCCAGCCGTCGAAGCTGTAGAGCGCGAGCGCGGCCCAGATGCAGGCGAAGCCGGCGAGTCGTCCGGCGGTCAGCGGCTCGTGGAACAGCCAGATGCCGAGAAAGAACTGGATCGTCGGCGACACGTACTGGAAGAGGCCGAGCGTGGTGAGCGAGAGGCGACGCGCGGCGGCGGCGAAGAGCAGCAGCGGGACCGTCGTTGCCGGGCCCAGGCCGAGGAGCCACGCGTCGGTGGCGAGGTCGGGCCCGGGGAAGCTCGTCGGCCCGCTGCCCCACCACCAGGCCATCGCGACGACAGCAGCCGGTGCGAGGATCAGCGTCTCGAGCGTCAGTCCCTCGAGCGCGCCGAGCACGGCGACCTTGCGCAGGAGCCCGTAGGCGCCGAAGCTGAGTGCGAGCGCGAGGCCGATCCACGGCAGCGTCCCCGCGCTCGCCGTCAGCCAGACGACGCCGGACGCGGCGAGCCCGAGCGCGATCCATTGCGCCCGCCGCGGCCGCTCGCCGAGCAGAAAAGTGCCGAGCGCGACGTTGATCAGCGGCGTCATGAAATAGCCCAGGCTCGCATCGACGACGTGTCCGTTGGAGACGGCCCAGATGTAGGTGATCCAGTTCACCGACAGCAGCAGCGCGCTGGCGACGAAGCTGGCCATGACGCGGCCGCTTCTCACGGCAGCGCCCAGCCAGAACCACTGCGCGCGCCAGGTGAGCACGACCGTCATCAGGATCAGCGACCAGACGATCCGGTTGGCCAGGACTTCGACCGGCGCCGCGCCCGGCATCAGGCGGAAGTAGAGCGGGAAGAAGCCCCACCACGTGAAGCCGACCGCGGCGGCCCAGACGCCCGCACCGGCGCGGGCAGGTGTCGAGGCGACGATCAGCCCTTCGCGAGCAGATGCTTGCCGTACTGCTCGCGCAGCCGGTTCTTCAGCATCTTGCCGGTCGCGCCGAGCGGGATCGTGTCGACGAAGATGACGTCGTCGGGCGTCCACCACTTCGCGATCCGGCCCTCGAAGAAGGCGATCAGCTCGTCGCGCGTCAGCTCGGCGCCCGGCTTCTTCACGACGACGAGGAGCGGCCGCTCGTCCCACTTGGCGTGCTCGGCGGCGATGCATGCCGCCATCTGCACGCACGGATGCGCCATCGCGATGTTCTCGAGGTCGATCGAGCCGATCCACTCGCCGCCCGACTTGATCACGTCCTTCGAGCGGTCCGTGATCTGCATGAAGCCTTCGTCGTCGATGGTCGCGACGTCGCCGGTCGGGAACCAGCCGTGGCCCTCGGAGTCGGCGATCAGCGGATCGCCGCCTTCGCCGCGGAAATACTGCGCCACGACCCACGGCCCACGCACCAGCAATTCGCCCGCCTGCTTGCCGTCCCACGGCAGCTCCGCACCGTCGCCGCCGACGATCTTCATGTCGACGCCGTAGACCGAGCGGCCCTGCTTGGCCTGGAGCGCGAAGCGCTGCTCGGAGCCGAGGGTCGCCTGCTTGCCCTTGAGCGTCGCGACCGTGCCGACAGGGCTCATCTCGGTCATGCCCCAGGCGTGCAGCACCTGCACGTCATAGCGCTCCTGGAACATCTTCATCATCGCCGGCGGACAGGCCGAGCCGCCGATGATCGTGCGTCGCATGGTCGAGAACGTCAGACCGTTCGCCTCGACGTAGCCGAGCAAGCCTTGCCACACGGTCGGCACGCCGGCCGAGAGCGTGACGCCTTCGCTCTCGAACAGCTCGTAGAGCGACTTGCCGTCGAGGCCCGGCCCCGGGAAGACCAGCTTCGAGCCGTTCATGCAGGCCGCGTACGGCAGGCCCCAGGCGTTGACGTGGAACATCGGCACGACCGGCAGGATCACGTCCCTGGCGGAGCAATTGAGCGCGTCCGGCAGGGAGATCGCGAACGTGTGCAGGATCGTCGAGCGGTGGCTGTAGAGCACGCCTTTCGGATTGCCCGTCGTTCCTGACGTGTAGCAGAGCGACGAGGCCTGGTTCTCGTCGAACTCGGGCCAGGCGAAGACGTCGCTCGCGGCGTCGGCGAGTTCCTCGTAGCAGAGCAGGTTCGGGATCGTCGTCGCGGCCGGCATGTGGGCGCGGTCCGTCATCGCGACGAAGGTCTTGATCGTCTTGACGCGGCCCGCGATCGCCTCGACCAGCGGCAGGAAGGTGAGGTCGAAGAAGAGGGCCTGGTCTTCGGCGTGGTCGGCGATGTAGACGACCTGGTCGGGATGCAGCCGCGGATTGAGCGTGTGCAGCACCGCGCCCGAGCCCGACACGGCGTAGTAGAGCTCGACGTGGCGATAGCCGTTCCATGCCAGCGTCGCGACGCGCTCGCCGCTGCGGATGCCGAGCGCGGCGAGGGCGTTGGCCATCTTGCGCGAGCGCGCGGCGAGCTCGCGGTAAGTCGTGCGATGGATGTCGCCTTCGACCCGGCGCGAGACCATTTCCTGTTCGCCGTGGTGCCGTTCGGCATGCACGAGCAGCGTCGAGATCAGCAGCGGCTGCTGCATCATGGAACCGTTCATGGTGTCTCCCTGGGATGTTGTCGTCGTGGGACGGCGCGCGTCAGCGTTTCGGGGCGACGGCCTTCGGGTCCATCGCCTTCGGGGCGACCGACTTCAGGTCGCCGCAGTCGGCGCCGAGCCACCTGGCCCGGATCGTCATCTGCGTCGTCCTCGGCTCGCCGCGATACGTGTGGGTCGAGGTCGTGATGACCGTGTAGTTCTCGGCGTTCGCGAACACCGCCTCGCCGTCGCTCGTCGACTCCGGCTGGGTGCAGGTCGAATGCCATTTCCAGGACGACGCGGTGCGCGTGCTGTAGTCGGTCTTGCAGGTCGTCGCCCGCGATTGCCAGCGGCCGGCATCGAGCGACGACTTGTCGAGGCAGAGACGGTTCGCACCGTCACTGCCGATCGCGACGCCGTTGGCCTTCATCTGCGCCTGGATCTTCGCCCGCACTTCGGGCGAGAGGTTCTTCATCGCGTCGGCGGGCGCCGGCGCCGTCTGGCCATCGAGCTTGCGCTCGCTGCGCACTTCCCACAGGCCCGGCTTGATCGGCGGCGCCTGCGCGGCAGCGAGGGCGGGCGCGAGCGCTGCCGTCAGGCACAGCACAAGGCGGATCTCGGACACGGTCATCGATAGGGTCTCCTGGCGGTGCGAAGCGACGTTATGAGACGCTGAGACGCGCGAGCGCATTTTGCAGCCCGGCCGCGGGCGTGCCCATCGGCGCCGGCCCTCATCCCGTGGGGGGCTCGGGAGACCGCGTAAGGGCGCTGCGAGTGCCAACTCCCAGGTCTCGCGACAACGGCGCCGCTCGTGTCGTCGCGCCTGAAGTCGCACACCCCCGGTCTTCTACCGCTTGCTGCAGCAGGCCGTCATCACGGAACCGGTGACGTATGAAGACGTCGTACGCAAGAAGCCGACATCAGCGCGACGCAAGTCTATACTGGATGGGCATCCAGTAGTATTGGGGTGACTGGAGCTAAGCGGATACCTCATATAAACGTACAGTCATTGCATCATGGACCTCGTGCCCCCTTCACTTGTCGATCCCCTGCAGGCCGTCCTGCCGCCGGGGGAGTGGCTGCCCGAGGCTCCGGTCCGGGCCAGGCCGTCCGTGCCGCGACCGCTCGTGGCGAAGAAGGAGCGGCGCGCTCCGGAAACCCTGCATCCGGCCCTGTGGCTCGGTCACCAGATCGGTCGCACGGCAGGCGACGCCGTCGCCACCGGCTTCGCCGCGCTCGACGCCGAGCTGCCCGGCAGCGGCTGGCCGCGCCGGGCCCTGAGCGAGCTGCTCCTGCCGCATCCCGGCGTCGGCGAGATCCGCCTTCTCGCGCCGTCCCTGGTCGCGACGCAGCGCGCCGGCCGGCTGGTGATGGTCTTCGATCCGCCGGCGGCGTTGTCGGCGTCGGCGCTCGAGCGGCTCGGCTTCGACGTCGAGGAACTTCTCGTCGTCCACACCCGGGCCCGCGTCGTTCCCGGCAGCGACAGCCTCTGGGCGCTCGAGCAGGCCTTGAAGAGCGGCCACGTCGGGGCCGTGCTCGCCTGGCTGCCGCCCCGCCTGCGCACCGATCGGCTGCGCCGGCTCCAGCTCGCCGCCCACAACCACGACGGCGCCGCGTTCGTGATGCGCGAGGCGTCGGTCGCGGGCCGCCCGACGGCGTCGCCGCTGCGCCTGGCCCTGCAGGCGGGCGGGGCCGATCGCCTGCAGCTGCGCGTCCTCAAGCGTCGCGGCCCGCCGCTCGAGGCTCCCCTGCAGCTGGCCCTGCCGCCGGTGCTGTCGAGCGCGGCGCGGCGCCGCTCGCAGAGCGATCGCGAGCGCGCCTTCGCCTGGCAGGCCGCGACCTTCGTCAACTTCGCCTGACCCGTCGTGGCGGCGATCCTCCACGCGCCCCGGTCGCCTCTTTCCCTTTCGTTCCGTCGTGCTCTGGGTCGCGCTCCATCTTCCTTGCCTCTCGCTCGAGTCGTTCGCCGCGACCCTGGTCGCGGGCGATGCAGCGGCCGCGGCCGGTCAGCCGATCGCGCTGGTCGACGAGCACCGCATCGCGGCGGCCAACGCCGCCGCGCAGGCCGAAGGCGTCAAGCCCGGCCTGAAGCGCGCCACCGCGCTGGCGCTCGCGCCGCGCATCACGCTCGGCCAGGCCGACGCGACGCGCGACGCCGAAGCGCTGCTGCCGGTCGCGCACGCCGCGCTCGCCTTCACGCCGAACGTGTCGCTGCAGCCCGGCAGCGAAGGCGCGGCCTCGCACACCGTGCTGCTCGAAGTGCAGGCGAGCCTGCGCTACTTCGGCGGCATCGATCGCCTGCTCGAGCGACTGCTGCAGGCGGTCCGGCCGCTCGGCCACGAGCTGCGCATCGCTGTCGCTGCGACGGCCGCGGGGGCCGCGGTCCTCGTCCGCGTCGAGCCGCCGCCTCGCTGTCCGAGCCTCGAGGCGACGCGCGAGGCGCTGGCCGCGGCCCCGATCTGGCTGATCGGCCCCGGGCGCGAGCATTGGGAAGCGTTGCAGGGCATGGGCCTGCGCCAGGTCGGCGATCTGCTCGGCCTGCCGCGCGCCGGCCTCGCGCGCCGCTTCGGAGAAGGGCTGCTGGCCGAGATCGACGCCGCGTTCGGCCGCCGTCCCGATCCGCGCGAAGCGATCGTTCCGGCACGCCTGTTCGAGAGCCGCCTCGAGCTGTTCGCGCGTGCCGACAGCACCGAGCAGGTCCTCTACGGCGCGTCGGTGCTGCTCGCGCGGCTCGTCACCTGGCTCTCGGCGCAGCACGCCTTCGTGCGCCGCTTTCGTTTGCTGATGCACCACGAGACGCGCTGGCAGCAGGGCGACCGCACGCCGCAGGCGACCTCGCTCGAGGTCGCCCTCGCCGAGCCGTCACGCGACAGCGCCCATCTTCTGGTGCTGCTGAGGGAGCGCCTGGCGCAGGTCCAGCTGCCGGCGCCGACGCTCGAACTCGCCTTGCAGGCCGAGGACATCGTCAAGCGCGCCGCGCCCAACAGCGAGCTGTTCCCGACGCGGCAGAGCGAGAACGAAGGCCTGACGCGATTGATCGAGCGCCTGCAGGCGCGCCTGGGCGCCGACCAGGTGCAGTGCCTGGGCGCGGTCGAGGACCATCGACCCGAGCGGGCGAGCGGGATGAGTCGCGCCGATGCCGGCGCCCGGCCGCAGCGCGCTGCGCGCTCGAAAGGTCGCCGCGACGCGCCCGCAGGATCTGCGGCGCAGGGGATCGAGGCGATGGCGGCCTCGGCGCGCCCGGTGTGGCTGCAGCCGGTGTGCGAGCCGCTGCAGGAGCGGCGCTCGCGTCCCCTGCTCGACGGCCGTCCGCTCAGCCTGCTCTCGGGCCCCGAGCGGATCGAGGCCGGCTGGTGGGACGCCGGTCTCGCCGAGCGCGACTACTTCATCGCCGAGGCGGCCGACGGCGCGCTGGTCTGGATCTACCGCGCCCGCTTGCCGCTATCGGCCTCGGGCGCGAACGGGAGCGGCTGGTTCCTGCACGGCCGCTTCGGCTGATGCAGACCGCCGCGTGGCGTCAGCGGCGCTCCTCGCCGATCAGGGTGAAGCCGCGACGGCGCAGCGACCCGCACAGCCACCGGTTGCCGTTGACGCCGCAAAAGAGCATGTAGACGGCGTAGAAGCCGAAGCCCGCGAGCGCGACCGCGGCGGTGCGCGAGGTCGGCGTCGGCGCGCCGTTGAAGTAGGCCTCGCCCACGTAGTAGGCCAGGCCGATGGCCACCAGCAGCCACGTGCGCCTGACGATCGCCTTCATCGAGCCGATGAAGAACGCCTGCCACGAGAAGCCCATCTTGACGCGAACGATGTCGCCCTCTGGGGACTTGTACAACCGGTACGTGCTCATTCGACCTGCCTTTGCCTGGACGACTTCGTCTTCGAAGCCTGAAGGTACGTCGGCTCGTGCCCCGCAACGCAGAGCGCCGCAGTCACGGCCGGTACAAAGTCTGCTTCGGCAGGTTTGTGTCGCCCCTCAAGGGGGCGATCGTGTCGATCCCGTCAACTCGGTAACGGGATGTTCGGGACGAACGTGATCAAACGTGTCGGCGGCGGCGTCAGGCGACGCGTCCGAACCACCACACGGAGAGGCCCGCGGCGATCAGCATCAGCCCGGCGCCGAGGGCGGCGAGGAGGGCGCTGATCTCGGTCTCCTTCTTCTCGACGATCAGCCGCGTGCTGAGCCCCTGGTAGACCTTCTTCAGGTCGGCCGCGGTGCCGGCATAGAAGTAGTCGGCGCTGGTGAGCTTGGCGATCGACTTGAGCGTCTCCTCGTCGAGGCGCACGCGCATCGACCAGCCCTCGAAGCCGATCGTCTCGCCTTCCTTGGTGCCGATGCCGACGGTGTAGATGCGAACGCCGCGGTCGGCCGCCATCTTCGCGGCCTCGAGCGAGTCGGGGCCGGTGGTGCGCTGGCCGTCGGTGAGCAGGATGATGGCCGCCGACGAGTACGAGCCCGGCGGCACCGGCTTGAAGTCGGGCGGTGCCTTGTCGTTCGGGCCGGGCGGCATGCGCCGCTCGCCGGTGATCTGCGACAGGTCGATGCCGGCCTCGGGAAAGAGCGTCGCCAGCGACAGCACGATGCCGCTGCCGATGGCCGTGCCGCGCTGCAGCTGGAAGCGGTCGATCGCGGCGTTCACGTCGTCGCGGCTGAGCGTCGGCGCCTGCACGACGGCGGCGGTGCCGGCGAACGAGACGACAGCGATCTTCACGTTCCTCGGCAGGTCGGCGACGAAGGCCTTGGCCGCTTCCTGAGAGGCGACCAGGCGGTTCGGCTGTACGTCGGCGGCGCGCATGCTGCCGGAGACGTCCATCGCCAGCACGATCGTCTCCTGCGCGGACGGCAGCGTGATCAGCGTCGCCGGCCGCGACGAGGCGAAGAGCAGCGTCGCCAGCGCGAGAAACATCAGCACCGGCGGCACGTGGCGGCGCCAGGCGCTGCGCGAGCCGAGCGCTTCCTTGACGAGGCCGAGATTGGCGTAGCGGAGGTGCGTCTTCTTGCGCCGCGTGATCAGGAACCAGTAGAGCAGGATGGCGACCGGCAGGACGAGCATCGCCCACAGCATCGACGGCCAGAGGAAGGTCATCCAGGGCGCGGCCGGCGTCATGACGCTCTCCCGCCGGACGTGGTCGCGGCCGGCCGGACGTGCGCGATCGAGCGGTTGCGCGCGCCGCTCCAGTTGGCCAGGCGGCTGCGCTGCTTCTTCAGTTCGGTGAAGCGGAGCACGGCGTCGACCAGGTCGTCGTCGGTGCCGAGCTCGAGCGTGTCGACGCCGGCCTTCGCCAGCGACGCGTGAAGCGTCGTCTCGCGCTTCGCGGCCGCGGCCGCGAAGCGGTCGCGAAAGCCGCGGTGGTGGGTGTCGACGACGATCTGCTCGCCGGTCTCGGCGTCCCTCATCGTCACCAGGCCGATGTCGGGCAGGTGCATCTCGAGGGCGTCGAAGAGGCGCACGGCCGTCACCTCGTGGCGCAGCGCCAGCGTGCCGAGCGTCTTCTCCCAGCCGGGCGAGCTGATGAAGTCGGAGATCACGAAGATCGTCGAGCGCCGCTTGATCGTGCGCTGCGCGGCGGCGACGAGCTCGCGCAGGTCGGTCGCGCCCGCCGCGGCTTCGGCAGGCCGCGCCGCCATGCGCTGGAGCAGCTCGAGGACGTGCATCCGGCCGCCGCGCGCCGGCAGCATGGTGTCGACGCTGGTGCCGTAGAGCAAAGCGCCGACGCGGTTGCCGTGGCGCGTCAGGAGCCGCGCCAGCACGGCGACGAACTCGCGCGCGATCATCCGCTTGGTGCGCCGGTTCGAGCCGAAGTCGACGCTCGCGGAGAGGTCGACCAGGAACCACGCCGAGAGCTCGCGGTCCTCGGTGAACTGGCGCACGTACGGTTGCTGCAGCCGTGCGGTGACGTTCCAGTCGATGTGGCGGACGTCGTCGTGGTGCTGGTATTCGCGCAGGTCGGCGAGGTCGAGCCCGGCGCCGCGCATCAGCGTGCGATGGTCGCCCTGGAGCACGCCGTCGAGGCGGCGCAGCACGGTCCACTCGAGCCGCTTCAGCAGCGCGCCGGCGCTTTCGCCGAGGGCGCCTTCCAGGCTCGGGGTCGGCTCGCTCATCGCGCGGCGTCGACACTCGTCGCGAGCGGCTTGTCCGGCACCGGGATCTTCTTCATCACGCGCGAGATCACGGTGTCGGCGTCGATGCCTTCGGCGAGCGCTTCGTACGAGAGCACGAGGCGATGGCGCATGACGTCGCCGACGAGGCCGGTCATGTCCTCGGGCAGCGCGTAGCTGCGGCCGCGCATGAACGCGAGCGCGCGGGCGCCTTCGATCAGGCCGATGGTCGCGCGCGGGCTGCAGCCGAAGGTGAGGTACTTGCCGACGTCGGCCAGGTCGTAGCGATCGGGCCGGCGCGTCGCGCTGACGAGCTTGACGGCGTACTGGATCAGCGACGGGTCGACGTAGACCTTGCGGCACTCCTGCTGCAGCTCCAGCAACTGGCCCATGCTCGCGATCGGGCTCATCGTCACCGACGGTCCGGTGACGCGCTGGGCGATCACGAACTCCTCTTCCTCGCTCGGGTAGTCGACGAGCACCTTCATCATGAAGCGGTCGACCTGCGCCTCCGGCAGCGGATACGTGCCTTCGGTCTCGATCGGGTTCTGCGTCGCCATCACGAGGAAGGGCTCGGGCACCTTGTGGGTCTCGCCGGCGATCGTGACTTGCCGCTCCTGCATCACCTCGAGCAGCGCGCTCTGCACCTTGGCGGGCGCGCGGTTGATCTCGTCGGCGAGCAGCAGGTGCGTGAACACGGGGCCGAGCGAGGTCGAGAACTCGCCGGTGCGCGGATTGAAGATGCGCGTGCCGACGAGGTCGGCGGGCACGAGATCCGGCGTGAACTGGATCCGCTTGAAGGTGCCGCGCAGCGTCTGCGCCAGCGTCTTCACGGTGAGCGTCTTGGCCAGGCCGGGAACACCCTCGACGAGCAGGTGGCCTTGCGCCAGCACCGCCACCATCACGCGCTCGAGGAAGTGGTCCTGGCCGACGACGACGCGCTTGACCTCGTAGAGCACGCGCTCCATGAGGTTGGCGGCTTCGGCCGGGATCGAAGAGGAGTCGGTCATCGCGTGCCTGCGTGGAGAAGAAGGAATGGGATCGGCGCGGCGCCGGCGCTTCGGATGACGAGGAGGTCGCGGGGCGGCGTCAGAACGGCGGCATGCCGGCGGCGGCCGCGGCGTTCTCGATCGGCACGGCGAAGCCGATGCCGATGAAGACGCGCTGACGGTTCGGATTCAGGATCGCGGTGACGATGCCCACCACCTCGCCGTCCATCGTCACCAGCGGCCCGCCGGAATTGCCGGGGTTCGCCGCGGCGTCGAACTGGATCAGGTTGGTGAGCATCTGCTGGCCGTCGGGCGATCGGAACTGGCGCTTCAGGCCGGAGACGATGCCCTCCGACACCGACGGCCCGATGCCGAACGGGAAGCCGACGGCGATGATGCGATCGCCCGAAGCGAGGTCGGCGGTCGAGCGCATCGTCGCGGCCTCGAGATCGTCGGGAATGGTCCTGGCGCGCAACACCGCCAGGTCGTTCTCGGGCTGCGTGCTGAGGACGACGGCGTCCGACTCGGAGCCGTCGAAGAAGGTCACGCGGACCTTCTTGGCGCCGGCGACGACGTGCAGGTTGGTCAGGATCGTGCCGTTGTCGATGATGACGACGCCGGTGCCGATGCCGCGCTCGACCGGGGTGCCTTCCTTGGCGTCAGAGCCATCGTCGCCTTCGGTCATCAGGCCGACGACGCGCACGACCGACGGGATGATCGAGTCGTAGGCGCGCGACGCCGGCGATATCAGCGGCTTGTCCTCGATCGACTGGCGGACGCCGGCCTCGATCTGCTCGAAGGTCAGGGGCGGCTTGGCATTGAACGTCGGGCCGAGCCACCAGATCGCTGCTGCCAGGCCGATGACGGCGAGTGTCCAGAGCCGGCGCTCGTGCCTGAGCAGCGTGCCCGCCAGGCGCGACCGCCTCGAGCCGGACGCCGAACCGTCGCCGCTCGCCGGCGCGACGGGCGCTGCCTCGGTCTCGGCCTCGACTGGGCGTTGCGAACGGCTGTACAGCGGGACTCGTTTCATCGGGGTCATCCGGGCCGCGGAGGCCGGCCGATCGGTGACGCAAGACTTGCGCCGCCGGGAGCTGCCGACCTTCGTCGATACGGTAGCACGGCAGGCATGTCTTGTCAGAGGCGAGGGGTGTCGCGGCGAGCGAGGCATCATGGCGGCGATGTCGCACCCTTCACCGTCGGATCGAGCGCTCGCGCGGAGCGCCCGGGCGGTGCTCGCAGCGGGCGACGGCGCACCGGATTGGATCGATACGCACTGCCATCTCGACGCCGCCGAGTTCGACGCCGACCGCGACGACGTCGTCGCGCGGGCGCGCGCGGCAGGCGTCGTGCAGATCGTGTTGCCGGCCGTCGATGCCGGCAATTTCGCACGAGTGCGCGAGCTGGCGCATCGCCACGGCCTGTCGTACGCGCTCGGCATCCATCCGATGTCCGCCGATCGCGCCGCCGACGGCGATCTCGGCGTGCTGCGCGCGGCGCTCACGCAGTGCCGCGACGATCCGCGCCTGGTCGCGGTCGGCGAGATCGGCCTCGATCATTTCGTTGCCGGCCTCGACCGCGAGCGCCAGGCGCGCTTCTTCTCGGCCCAGCTCGCGCTCGCCGACGATTTCGGGTTGCCCGTGCTGTTGCACGTGCGACGCGCGGTCGACGTCGTGCTCAAGCACCTGCGCCGCACGCCCGGCCACGGCGGCATCGCTCACGCCTTCAACGGCAGCGCGCAGCAGGCCGAGGCGTTCGTCGGGCTCGGCTTTCGACTCGGCTTCGGCGGCGCCTTCACGTTCGATCGCGCGCTCAGGATCCGGCGCGTCGGCCAGGCCGTGCCGGTCGACGCGATCGTGATGGAGACCGACGCGCCCGACATTGCGCCGCAATGGCTCTACCGCACGGCGCAAGCACGCGCCGCGGGCGCGTCGATGCGCAACGAGTCGGCCGAGCTGGCGCGCATCGGCGCAGAGCTCGCGATGCTGCGCGGCGTGTCAGCGGCTGAATTCGCCGCCGCGACCAGCGCCAATGCCTTGCGCTCGCTGCCCCGCCTCGCGGCGCTCATCGGCGCTGCCGCATGAGCGCGAGGACGAGCGAGCCGCTGCCGGAAGTCACGATCTCGGAATCGGACGGCGTCCGCTACCTGCATCTCGGCACGCCCTGGATCCAGGGCGCGATGCGCATCGACGATCCGCTCGCGATCGAGCTCGAGTACGTGCGCCGGATGATGGTGTGGATGCTCTTGTGCGATCCGGCGACGCTGGCCACCGGGCACGCGGTGCAGCTCGGCCTCGGCGCAGGCGCGATCACGCGCTTTTGCGCGAAGAAGCTGAAGATGCGCACCACGGTCGTGGAGCTCAACCCGCGCGTCGTCGATGCCTGCCGGATCTGGTTTCGACTGCCCGCCGCATCGGACAAGTTCGACGTGATCCGAGGCGACGCGCTCGCCTACGTGACCGCACCGGAGCATCGTGACACCGCCGACGTCCTGTGCGTCGATCTCTACGATCACGAAGCCGCCAGCCCGGTGCTCGACAGCGCGCGCTTCTACCGCGCCTGCTTCGAGCTTCTCGCCGACGGCGGCGTCATGACCGTGAACCTGTTCGGCCGCGATGCGAGCTTCGAGACCAGTGCCGCGCGCATCGCCGCCGCCTTCGGCGCAAACGCCGTTCTCACGCTCAAGCCGACGCGCGAGGGCAACACCGTCGTCCTGGCGATGAAGCATGTCACGTTACCCGCCCGGGACGAGCTTGCCCGGCGTGCCGAAAACATCGAAACTCGCTGGGAGCTGCCGGCCCGCAAGTGGCTGCGCATGATGCGGCCCGCGCCAGCGGCCCTTTTGCCCGACGACCTCCCCGAATGAAACCCAAGATCGTGCCCACGGAAACCGGCAAGGATCCAGCGGCCGCGGCGCTTCGGTCGGTGCAGCGCGACCTCGCGGCCGCTGGCGCCCGCCCGATCACGCCAACGCGCGACGCCGCCCTTGGCCGCGAAAGCGACATGGAGCGCTCGATCTCGCCCGGTCGCAGCACGTCGACTTTCGCCCAGACCGATCTCACGCTCAACGTCGTCTCGAGCGGCAAGCTCACCTGGCGCACGGTGCTCGCCTGGCTGCGCGACGACAAGATCCTGAGCGCCGAGGACGTCGAGCGGACCGCGCGCCGATTCGCCGGCGGCAACAGCGCCCAGCACCCGCTCGTGCGGCTCGGCAGCGCCGGCCTCACGCGCCTGGGCGACGGCAAGGTGCTCGACACCGAGACGCTGACCGAATGGCTCGCGCGCCGCTGCAAGCTGCCCTACGCGCGCATCGATCCGCTCAAGGTCGATGTCGGCCGCGTCGCCGACGTGATGTCGATCCAGTACGCCGAGCGGCGCCACGCGCTGCCGCTCAGCTTCGGCACGACCGAGGTGACGATCGCCACCTGCGAGCCGCTCGACGTGCTCTGGGTGCCCGAGATCGAGGCGCACACGCGGCGCACGATCCGCCTCGTCGTCGTCAATCCGGTCGAGATCGCGCGCTACACGACCGAGTTCTACGCGCTCTCGCGCTCGGTGCGCAACGCGACCAAGATGGGCGAGTCGGCGGCGCTTGCCAATTTCGAGCAGCTGGTCGAGCTCGGCAAGTCCGGCAAGCAGCTCGATGCCAACGACTCGGGCGTCATCCAGGTCGTCGACTGGCTCTGGCAATACGCGTTCGACCAGCGCGCGTCCGACATCCACCTCGAGCCGCGGCGCGAGCGCAGCGTCATCAGATTCCGCATCGACGGCGTGATGCACACCGTCTACCAATTGCCGCCGGGCGTGATGAGCGCGATGGTCGCGCGCGTCAAGCTGCTCGGACGGATGGACGTGATCGAGCGGCGCCGTCCGCTCGACGGCCGCATCAAGGTCCGCAACCCCGCGGGCGACGAAGTGGAAATGCGGCTCTCGACGCTGCCCACGGCCTTCGGCGAGAAGATGGTGATGCGGATCTTCGATCCCGACACCACCGTCAAGACGCTGGAAAGTCTCGGCTTCGGCAACCACGATGGCCGGCGCTGGGAAGAGCTGGTCGCGCGGCCGCACGGGATCATCCTCGTCACCGGACCGACCGGCTCGGGCAAGACCACGACGCTCTACTCCACGCTCCGGCGCCTCGCGACCGACGAGGTCAACGTCTGCACGATCGAGGACCCGATCGAGATGATCCAGCCGGCGTTCAACCAGACGCAGGTGCAGAGCGGCATCGACCTCGGCTTCACCGAAGGCCTGCGCGCGCTGATGCGCCAGGACCCGGACATCATCATGGTCGGCGAGATCCGCGACCTGCCGACCGCCGACATGGCGATCCAGGCGTCGCTCACCGGCCACCTCGTCTTCTCGACGCTGCACACCAACGATTCCGCCTCGGCGATCACCCGCCTCAACGACCTCGGCGTCGCGCCCTACCTGATCGGCTCGACGCTGATCGGCGTGCTCGCGCAGCGCCTGGTGCGCACGCTCTGCGTCGCCTGCAAGCAGCCCGACGAGGAGGTCACGCGCGAGACGCTGCACGAGGTCGTCAAGCCCTGGCGCCTGAACGGCGGCGTGCGCCCGTACAAGGCGGTCGGCTGCCTCGAATGCCGGATGACCGGCTTTCGAGGCCGGGCAGGTCTCTTCGAGCTGCTCACCGTGAGCGATGCGGCGCGAAGCGCCATCCAGCCGATCTGCGACGAGAGCAAGCTGCGTGCGCAGGCGCTGCAGGATGGGCTGCGGCCGCTGCGCCTGGCCGGCGCGATGAAGGTCGCCGAAGGCGTCACCACGCTCGACGAAGTCCTGCGCGCGACGCCGGCCTGGGAATAGCCGCCGCGCACCGGGTGCGCTCGGTGTAAACCAGACATGGCCCGGGAGGGTCGCTCCCTAGAATCGCCGGTCACCGCATGGCAGCGAGGTTTCGTGAAGATCAAGAGCGAGCGCGATTTCTGGTCGGGTTTGATGTTCATCGCGGTCGGCGTCGTCTTCGCGATCGGTGCGACGAACTACAGCATGGGCCCGGCCTGCCCACCCGCCAATCCGTGCGCTGCCAACCTGTGGGCGCGCATGTCGCAGCTCTCGGCGCATCCGGGCGCCGGCTATTTCCCGCTCGGGCTCGCCGTCCTGCTCGCCCTGCTCGGCTCGATCGTCCTCTTCAAGGCGCTGACGATCGAGAGCGAAGGCGGCGACCGGGTTGGCCCGTTCGCCTGGCGGCCACTGATCATCATCGTCGTGGCGATCTCCGTGTTCGGACTGATGCTCGAGCCGATCGGCCTCGCCCTCACGGTGCCGGTGCTGATCGTCATCACCAGCCTGGCCGGTGACGAGTTCCACTGGAAAGGCGTCGCCATCAACGCGATCGTCCTGACCTTGTTCTCCTGGCTGATCTTCGTCTACGGGCTGAAGCTGACCATCCCGGTCTGGCCTCGCTTTCTCGGCTAGCGCCCGGCGCGTCCGGTCGCAACCGACTCACAGCACAGCGGGCCCGCATGGATCTCCTTCACAACCTCGGCATCGGCTTCGGCGTCGCCTTCACCTTCTCGAACCTGCTCTACGGGTTCTTCGGCTGCATGCTCGGCACGCTGATCGGCGTTCTCCCCGGCATCGGTCCGGTCGCGACGATCGCGATGCTGCTGCCGTCGACCTACGCGCTCGACGCGACGCCGGCGCTGATCATGCTGGCGGGCATCTACTACGGCGCCCAGTACGGCGGCTCGACGACCGCGATCCTGATCAACGTACCGGGCGAATCGTCGTCGGTGGTGACGGCGATCGACGGCTACCAGATGGCGCGCCAGGGCCGCGCCGGTGCCGCGCTCTCGGTGGCGGCCCTCGGCTCCTTCTTCGCCGGCTGCGTCGGCACGGTCATCATCGCCGCCTTCGCGCCGCCGCTCACCGAGCTCGCGTTCAAGTTCGGCCCGGCTGAATACTTCTCGCTGATGGTGCTCGGCCTGATCGGCGCGGTCGTCCTCGCTTCCGGCTCGCTCATCAAGGCGATCGCGATGATCCTGCTCGGCCTCTTGCTCGCGCAGATCAACACCGACGTCATCTCGGGCACCGCCCGCTACAGCTTCGACATCCCGCAGCTCACCGACGGCATCGGCTTTGTCGTCATCGCCATGGGCGTGTTCGGCTTCGGCGAGATCATCTCCAACCTCGGCCAGCCAGCGGAGCATCGCGAGGTCTTCACCAGCAAGGTGAAGGGCCTATGGCCCGACAAGCGCGACTTCCAGGAAGCCTGGCCGTCGGTGCTGCGCGGTACAGCGCTCGGCTCCATCCTCGGCGTCCTGCCGGGCGGCGGCGCGCTGCTCGCGTCGTTCGCCTCGTACACGGTCGAGAAGAAGCTGACGCGCAACCCGCGCATCCCGTTCGGCAAGGGCGCGATCCAGGGTGTCGCCGGCCCGGAGTCGGCCAACAACGCCGGCGCGCAGACCTCGTTCATCCCGATGCTCACGCTCGGCATCCCGCCCAACGCGGTGATGGCCCTCATGGTCGGCGCGATGACGATCAAGGGTATCCAGCCGGGCCCGCAGGTGATGACCTCGAACCCGCAGCTCTTCTGGGGCCTGATCGCCTCGATGTGGGTCGGCAACGCGATGCTCGTGATCCTCAACCTGCCGCTGATCGGCATGTGGATCAAGCTGCTCACCGTGCCCTATCGCTTCCTGTTCCCGGCGATCACGCTGTTCTGCTGCATCGGCGTCTACTCCCTCAACAACAGCAACTTCGACGTCTACCTCACCGCACTCTTCGCGTTCGTTGGCTATCTCTTTTACAAGCTGAGCTGCGAGCCGGCGCCGCTGCTGCTCGGCTTCATCCTCGGGCCGATGATGGAAGAGAACCTGCGCCGCGCGCTGCTGCTCTCGCGCGGCGACTGGGGCACCTTCGTCACCCGGCCGCTGTCATCGGGCCTGCTGATCGCGGCCGCGCTGCTGATCGTGATCGTGACGCTGCCCTCGATCAGCAAGAAGCGCGAGGTCGCGTTCTCGGAAGACTGAGTCGGGCCGCAACGCCCGGCGCGGAAGCGCCGATACTCGCGGCATGAACTTCGACTGGAAGACGGCTTACCCCTCGACGCGCGCTCCCGTCTTCGCGCGCAACGTCGTCTCGACCTCGCATCCGCTCGCCGCCCAGGCCGGCCTGCGCATGATCCAGCAGGGTGGCAATGCCGTCGACGGCGCGATCGCCGCCGCGGCGGTGATGACGATCGTCGAGCCATGCAGCAACGGCCTCGGCTCCGACGCGTTCTGCATCCTCTGGGACGGCAAGAAGCTGCACGGACTGAACGCCTCCGGCCCGGCACCGGCGGCGTGGACGCCCGACTACTTCCGGCGCAAGTACGGCGCCGATCCGACGCGTCCCCCGATGCGCGGCTGGGATTCGGTCACGGTTCCCGGGGCGGTCGCTGCATGGGTGAAGCTCTCGGAGCGCTTCGGCAAGCTGTCCTTCGCCGATCTGCTTGCGCCCGCGATCGAGATCGCCGAGCGCGGCTACGCGATGCCGATCATCGTCCAGCAGAAGTGGCTCGCGGCCGCGCCGCTGCTCGGATCGATGCCCGGCTGGGCCGAGGCGTTCCTGCCGCACGGGCGCGCGCCCGAGGTCGGCGAGCGCTTCGCGTTTCCCGCCGCCGCGCGGGCGCTGAAGACGATCGCGGCGACGCGCGGCCAGGCGTTCTACGGCGGCGAGATCGCCGAGGCTGCCGAGGCGCACTCACGCGCCAACGGCGGGTCGATGACAGCGAGCGACTTCGCGTCGTACCGGCCGGAGTGGGTCGAGCCGATCGGCATCGACACGTTCGGGCACCGCCTGCACGAGATCCCGCCGAACGGCCAGGGCATCGGCGCGCTCGTCGCGCTCGGCATCCTGCGCCACTTCGACATCGAGTCGTTGCCCGTCGATGGCGCCGAGTCGCAGCACCTTCAGATCGAAGCGATGAAGCTCGCATTCGCCGACGTCTACGCGCACGTCGCCGATCAGCGCGAAGGCATGCGCCTCGGCACCGCGGAGATGCTCGACGACGGCTATCTCGCCGGCCGAGCGAAGCTGATCGACCCGAAGCGGGCGCAGCGCTTCGGCGCCGGCAATCCGGTCAAGGGCGGCACGATCTACCTCAGCGCCGCCGACGAGGGTGGCATGATGGTGAGCTTCATCCAGAGCAACTACATGGGCTTCGGCTCGGGCGTCGTCGTGCCGGAGTGGGGCGTCTCGATGCAGAACCGCGGCCACGGCTTCCACCTCGACGCGGCGAGCCCGAACTGCGTCGCGCCGGGCAAGCGTCCGTTCCATACCATCATCCCGGCGTTCCTCACCAAGGACGGCCGGCCGCAGATGAGCTTCGGCATCATGGGCGGCAACATGCAGCCGCAGGCGCACCTGCAGACGATCGTGCGCATGCTCGCGCATCGCCAGCAGCCGCAGGCGGCCTGCGACGCGCCGCGCTGGCGCTTCAACGAGGGCCTCAAGATCAACGTCGAGGCGACGATGGCGGCGGCGACGGTCGAGGGTCTCGTCGCCCGCGGCCACGAGGTCGAGGTCATCCAGGACAGCTACCAGGACTTCGGCGCCGGCCAGTTCATCTGGCGCCTCGGCGATCCGGCGGTCGAGGGTTACGTTGCCGCGAGCGATCCGCGCCGCGACGGGCAGGCCGCCGGCTTCTGATGCCGGCCGACGCTGTCGCGGCGTCGCCGCAAGCGCCGGCGTCGCTCGAGCTGCAGGAGACGCGGCCGGTCTGGCCCGGCCTCGCGCTTGCGATGGCGGGCTCGATCGCGTTTTCCGGCAAGGCGATCATCGTCAAGCTCGCCTACCGGCACGGCGTCGACGCGGTGACGCTGATCATGTACCGGATGCTGTTCGCGCTGCCGCTCTTCGTCGCGCTGGCCTGGTGGGCGGGCCGCGGCCGACCGGCGCTGACGAAACGCGACTGGCTTGTCGTCACCGGCCTGGGCTTTTCCGGCTACTACCTCGCCAGCTTCCTCGACTTCGCCGGCCTGGCTTACATCACGGCGAGCCTGGAGCGGCTGATCCTGTACATGAACCCGACGCTCGTGCTCGCGCTCGGCGTCTTCCTCTTCAAGCGCAAGGTCACCTGGCGCCAGGTCATGGCGCTCGCCGTCAGCTACTGCGGCGTGCTGCTCGTGTTCGGACACGAGGTCTCGTTCCAGGGCGCCGCCGCCGCGCTCGGCGCCGGGCTGGTGTTCGCGAGCGCGATCAGCTACGCGATCTACCTCGTCGCCAGCGGCGAGGAGGTGAATCGCCTCGGCGCCGTGCGCCTCACCGGTCTGGCGACGAGCGTGGCGTGCGTGTTCTGCATCGCCCAGTTCCTGGTGCTGCGGCCGCTCTCGGCGGCGACGGTCGATCCGGCGGTGCTCTGGCTCTCGGTGCTGAACGCGACCGCGTGCACCTTCGCGCCGGTGCTGATGGTGATGATGGCGATCGAGCGCGTCGGCGCGACCGTCGTCGCGCAGACCGGAATGATCGGCCCGCTGTCGACGATCCTGATGGGCATCGCCATCCTCGGCGAGCCGTTCACGGGCTGGATCCTGGCCGGCACGGTGCTCGTGCTGACGGGCATCTGGCTGCTCACGAAGGCACGATGAAAGGAACGATGCGATGGACCTCGGACTGACAGGCAAGTGGGCGCTGGTGTGTGCGGCGAGCAAGGGGCTCGGCAAGGGCTGCGCGCTCGCGCTCGCGAAGGAGGGCGTCAACGTCGTCGTCACCGCACGCGGCGCCGACGCGCTCGAGGCGACGCTGCAGGAGTTGCGCTCGCTCGGCGGTGGCGGCGAGGTGCGCGCCGTCGTCGGCGACATCACGACCGAGGCCGGCCGCGCTGCCGCGCTCGCCGCGTGTCCGCAGGTCGACATCCTGATCAACAACGCCGGCGGCCCGCCGCCGGGCGACTTCCGCGACTGGGATCGCGACGCCTGGATCAAGGCCGTCGACGCCAACATGCTGACGCCGATCGAGCTGATGAAGGCGACCGTCGACAAGATGGCCGAGCGTGGCTTCGGGCGCGTCGTCAACATCACCTCCGGCGCGGTCAAGGCGCCGATCGACATCCTCGGCTTGTCGAACGGCGCGCGCAGCGGTCTCACCGGCTTCGTCGCAGGGTTGGCGAGGAGCAAGCTCGCGGCGCGCGGCGTGACCATCAACGGCCTCTTGCCCGGCGCGTTCGACACCGACCGGTTGCGCGCGACGATGAAGGGCGCGTCGGAGAAGACGGGCAAGTCGATCGACGTGCTCGCCGAAGAGAGGAAGCGCAACATCCCGGCGCAGCGCTTCGGCAGCGCCGAGGAGTTCGGCGCGATCTGCGCGTTCCTGTGCAGCGTGCCCGCGGGCTACATCACGGGCCAGAACCTCCTCGCCGACGGCGGCGCGTACCCGGGCACGTTCTAGCGCGGACGAGCGCGTCGGCGCTCACGTCGGCGGCATCGCCGCGCCGCAGTTCCAGCATTCCTCGAACGGCCCGTCGACACGCTCCCGGCACGACGGACAGACCCAGTGCCGGTGCACGGGATGACGCAGCTCGTGCAGCAGCGCGCGCGCTCGCTCGAGCTCGTCGTCGTCGGTGATCCAGACTTCGGGAAGCGCCTGGTCGGGCGGGAGCTCGCCGGCGATGCTGCTGGCATACATGCGCTGCACGGTGGCCGCGATGCCTGCGTTGCTGAGCATGTCGGCCCACAGGGTGGCGATGGCCAGGTTGGGGGCTCGGGTCAGGCGCTTCATCGTCGGCTCTGGCACGATAGCGCACTGCACTCCTGCACCCCGCGAGAACCGCCATGACCCACACCAGCACCAGCCCGACCGT